>CAMHSB010000001.1 GCA_946187695.1 uncultured Bacteroidales bacterium
CGATTGCCGAGTGAGCACGGTCGTAGATAACCTTTGACGGACGCATCGAAGCACCGGTCTCGCAGTAGTACAGACCTACGCGGTCACCGCCACGAACGATATAATCGTCCTTCACGCCGTAACGACGAAGCGAGTTAACAGCAATCTGACCGATCTCATGTTTCGGCAGTTTGGTTACCAGATAAGCCTCGTGACCATAGTTAGCACACGAGATAGCTACGTTAGCCTCACCACCACCGGGGATGATACGGAAATGATCAGACTGAATGAAACGATCTTGTCCTTCCGGACTCAGGCGGAGCATGATCTCGCCCAATGTAATAATTTTAGCCATAGATCTAAAAATTAAATGATTTATAATCGTGTTAATTGTTATTTGCTATTTTTCCGGGAATCCGCCGTGCATAGTGTCTCTCATCCACATTCCCCTGCAAGCTATCCACTATATTCACCCACTTCGCTTTCATTTTACCTCTTGCCCTTGGATAGTATAGGTTTTATTACCTTGTTTAATCAACACATTACCGTTGCTGATGACTTTTGCGGGAGCAGAGGCATTGTTGATATTCTCTATAGCCGTAGCACTCGATTGAGTCGCAAATGTACCGTTTTCCTCGTCAATAACATCTGTTCCGTTCAGGCTCTGGCGGACGAAATAATAGGTGGTGTTTGCGGCAAGACCTGTAATCGTAAACGAGTAATACTCTGCGAATTGCGTTGATTCTTCTTCGTCCTCTTCATACAAAGCCGGTACACGTGCTGGAGCTTGATTCCCCGCCAAGTCAATACCTGTCAAATGTCCGTTCGCGTCAAAGGTAAGCGTCATATACCGCAGCGTGTGCGCCTCGTCCGTATAGAGAATCCAGACATAGCCTGTTGCAGAGAAATTTTGTACCCACGACACTTGCACATTATCCAAACCGGTTACTACAGGCGGCTCGATAGGGAGGATATTCGTAAAACGATTCCAGCCGTCCGCTTGTCGGTAAGCATTCAAACTTTGAGCAGGTACATAAATATTTGTTCTGTCAACATGACAGTTACTCAAGAAAGGCGTATTACTTTTCAGATTATAGATCAGAGGAGGGTTGATAGCTCTTGAATATATGTCAACATTCAATCTGTGTAAGGGAACAAAAAAGTCCACTCCTACCGATTTGACTCCACTGCCAAGTGTCAGATGTGTTATCCGTCGACAAGCCAAAGCCCAATCACCAATCCGTTCTACGCTATCTTTAATGATTAAATGTACTAGAGAGTCCACTTCAGCTAGAGATTCTTCTCCTAACTCTTTCAGCGATAACGGTAATTCAAGATACCGTATATTACGGGCCCAAACCAAAGCTCCATGACCTAACATGACTACTCCTTCTTTAATATAAACAGAATCGCGGAGATTGCCGGCAGGATACGCAAGCAGTACACTTTTGTCCTTCGTATACAAAATACCGGCTTCCGTGGTATATTTAGGATTATTTTCCGCCATTATAATTGACCGGAAACTATTCCCGTAAAAAGCACTTGCATCTGCATAATGATCTATGCCGACCTCTTCATAGAAAACGATGGAATCAATTGTTGCTGGTAATTCCAGCACGTGAATATTCTGATTGATGTATCTGAAACACATTGAATCCAAGCCCGTTACAGTATATTGTCGGTTATCATAGATTACGTGCTCAGGAATACGCATTGTATCACAAAGGAAATCCGCATAGTTCGACAGATGTCTTTTGGTTCCTTTATCAGTATATGTCACAGATACAGTTGTCCCGTCACTGTTAATATTATAGGCTATTTCACAACCATCATCATTAGCAACTTTGAAATCATATGCTTGCGCACTCATCGCACAAACCAAAATGATTAAAAGAAAGATTGATTTTTTCATTGTTGTATTTGTTTTTTTCTCAAAATATTTGCGTATTCCAAATAATTGTTGTACCTTTGCACCCGGAATTCCCGGTAGTCCCTGATGTACTTCAAATAATTGTTTTTGTCAAATTATGTGCTAACTAAATTGGGGCAACAGCGTTGCACGAATCTGTATCTTTATTATCGATATATTGGCTTGTGGCGTCTAATTTTGCAACAGCCTGTTGTAAAAATTGTTTCGAACTTGTTTGCATAATTGTAGCAATAGCATTGCCACAATTTGCGAACGCAGTGTATTCGTAATTAAATCACACCCCGCTTACCTCCACTATTAGAGGCAAGCGGGGATGCGTAGTTACTTAGAACTTGAAGTAATTCTTTGCGTTGTTGTAGCAGATGTCTTCGACCATCTGTTGAACGCGGGCTTTCTCGTAGCCGGTGTACGGAATCATGCCGTTCTCGATGTCGTTGCCGAGGACGTTGCAGAGCGTACGACGGAAATACTCGTGACGAGGATACGAGAGGAACGAACGGCTGTCGGTCAGCATACCTACCATGCGGCTCAAGAGACCGAGGTTACTCAAAGCCATCATCTGCTTCTCCATACCGTCCTTCTGATCGAGGAACCACCAGCCGGAACCGAACTGAATCTTACCGGGAACAGAGCCATCTTGGAAGTTACCGAGCATCGTAGCGATCACCTCGTTCGCGCAGGGGTTGAGGTTATAGAGAATGGTCTTAGCCAGGTGGCCTTCGCTATTCATCTCATCGAGGAAATGACTCATGGCCTTTGCAGTCGTGAACTCACCGATGGAGTCGAAACCGGTATCTGCGCCGAGTTGAGCGAACATCTTGCTGTTGTTATTACGGATGGCACCGTAGTGGTACTGCTGCGTCCAACCGGAAGCGTAGTCCATCTCAGCCTGCGCGTGCAGGTAAGCGTGCTTGTACTGACGGATCTCATAGACGCTCAACTCCTTGCCGGCGAGTGCTTTCTCGAAGATCGCATTGATCTCTGCATCGGTGTACGGTTCATCGTAGAACTCCTCGATTCCGTGGTCAGACAGACGGCAACCCATCGACTCAAAGAAGTCATGGCGTTTCTGGAGAGCAGCTACGAGGTCAGCGAAGTTACGGATCTCCATGCCTGCTACAGCAGCCAGTTTCTCGATATAAGCTTTCCAGGTAGCGGCTTCGATGTTCATACCTGCGTCCGGACGCCAAGTCGGCAACATACGTACCTCTGCGGTCGGATCCTCTTTGACCATCTTATGCCACTCAAGACTATCAGCCGGATCATCGGTCGTACAAACGAGTTCTACGCCGTAGTGTTTCATGAGTCCGCGCGGGCAGAACTTCGGATCGTTGGCGATCAGGTCGTTGCACTTGTCATAAATCGCACGTGCGGTCTCCGGATTAAGACGCTCCTCGATACCGAAAGCGGTCTTGAGCTCCAGATGAGTCCAGTGGTAAAGCGGATTGCGGAAAGTATAAGGCACGGTCTCTGCCCATTTCTCGAATTTCTGCCAGTCGGTAGTGTCCTTGCCGGTGCAGTATTTCTCGTCCACTCCGTTCGAACGCATAGCGCGCCATTTGTAGTGGTCACCCATAAGCCAGATCTGTGCAATCGACTCAAAACGTTTGTTCTCGGCAACCATCTGCGGGATTAAGTGACAATGGTAATCGATGATCGGCATGTGCTCAGCATGCTCGTGATACAACTCCTGTGCGGTCTCTGTTTGCAGCAGGAAATCTTTGTCCATGAAAGTCTTCATAAGATATTTTTAAATTAAAGGATTATTGCGTATTATAACACGCTGCAAAATTACAAATAATTTTACAAATTAAGGTGGAAAAATTGACATAATTGTTAGATTTTTTTGCACATTCGGATTTTTTATAGTACCTTTGCACCCGATTTGGCAAATATGGCAAGTTTATCCGACATACGACAACCTATTGAAGCGGAGTGGAAACACTACGAGCGACTGATGGAGACTTCCTTGCGCGCAGACAACAAACTGCAGCAAGAAGTGCTGACTTATGTCGGTTCGCGTCGCGGTAAACAGTTACGTCCCCTGTTGACTTTGCTGGCAGCACAGATATGCAACCCGATTACGGATAAGACCCATCGGTCGGCAGTGGCATTGGAGTTGCTGCACACGGCCAGTCTCATTCACGACGACGTGGTCGATAGTTCCGACACGCGTCGCGGCATCGCGTCCGTACATACCAAATGGACCAACAAAGTGGCGGTGCTGATCGGCGATTACATGCTCGCGAAGGTGATCGGCCTGACGGCTGAAGTGCGCAATATACGCATTCTGGAGATTGTCGCCAACTTAGGCAAAAGCCTCAGCAGCGGTGAGATGGTTCAGCTGCATGTGGGGCAAAGCATGTGGATCGATGAGGAGCGCTATTTCCAAGTCATCGAACAGAAGACCGCGCAACTCTTCCAAGCTTGCGCCGAGGCAGGAGCAGAAAGTGCCGGATGTACCTTGCGCCAGCGTTCCGCTTTGCGGGAATACGGACGGTTGTTAGGCCTCTGTTTCCAGATCAAAGACGACATCTTTGATTACAGCGATCTCGAAGAGATTGGTAAACCGACGATGAGTGATCTGCGGGACGGCAAAGTGACCCTGCCGCTCATTGAGGCGCTGCGCAGGGCTCCCCAAGACGAAGCGGAACACATCCGCGAATTGGGTGAGTTATTGGCAGCGCATAGCGAGACCATCGAGACCGAGAAAGCCTTACAGGAAGTGAAAGCGTTTGTGCTGCGATTTAGGGGTGACGAATATGCCGTGCAGCAGATGCTCGCCTTAAAAAAACAAGCCACAGAAGCCTTAATGGTCTTCCGTGACAGTGCTGAGAAAAGAAGTCTGTTGGCGCTACTCGACTACGCCATCAATCGTATTCAGTAATTCTTCCCGAACTCGCTCATCACTAATCGAGTTAATCACATCTTTCATAAACGCGTTAACGAGCAGTTGGCGCGCTTTTTGTTTGTCGATGCCGCGTTGCTGCATGTAGAAGAGTGCGGACTCGTCGAGTTGACCGGTACTCGCACCGTGGGTCGCCTTCACATCGTCGGCATAGATCTCCAACTGGGGCTGCGTACGCATTTCGGCCGTCTCACTCAACAACAGATTGCGATTGGTCTGATGAGCTTCGGTCTCTTGCGCGTCTTGGGCGATCTTCAAATCGCCGATAAACCGTCCGCGGGCATTGTCCGCCAACACGAACTTGATCAGTTGATTGGACGTACCGCCTCCCACTGAATGCGTCACATGCGTCTCGGCCGTAACGTTCTCCTCACCATGCAGGTTCTCCAAGCCGTAGATTTCCGTTTGGCAACCTTCGCCCAACTGATTGACGGTAATGGAGAACGGCGCATTGATGACGTGAATCTTCACCTTCGAACCCGCCTCTTGCTCTATTTGCAAGTGGACTTCTTCGCGGATGAACACGCGCTCGAATATGTCACCTTTAGAAACCTTCATATCCTTTCTCTTCCAGTTCCAATGCTAAGGTCTTGTCGCCGGTCTTGACAATCTTTCCGTCCGCGAGGACATGCACAAAATCCGGTACGATATAATCCAGCAAACGCTGGTAATGGGTAATGACGATAGACGCATTCTCCGGTGTCTTGAGGCGGTTCACACCTTCGGCGACGATACGCAAGGCATCGATATCCAACCCCGAATCGGTCTCATCCAAGATTGCCAGACACGGCTCCAACATCGCCATCTGGAAGATCTCGTTTTTCTTCTTTTCTCCTCCGGAGAAACCTTCGTTCACGGAACGGTTATTGAGTTTGTCCGGCAGTTCGAGCAGTTTTTTCTTCTCGCGCATCAGGCTCAAGAACTCCTTCGCACTCAGCGGCTCTTTGCCTTCGTACTTGCGTTTCTCGTTGATAGCGGTACGCATAAAATTGGTCATGCTCACGCCGGGTATCTCTACGGGATATTGAAAAGAAAGGAACACGCCCGCACGTGCGCGTACCTCGGGCGCCATCTCTAACAGGTTCTCACCTTTCAGCCACACTTCGCCGGAAGTCACTTCGTAAGCGGGATTGCCGGTCAGCACAGCCGACAACGTACTCTTTCCGGCTCCGTTCGGGCCCATGATCGCGTGCACCTCGCCTTCGTTGATGACGAGATTAACGCCTTTCAGTATCTCTTTGCCGCCTATCGAAGCGTGCAGATCTTTTATTTCCAATAAGGGTTTCATAGTTGAGACATAACGACCTCGCCTACTGCCTGCAAAGTCGATTTAGAAATATTGTCCATATTATCCTGGCGCGTGTGCCACCAGAACGGGAAGCCGGTTGCATTGCGGATATCGTAATGAATCACATCCACGCAGGGGATGCCGGCGATATAGTTGACGTAATAATGGTCGTCCGTGATGGGGTACGACTGCTGGTCTGCGAATAGCGCGCCGTAGCCTAACTGCTTGGCTGACTTCCAGATCTGCTGCTGGTAGTTGGAAGCATAGTTGGTGGAGTACATCTCGCGCGGGAAATAGGCGTCCGGTGCACCGACCATATCGAGCACGATTCCGAACTTATAACGCTCCGCATTCCCGTTCTCCGCTTTCTGCGAGTAGTTAGCTGCCCATAGTTGCGAGCCGAGGCACCAGGTGTCCTCGCGTTCAGGTCCGGTATAGACACGCGGCGTACCCATATCTTCGCAGTCAAAGAAAATGATATCCACCGGCGTCGTGAGAGTTGAATCGGCTATTTGCTGTCCCAACTGACGCGCCACTTCGAGCAGCACGCCTACACCACTCGCACCATCGTTGGCACCCGGTACGTTATAGAAACGATCCTTGTAATCGGGTTCCTCATCGCACCAGGGACGGGTGTCGTAATGGGCACCGAGCAGGATTCGCGGACGAGCCGCCGTCTCGGACGTATTGAAATGGCCGATGATATTGTAGATTTGCTGGTTCTTACCCAGATAATCTGGCATAAACCCTTTCTGCAGTTCCACTTCCGCACCCAAAGCCCGCAGTTGCTCGATCAGCCAAACGGCACACTGCATGTGCGGCGCACTGTTCGGCACACGCGGCCCGAAAGCCATCTGCCGTTCGATATACGCATAAGCGGAGTCGGCGCAGAAAGCGGGACGCTCAATAGCGGCTTGCTTTTTGCCGCAAGCCGCTAATAGAATACATAAAATATATAAGAGATATTTTCTCATCTAATATTGGTCTCACTGATAGAAGTGTGATTTTGGATAGCCCGGATGGTATGGGCAATAGGCACCGCCAGACTCTCGATATGCAGTTTGGAGCAGCACTTCGGATCGATGGGCAGCGAGTCGGTACAGATCAGCTCTTCCAGCGCGGACTCCTCGATACGCTGTACCGCGTTCCCGCTGAGCACGCCGTGGGTCACTACCGCACGGACGGACTTGGCACCACCTTCTTTCATCACCTCGGCTGCTTTGCAGAGCGTACCGGCGGTGTCGGCGATATCGTCAAAAATAACAACATCCTTACCGTACACGTCACCTAACACACGGATCTCGGACACTTTGTTGAAGTCCGGTCGGTTCTTGTAGCAGATGACCATCGGCACTTCGCGGTCGGTCATCACATGCAGTTTCTTCGCGAAGTTAGATGCCCGTTTCGAACCGCCTACGTCCGGAGAAGCGACAATCAGTTTTTTCAGATTCAAGTTCGCCACGTACGGCGCCAATACGTTCGAGCCGTAGATATGGTCCACCGGGATATCAAAGAAGCCCTGAATCTGGTCGGCATGAAGATCCACCGTAATCACACGATCCGCACCGGCTGTCTGCAGCATGTTCGCCACCAACTTGGCACCAATCGACACACGGGGTTTATCTTTGCGGTCCTGCCGCGCCCAGCCAAAATACGGAATAACGGCGATGACTTTCGATGCACTCGCACGCTTGGCGGCATCGATCATCAGCAGCAGTTCCATCAGGTTGTCGCTATTCGGGCAAGTCGATTGCACGAGATAGACATTTTGACCACGAACGGATTCTTCAAAATAGGCGCAGAACTCGCCATCCGAAAAACGATCTACACGCACATTGCCGATCTGGCATCCTAACTCCTCGCAAACACGTTGCGCCAAGGCTTGTCCTTTCGACCCGGCGAAGATCTTAAACCGATTGTTGTTTTCCATTATTTTTTCTTTTTAGCACTTTTTGCTGAAGCAGCCGGCTGTCCTAACAGTTGCCCGAAAGCCGGAGACGAGCAGCTCAGTTTACCATCCGACAAGCGGATCATATCCTCGCGTACACGGTTCATACCGGATTCCTGATCACGGTTCCAGACCAGATTGCGCTGACGCATACATTGTGCGATGTACACCTCTAACGAATCCCGTTCTTTGCCGGCAGGTAAGGTCGCCGCATAAGCAATCATATCTTGCACGATCCGTCCGTAATTACGCATACGGATCGGCGAGGCGTTTCTATTTATTGATGGTAACGGCATACGTTGTATTTTGGGTCCGGAGACACTCCGGTTATTTCTTGCGAATTAAATAAATCATGGTCGGATAGTGGTCTCCGTAGCCGTTCTGCCAAACACCGGCTTTGGTCGTACGTAAAGGCGTACCTTTGTCTTTACCCTCCTGAACGGTCAGGAACGGTTTGTTGAAGATCTGCGCCTTCCAATAGGTCCAGTTGCCATTCTCCAGTTTCTCATTGAGCAAGGGCTCGTTGATGATGATTTGGTCGAAGAGGTTCCAACTGCCGTTGTAAGCCAGCGAACCGATACCGCGGTCAAGCATCTGCCACATCGTATTGAAATAGCCTTTCGGCTCTACCTCCTCGCGATACTTACGTGCTTTGAGCACGTCCTTACAGCTGTGGTTATACGGATCATCGTTGAGGTCACCCATGATGATGATTTTGGCTTTCGGCTCTTTCATGTAGATCGAGTCGCAGATATGCATACAGAGCATCGCTGCCGTATCACGACCCGGACGGGAAGAGAGCTCACCGCCGTAACGGCTCGGCCAGTGGTTAACGATCACATGGATCTTCTCCGGCTTTCCGTCACCCATTAGGTAACCCGATACCAGCAACTGAAGACGCGTCTTGATCACACCGCCGTCCGCATAATGGGCTTTGAGCTCATGACCGGTCACCTTCACCGGTTTGAAGAGCACAGTATCATAGAGGAAACCGACGTCCACACCACGACGGTCCGGACCTTCCAACAGAATCGGTTTCAAACGACGGTTGTACTTACTGTTAGCCTCAGCACAAAGGGCCTTCAAGCAACCGATATTCTCTACCTCAGCCACACCGACACAAGCAGCACCGCGCGGATCATAATCCGTACCCAACTGCGAAACGGCATAAGCCATATTCTTCACTTTGTTCTCGTACTTGAGGGCTGTCCATTTGTTACCGCCATCCGGCAAGTACTCGTAGTCGTTCTTACCCTCGTCATGAATGGTGTCGAAGAGGTTCTCCAGGTTGTAGAATGCAATACAGCGAACATGTTGTCCCTGCTCCTGTGCGCGTACAGCAACGGCCACTATCGTCAGCGCCACTGCCAAATAGATAAATGTGCGTTTCATAATATATAATTTGTGTTATTTTCCAATTCCGGCTGCAAAGATAATACTTTTTTTTGACATACGCAAGCCCGCGCGCGATTTTCCTGTCTTTTTTGATGTTTTAATGTTAGTGCCGCTGTTTTCATTCTACCATTTGCTCTAACTCGGATTTGCTTGTTTGAGTGGGTGATTAGTGGGTAATTACTGGGTGATTAGTGGGTCGCTAAGCCGAGATCGCTTTAAGGACGGTACACAGAAAGAACGCCAACCGACACCTTTTCTCGATACAAAAATTACATTTTTCTTTAAAAATCTCGAAAGATTTGCATATTTCATTTTTTTTTACTACCTTTGCAGCCGCAAAGGTTTTTAAACACAACAAACCTACAAAACAAACAACACAAACAAATCTAATTATGTCAAGTGTAAACAAAGTGATTTTGATTGGTAACGTAGGAGCAGATCCCGAAGTACGTTACTTGGACAGAGGCGTAGCAATTGCAACATTCAATTTAGCAACTACTGAACGCGGGTATGTAATGCAAAACGGCACCCAGGTACCGGATGTGACCGAATGGCACTCGGTGGTACTGTGGCGCAATCTGGCTGAATGGGCGCAGCAGAATCTGAAAAAGAGCATGAAAGTGTATGTGGAGGGTAAACTCAAAACGCGCTCATGGGAGAAAGACGGCCAGATACGCCGTAAGACAGAGGTGATTGCAGAGAACATTCAGATTCTTTATCGTCCTGAGATTTACAGAAACATGAACCGCCAAGAGGAGTCCAACGAAGAGCCGATCAACGATGAGGCACAAGCAGCTCCCGAGGCACAAAATCCGGAGAACGAAGGATTCTTCAACAGTATATTCAGATGACCAACAAAGAGCGATATAGCGAATGGATCGAGGCGCAAGACTACGTGCCTTTGTTCCTGATGCCCTGGTGGCTGGACGCTGTATGTGCAGGCAAAGAGTGGGACGTGCTGTTGGCGGAAGATAACGAGGGCAAGATCGTCGGTGCGCTGCCGTACTTGCTCCGCAAACGGGCTTGGTTCAAGTTCATTATTATGCCGCAGCAGACACCTATCGGCGGTATATGGGTGACACCCGAAGTGACGGGTGACCGCTGGAAGACCGCCGAGGTGTGCCGTCAACTCAAAGAGCAGTTGGACACGATGGGTCTGGCGTACTACTACCAGCAATACCTGCCCGGCAGTCTGTGCGTGGACGCGATGAAAGCGTACGGTTTCACCGTCAAGGAGCGTACCACCTATCGCGTGGACGATCTGAGTGACTTGAACAAAGTGGTGGAATCGTTCAGCAAGAACAAGAAACGCCAGTTGCAGAAAGCGCTCAGCCTGCATGCCGAGCGGACAATGGACGTAGAGGATTTCTACCGTTTCCACTGTCATTGTCTGGCGACACGCAAACGCCGGATCAGCTATTCGCGGGAGTTCCTGTTAGTGCTGGAGCGCAAAGCGAAACGCGCCGGACAAAGCGAGATACTGAGTATCTGCGACGCCGACGGCAACGTCTTAGCGGCAGCATTCCTGGTATGGGACAGACATTATATGTACTACCTCATTCCGACCTACGATTCCACTTTCGGCGAGTCCGGAGCCGGTGCGTTGTTGGTCCTCGAAGCCATGAAACGGGCACGCGAGAAACATGTAATGTTTGATTTCGAAGGCTCGATGAACAAAGGCACCGCCAAGCACTATCAGCAGTTCGGTTCTACGGCCACGAAGTACTACTCGGTTGAGAAATACTACAAACCCATCTTCCGTCTCGCTGTGTGGTTCCAGAAACTCCGCGAGTGGGGAATGCATTAATGAGAGTTCTTTTTCTGACACCTTGGTATCCGTCCGAGAAGGATGCGATGGTCGGTCTCTTCGTGCAAAAGCACGTGGAGGCCGTCCGTGCGCAAGGTGTGGATGTGCGCGTGATTGTTTCGCAGAGTTTGCGGGACACGTGGCATCAATGGAAGGCCTTGGTGCACGAAGGCTGGTTGCCGGATGTGGTACAACTGAATGTGATTCAGAAACAAGGCTTGCTGGCGTTGTGGTTGAAGAAAAGGTACGGCATTCCGTATGTAATCATCGAGCATTGGACGGGTTACTTGCCTGAAAACATGTCTGTTAAGTCCCATCATTGGCACACACGGTTCATGAAACACATATGCAAGGAAGCAGAGGTTGTCATGCCCGTGAGTGATCATCTCGGAGAGGCCATGCGCGCATTAGGTTTTGAGGCAAAACGATGGGAAAAGATAAACAACGTAGTAGATGATTTCTTCTTCGAAAAGCCTCAAAGAACCAAGAAAAACACCGCGTGTAAAACCATACTCAATATTACCTGTTTTGACGAACCGCACAAGAATGTGAAAAGTCTCTTGCGCGCAGCAAAAAAGATAAGCGAGAAGCGGCAGGACTGGAAGTTGGTACTTGTCGGAACGGGTGTAGATTATGAGGATGTTCGTGCTTATGCGGACAGTTTGGATTTTCCTGAAGGTTTGTTAGAGTGGACGGGCGAGTTAACGCCGAAAGAGGTCTCTAAGGAATTTGACAGCGCAGATCTATTTGTACTCACCAGTCGTTTTGAAAATGCGCCGGTAGTCATTTCAGAGAGTATCGCGAAAGGCGTTCCTATCGTATCCACCAACGTAGGTGGTATCTCGGAAATGGTAAATGAAAAATGCGGTCTCCTCATTCCATCCGAAAACGACGAAGCGTTGATTCAGGCATTGGCAACGATGTTGGATCACTATCAAGAATACGACAACGAGTATATCCAACGACAGGGTCGGCAGTATGCTTTTTCAGTTGTCGGTCAGCAACTCAAAACCATTTACGAAAGTGTCCTATAAAAAATGCATGGATTTTTCGGCACATACAGAAAAAGCGTAAAATGGGATTTATCGAAGTTTGAAGATAAGTCTTTGGTCAAACGCGAATATAGCAATGAGGTGTTGAGTCTTACTCAACTCACGTTGCCTAAGTTTCTTGAAGACAAGTATTTTGAAACACACGACGGGTGTTTTATTGCTACAGAGGGAGTGCTATTTGAGGCGGATAGTGCGGTTGAATCCATCGCGCGCTACCAAAAAGGCGAGGCCTGTTTCTGGGATAGTTGGCGCGGTTCGTTTGCGGGTGTTTTTTATGATCAGGCAGCAGATACTTTGTTGCTGTTCAACGACCATATAGGCAGTAAAGTGCTCTTCTATGCGCAAGTGGAAGGCGGGTTTGTCTTTGGAAGCGACATAAAATGTATCGCGGAGGCTATTGGGGCCAAACATTATGATGAGCAGTTTGTCGAATCGATGCTGGAAAAAGGGTGTGTAGAAGATGGAAGCACATTTTTAAGTGGTATTCATCGTCTTACGGCAGGCCAGTACATGCGCGTACGCGGAAAAGATATAGAGGTGTGCGCGTATCATCGTTTTGATAACACACCCTGGGAGTACGACGAGGCTGAAATGCTGAAAGAGACAGACAGATTGTTTCGGCAGGCTGTTGAGCGCGTAGTGCGCAAAAATGAGCGAGAAGGATGGCAGCAGTTTTATCCGCTGAGTGGTGGTTTGGATAGCCGCATGACCCAATGGATAGCAAGACAAATCGCGACAAAGCCCATCGTCAACTATACCTATTCGCAAAGCGGGCATTATGATCATCTGCTCCCCAAGGAGATCAGTAAGACATTAGGAAACGAGTGGCAGTTCTATCCATTAGACGGAGGAGCATATATCACGAATGTAGATAGTGTCTGCGCTCAAACGGAATGGCTGATCAATTATATGGCTCCTATTGAGATAGCTATTTTTGCGCAGGAACAGGATTGGACGCATGTCGGGGTCGTTTTAACGGGCGTGAATGGCGATAATATTCTGGCCACAGAAACAGATAATGCGCACGAAATGGCCCGTATTTACATACAAGGTTTTAATGGAAACAGTTTGGGATCTCCTCTGGTGCTGCAACACTATACAGAAAGTTACTCGCCGTTTTGCGATGTAGATGTGTTGGATTATGTGTTGCACGTTCCCACCATCAAGCGCAGGAATTATTATTTTTACGATCAATGGATATTGGGTTATTACCCCGAAGCCGCTCAATGGCACCACAAACACGCTTTCATCGGTCAGCGGCCTAAAATGGTTACCATAGCCGGACGCAATATTCCTTTGCGCGATGTACCCAAACGATTACTTTTAACCACGCTCAAACGGTTGCATATTTACGACGGTTATCGAATGGACGCAGATTCGATGAATCCATATGACCGTTGGATAAAGGAAAATCCGCAAATACTCCTAACGCTTGAGAACTACTATAACACGAACAAATCCTTCGTAAGAAACGACAAATTGCTGTCCGCATGTGCATACAGAATGCATATGGGTCCTACCATGGAAAAGGGAAAAGCGCTTACTGTTTTATGCGCGCTTAAATCTTTTTATCATACTGACGGGCCAGCGACAAAAACCACACCAACTGAATAAGATGATATCCAAAACCTACCCAAGCATAAGCACTAATGGCGGAGAGGAAGGGTAAGAAACGGGTACCAATTAACAGCGTCACAAACATCATTGTGACGTAGGCTATCTCCATCCACATGGCTATCTTTTGTTTGGCAAACACATCGGACAGAAAACAGATAGTGCCGCATATCGGAGTAAAAATGAGATAGGGATATAATCGGCGAATAATCGTTGCTGTTTCCAACCAATCTGCGCCAAAAAGAATCGTTACTAATTGCGGGAGCAAGAAATAAATACCCACAAAACAGATTCCCATTATTCCTCCCATCCACGCCGTAAATTGAAGCAAAACAGGTTGGATTGCTTTGCGGTGTTGCACCAATTCGGAGACATACTGAAACAACACTTGATAGAATGCGCGTGCAATAATATTGAGCGGCACAAAAGCAGCCATCATCGCCAAGGACAGATAACCCATTTGCTCTAAGCCGAAACGGGGCGTCAATATCCAAACGGGCAGCACCATTCCTATTGTGTTAACAAGGGCACGCGGTAAATTGAATTTGGGGAAATTCGCATATTCGCGAGCAACGGCTTTCAGTTGGGGCCAATCCGTTGAGAGTAAATGGCTTAGATGTTTCTTCCATGCCAGGCAAGAGCTTATCAACAAAGATAATAATGGCGCGAAGACGGTAGCTATAATGAGTCCGCTATTTAAGAATCCTAATGCGCCTAAACCGATCTTACCGGCCGCAGAGAAAACGCTTTGCGTGATTTGATATCCGCTGATACGTGTGAACGCTTTATTGCGGATATACCAATAGTTCAGAATATTCCAGAGGCTGAGTCCTAATACGGATAAGGGAATAAGCCACCAATAACGCGCCAAATCGGGTGCATTAAAAAGACCGGCAATTGGTTTTGCAAAAGGTATCGAACAAAGTACCAAAAGCGTGACGGCCGCGAGGATCAACAGAGAAACATGCACAATGGAGCGCGCTTTTTTTGTATCTTCCGGTAGAACGATAGCGTATTGGTATTCCGCGGTAGCAACAATCACAAGCACCCCAACGATACTTGTAAAGAGGTTGAGCAATGCAAATTCCTCCGGTGCGTACATGCGCGTGAGAACAGGATAAATAAGGATACCTATTGCTTGGGCAATGACATTAGCAGAGAGAAGCTTACCCACGTTCCTTGCAGAGGAGGAAAACCATATTTTTGACAAAAATTGCTTCATTTTCGGGTGCAAAATTACAAAAATATTTGTAAATATACAAATTTTTCTCTTTTTTATTTGCATATGTGCGAATTTTGTTGTACCTTTGTAGCCGATTTTGGTAATTACGACCTAAAAAACACAGCATATGCAAGTTAAAAAATCAGAACAAGCCAGTTTAGAGAAGGACAAACTCATCTATACGTTGATGGGTTTGGTATTCGTCTTGAGCCTCGTTTATGTGGCGCTGGAGTGGACAGAGCGTGAGGTCACGAAGTATGAGGTGACCGACACGGAGTTCCTCTTTGAGGAAGAAGTGGAGATTCAGCAGACGAGTCAGGAGACTCCTCCGCCTCCCCCACCCCCTGCAGTACAGGAAGTGGAAGTGCTGAACGTGGTTGAGGATAACGTCGAGACCGAGTCTATCGAGGTGAACACCGAGGATGACAAGGAAGCAGAAGTCGTTATCGCAGCGCCGGTTGAGGCTCCGCAAGAGGAAGAGGAAGAAGAGGTTGTCTTCGTAGTCGTTGAATCGATGCCGGAGTTCCCGGGTGGTCAGCAAGCTCTCTTCAAGTACTTGAGCGAGAACGTGAAGTATCCGGTTATTGCCCAAGAGAACGGAATTCAGGGTCGTGTAATCTGCCAGTTCGTGGTGAACAAAGACGGTTCGATCGTGGATGTAGAGGTTGTTCGTTCGGGTGGTGATCCCTCGCTGGACAAAGAGGCCGTTCGCGTCATCAAGTCGATGCCGAAATGGAAACCGGGTAAACAGCGTGGTAAAGCCGTACGTGTGAAATACACCGTTCCGGTTAACTTCAAACTCCAATAGTCGTGGATTTGGCTTATAGAGATATAAGTTATTGCAAGAATGTCGGTGCCAAACGTGCCGACATTCTTCGTAAAGAGCTCGGCGTCAACACCGCGCTGGACTTGATTCGTCAATATCCCTATAAGTACATTGACCGCAGTCGGTTCTATAAGATAGCCGAACTGGACGACGAGGATACCTACGTGCAGATCATCGGTGAAGTGACCGAGTGGCACACGGTAGGTATCGGTAAAGCGCAGCGGTTGAGTGCGATGTTCTTCGACGGCACGCACCAGTGCGAGTTGGTCTGGTTCCAAGGCGTCAAATATGTTAAGTTGCAACGGGGCGTGAAGTACCTGCTTTTCGGCAAGCCATCCCGTTTCCAGCATATCTATAATTTCGTCCATCCGGAACTGACACCTTGGGATAAGGTGACGCCGGAGATGACGCAAGGTCTCGAGCCGTACTACAACACGACCGAGACCATGAAGCGGCACGGGCTTAACTCGAAAGCCATGCGGACGATGATCGCCGCTCTGCTACCCGATCTGAAGCAAGGTGTGCCGGATACAATAGGTGCAGACATCTTGCATCAGTACCGATTAATGAGTTTGACGGACGCATTGATCAACGTACACTTCCCGAAAGACACGCCCTCCATGCAGAACGCGCGGGCACGGTTGAAGTTCGAGGAACTGTTCTACGTCCAGCTGCAGATCCTACGGCAGATGAAACGGCGCGAACTGAATCCGGGCTTCACGATGCCGCTGGTCGGTAGCCGTTTCCATGCCCTGTACAAAGCTCTGCCGTTTGAACTGACGGGTGCCCAGAAACGGGTTATCCACGAGATACACGATGACCTCAAGTCGGGTCACCAGATGAACCGCTTGCTGCAAGGCGATGTCGGTTCGGGTAAGACGCTGGTGGCGCTGCTCTGCTGCCTGCTGGCTATCGATAACGGGTATCAGACCTGTATCATGGCCCCGACGGAGATCTTAGCCAACCAACACTACGAGACGCTCAAAGCTTTTCTGGCTCCCTTGGGCGATGCGGTGCACGTGGCCTTACTCACCGGATCCACAAGCCCCAAGAACCGCGTACCCATCCACAACGGCCTGATGAACGGTACGATACATATATTAATAGGTACGCACGCGTTATTGGAAGATAAGGTGCAGTGGAACAACTTGGGCTTCGTGGTCATCGATGAGCAACACCGTTTTGGTGTGGCACAGCGCGCCAAACTATGGACGAAGAACCAGATGCCGCCGCATATTCTCGTTATGACCGCTACGCCTATCCCGCGTACCTTGGCGATGACCGTGTACGGCGATCTGCATGTGTCGATCATCGACGAGTTACCTCCCGGACGCAAGCCCATCCAGACCATCCATTACGATATCAACCGCCGCGCACAGGTCTATTCGTTTATGCGCAAACAGATCGATGCCGGACGGCAGATATACGTAGTTTATCCGCTTATCAAGGAGAACGAGAAGATGGACCTGCTGGATCTGCAGAACGGCTATAATGAATTGTGCGAGGCCTTTCCGGAATATAAGATCTCGATGGTGCACGGTCAGATGAAAGCCTCGGACAAAGACCTGCAGATGCAACGTTTCGCGAGTGGTCAGACACAGATTCTTGTTGCCACGACCGTCATCGAGGTGGGGGTCAACGTGCCGAATGCGACCGTCATGATGATTCAGAACGCGGAGCGATTCGGCCTGAGTCAGTTGCACCAGTTGCGCGGACGCGTGGGTCGTGGCGGCGATCAGAGTTATTGTATCCTGCTGACGGACAACGAGATCAGTTCCGACACGCGCAAGCGGATGAATATTATGGTGGAGACCAACGACGGTTTCCGCATCGCCGAGGCGGATCTGCAGTTACGCGGTCCGGGTGACCTCGAGGGCACGCTGCAGTCCGGTACACCTTTTGACCTGCATATCGCCAACCTTGCTACCGACGGACGACTGGTGGCTCTGGCACGTCAAGCCGCTTTGGAGATACTTGACAAAGACCCGCTGCTCGAAGATGAGATGAACCGTATTTACAAGCGCCAATTGGACATTCTACGCGTCCAACAGTCCTATAATTGGAGTGAAATAAGCTAAAAAAAGCCTCTTTCTGCAAAAAAAATACAAAAAAATTTGCTCAATTCAAAAAAAAGCAGTACTTTTGCACGCTTTTTCGCCTGAAAAGGATAGAATAAGCAAGCCCAGGTGGCGGAATAGGTAGACGCGTTGGTCTCAAACACCAATGGGAAACCGTGCCGGTTCGATCCCGGCCCTGGGTACTCGAAAGGAGGTGTAAGCAATGATTATCGTTCCTGTAAAAGAAGGTGAGAACATCGAGCGCGCGATTAAGAAATTCAAACGCAAATTCGATAAGACGGGTGTCGTTAAAGAGCTCCGTCGTCGTCAACAATTCGACAAACCGAGTGAGTTGAAGCGAGTTAAGATGGCGCATGCGAAGTATGTGCAATCATTGCACGCTCACGACGATATGTAATTCTATGTTTAGTAGAAGTACAGCCCTGTTGGGCAAAGAAAGTATGACACTGCTGCAAAGCAAACGTGTCATACTTTTTGGTATAGGCGGTGTGGGATCCTGGTGCGCAGAATGTTTGATACGTACCGGACTCACCCACCTTACTATCGTGGACGGAGACAGTGTGCAGCCGTCCAACCTCAACCGCCAGCTGCCTGCCACCCAAGCCACACTCGGTCAACCGAAAGTGGAGGCCCTCAAAGAGCGGTTGCTCACCATCAATCCTGAGGCGGAAATAGAGGCAGTTTTTGAAAACTACTACGCGGACGGCAAGACCGACAGCGGAGAGGATCTGAAGATTGGCGAATACGATTATGTGATTGACGCGATAGACAGCGTGGCGGCGAAGACAGACCTTATATTATACGCATCGCGCGTGCGCGGGTGCAAAACGTTCTCGTCGATGGGAGCCGCGCTGCGATTCGATCCCACGCAAGTGACGACCGGCGAACTGATGTCCATCCAAGGCGACGCACTCGCCAAGGCAGTCCGTGCACGCATGAAGAAGATCGGCCTGCATCCGAACAAAAAGATACGCTGCGTCTATTCGACTGAACAGGCGCAGCGCTGTGAGACACGAGGGTCGTTGATGCAGGTGACAGCCGTCTTCGGCTTAACGCTTGCCTCCCTCGTTCTTTCTGATATTACAAGCCAAGCGAAGCTTTGATGGCCGGAACGCGGGCTTCGGCTTCGGCGGTGCAACGCTCGTAGTCGGCGCCGGTGAAGGGTTTGCCGGATTTAACCGGAATCTCGAAATAGAACTTGATCTTCGGCTCGGTACCGGAGGGGCGAACGGAAACTTTGAGACCGCCCTCCGTGAAGTACTGGAGCACATTGGAGGTAGCATGCAGCGGCATGTCGAAATCCGACTCAACCCACTTGCCGTCCTTGAGTTCCTGCTGCTTGAGGAGCTTGAAGTCTTTGATCTTGATGACTTTCTCGCCGGCGATCTCTTTCGGTGCGTTGGCGCGGTAGTCCTTCATCATCTGCTGGATCTCCTCTGCGCCGGTCTTGCCCGGACGAACGACGTTGATCGTGGTCTCTTTCTGGAAACCGTAATCCTCATAGATCTTAAGCAGGTAGTCGTACAGCGTCATGCCGTTATCCTTGGCGTAAGCAGCGATCTCGCAGATGAGGCAGATAGCCGAAGGCGAGCATTTATCGCGTACAGCGTCGTACGGCAGGAAGCCGAAGGACTCTTCACCACCACCGATATATTTGCGCTTACCTTCCCACATACGGATACGGTTGGCAATCCATTTGAAGCCGGTATACTCGTCAGTAAGGGTAACGCCCTGTGCATCCGCAATCTTACGGATGAGTTCGGAAGTCACGATGGTCTTGACGATGTACATGTCAGGACGCAGCTTGCCAAGCCTCTTCATGTTGTTGATGATGTAGTAGTGGTACATGATGTTTGTCTGGTTACCGTTGATGATAACCCACTCGCCCTTGTCGTTGCGGCAGACAATGGCTATACGGTCTGCGTCCGGGTCGGAAGCGATGACGAGGTCAGCGCCCAGTTTGGTACCGAGTTTCATACCGAGGGTCATAGCCTCAGCATTCTCAGGGTTCGGGGAAACGACTGTCGGGAAGTTACCGTCGATGACCATCTGCTCGGGTACTACATGGATGTTCTGGAAGCCCCAGCTGCGGAGGCACATCGGCACGATCTGACGGCCGGCACCGTGCATCGGGGTATAAACGATGTTAAGATCTTTTTGACGCAGGATGGAGTCTTGGTCGATCATGACTTCCTTCACAGCCATCATGTAGTCGTAGTCCATCTCGCCGCCGATAATCTCGATGAGGTCTTTGTCAGCCTCCCATTTGACATCCGCGAGGGTCACTTTGTTGACCTCGTCGATGATACCCTGGTCATGCGGCTGGAGCACCTGCGAGCCGTCCTCCCAGTAGGCCTTGTAACCGTTGTACTCTTTCGGGTTATGAGAAGCCGTCACGTTCACACCGCCCTGACATTTCAGATGACGGATAGCAAAGCTCACCTCCGGCGTCGGGCGCAGGGACTCGAACAGATACACCTTAATGCCGTTCGCGGAGAAGATGTTGGCAACGGTCTCGGCGAAGAGACGACCGTTGTTACGGCAGTCATGGCCTACAACGACAGCAACGCGGCCGTCCTGTATGTTCTGGAAACCACCCTCTTTCTGTACTTTGAGCAGATAGTTGGCGTAACCCTGGGTAGCCATGGCTACGATGTACTTGTTCATACGGTTGGTGCCCGGGCCCATGATACCGCGCAGACCGCCGGTACCGAACTCGAGGGTACGATAGAAAGCATCGATGAGGTCAGTCTTGTCCTCTGCTTCCATCATGGCTTTCACTTGTGCGCGGGTCTCTGCGTCAAACGGTTCGCGAGTCCATACCTCTGCGATCTCCATTACTTTTTTTAATTCTTCATTCATAAAGGTAATAATTTAAGTGTTAAACTATTTATTCTTTTACTTTGTAAATTGCATCTAAATTCCGCCTGAAGCCGTCGAAATCGAGGCCGTAGCCGATTACGAACTCTTCGCTGATCTCATGGCCGACATAATCCGGTCTGGCATCTTCATACTCCAGTTTCTCCGGTTTGAAGAGCATCGTGGCTGTCTTCACCGATGTAGCACCAAGTCCGCGCAGATGCGCTTTGAGTTGATGGATAGTCAGACCGGTATCCACGATATCTTCGATGATCACGACATCGCGGTTCTCTACCACTTGCTGCAGGGGCACGATGAACTGCAACTGACCGGTCGTCTGCATGCCGTAATAGGAACTGACACGGATGAATGTCTCCTCGCAGCGGATGCTTGGATCCAGTGCACGAATGAGGTCGGCTGCAAAGACAAAAGCGCCGTTGAGCACAATGACAAAGAGCGGTTCTTTGTCCTTATAATCGGCACTGATTTGGTGTGCTACTTGCTGCACGTCTTTCGCGATCTGCTCCGGCGTCAGCCATTCTTCAAAATGATACCCTTGTTCGTCAATACTTCTCATACGTCGTAATTTTGGAAAAGAAAATCATTATAGGGATAACGCTTTACGTGGATGGCTTTTATACGATCGTACAAAAGCGCACGCAATGCGTCGATATTATCTTTGTTCTTGGCGGAGATGAAGATACAGTCCTCTCCGAGACGAGACATCCAGGTTTTCTCCAAGTCTTCGAGCGACAGGTTCTCCCTTAGAACCGGTGTCAGGTCGTCTTCCTCTTTCGGGATATAGGTAAAATTATCGATTTTGTTGAAGACCACAATGGTTGGTTTGTCCTCTTTACAAATGTCGGCAATGGTTTGCTGCACGACTTCGTACTGCTCTTCAAAGTTCGGATGGGAGATATCGACCACGTGTACCAGCAGGTCCGCTTCGCGCACTTCGTCCAGCGTCGATTTGAAGGACTCCACGAGGTGGTGCGGAAGTTTGCGGATGAAGCCGACGGTGTCGGACAGCAGGAACGGCAGGTTCTCTATCGTCACCTTGCGCACGGTGGTATCGAGGGTGGCGAACAGTTTGTTCTCCGCGAACACCTCGGATTTGGAGAGCAGGTTCATCAGGGTGGACTTGCCTACGTTGGTGTATCCGAAGAGCGCCACGCGCACCATTTTGCCGCGGTGCTGACGTTGGGTCGCCATCTGTTTGTCGATGGTCTTGAGTTGTTCGCGCAGTAGCGCGATGCGCTGACCGATGACGCGCTTATCGGCTTCTATCTGGGTCTCACCCATACCACGGTTCGTGCCGCCACCACCGCGCTGGCGGTCAAGGTGCGACCACATGCGGGTCAGACGAGGCAGCATGTACTGCAGATGTGCCATCTCGACCTGCGTCTTGGCATAACTCGTCTGCGCCCGCTGCAGGAAGATCTCAAGGATCAGTATCGTGCGGTCTATCACGCGTACGTCCGGCTTGCCCTTGTGATTCAGCGCTTTCTCCAAATTCCTGATCTGCCGCGGACTCAACTCATCGTCAAAGATTACCACGTCTATGACGGTCTCCCTCCCTTGAGGGGAGGGCAGGGGATAGGTTTGAATAAATTGATCAATTTCACTCAGTTTGCCTTCTCCGACATAGGTGGCGGTATTGGGTTGGTCGAGTCGTTGCGTGAAGCGCTTGACAGGCACGATGCCGTGGGTGTCCGTCAGGAACGCCAGTTCGTCCAGATACTCTTTGGTACGGTCTTCGGGTTGGTTAGGCGTTATTAGTCCCACCAGCACCGCATGCTCTATATAAGGTTTGATCTCTATCAAAACTCCACTTTCGGTGCTTTGTTGGCACCTTCTTCTGCTTCAAAATACGGTTTCTTCTCAAATCCGAAGGCTCCGGCGATGATGTTGTTCGGGAAGCGGCGGATGCGGGTGTTGTAGTTACGCGCCGATTCGTTGAAGAGCTGGCGGGAGATGGTGATACGGTTCTCCGTGCCTTCGAGTTGTGCCTGCAGGTCGCGGAAGTTCTCGTTGGCCTTCAGGTCCGGATAGTTCTCCGCGATGGCGAGCAACTTGCCGAGGGCTTGACTCAGTTCGCCTTGTGCAGCTTGGAAAGCAGCCAGTTGTTCCGGTGTGGCGGTTGCGGGGTCGATGGTGATTTGCGTAGCGCGTGCGCGGGCGTCACCCACGCCTTGCAGCGTCTCGCTTTCATGGGCAGCGTAACCCTTCACGGTAGCTACGAGGTTAGGAACCAGGTCGGCACGACGCTGATATTGGTTCTCCACTTGCGACCAAGCGGACTCTACTTCCTCTTCCGCTGCCACGAAACTGTTGTACACATTAGCGACCCAAAGGGCGATGATTGCAAGAATACCTAAAACGACAATCCAAGGTAATGCTCTTTTCATATAATTAAAAATTTAAAATATTCTTTCACTCTTTCCCTCTTTAAACTTTCAACTTTCAACTTTCAAATACGCGAGCTCTGCTCGCTTTACCATTTCCCTCCGGCACCTCCGCCGAAGGTAGATCCTCCACCCCAGGAGCCACCTCCTCCGAAACCGCCCATTCCGCTGCGTCCGCCGCCTGAGATATAGACGGTCCGTTGTCGTCTCGGGATGACGAAGGCGACGTTGAAGGTGTTGCCGCAGTTGCGGCAGCAGTAGGTGCGCAGTCCTTGTCCCGCGGATGCGTAGGTAGCGGCGATGAGGACTTGTTCACGCGTAGCGTGTGCACGGCGTTTGCCGCATTTGGGGCAGCGCTTGACGGATGCCCAATAGAGGATGAAGGTGATCAGTATGAAGAGGCCCGTGAAGACCCCGATGATGCCCATGATTTCAGCGTCCGTCAGCTCGTCTTCGCCGTACTCGCCCCTGTTGGTGACAGAGCGGATGGATAGCAGTTCTTCGGGTGCTTCGCCGTCGGTGCATATCTCGTATATACGCAGTGCGCCGAGACAGAGTCCGTCGCCGTATTGTCCGGCGCGGAAGGCGGGGGTCATGTCGTCACGGATGATCTTCGAGCACTGCGCGTCCGTGAGCACGCCTTCGATGCCCACGCCGGTCATGATGCGTATGTCATGGCTGTCGAGCACGAAGAGGATGAGCACGCCGGTGTTCTGTCCCTCGCGTCCCAGTCCCCAGCGCTGGAAGAGCTCGTAGGCGAAGTCGAAGGCTTCGCTCTCTCCTATTGATTCGAGCGCGACGACGCACAGCTGTACGCGCGTAGCGCTCTCGAGTCGCGCGGCGCAGTCGTTGAGCCAGGCTACGCTGGAGTCCGGGAGGAGGGCATCGGGGTTCGCTACATAGAACGCCTGTCCCTGCCTCTTAGGGTCCGGAACGGACGCAGGGGTATAGACGGCCGCTTGCAGCGACATCGCCAGAAAGAATCCTATGAAAATCACCCACTTCCTCATGTGTCTATAGACTTTGCGGCGCAAAGTTACACAAAAAAAATGACATACGCAAGAGTATGCCATTTTTTTCTTGATTTTTCCGCAAATTATTTACGGATGCCGAGCTCTTTGATGATAGCGCGGTAACGCTCGATGTCTTTTGCCTTCAGGTAATCCAACATGCGACGACGCTTACCAACGAGGGCCGTCAGGGCGCGCTCTGTACCGAAGTCCTTACGGTTCTCTTTCAGGTGCTCGGTCAGGTGGTTGATACGGAAGGTGAACAAAGCGATTTGGCTCTCTGCAGAACCGGTGTTCTTAGCGTCGTTGCCGTACTTAGCGAACAACTCAGCTTTTTTCTCAGAAGTAAGATACATTTCTGTTTTCTTTTTTAGTTTAACAATGTCGGCTAAAGCAGCATCGCGAGGGTGACCACTTCGCCGGATTTAGCGCTTTCTCTCAAAAGCGGGTGCAAAAGTACTGCTTTTTTCTGATATACGCAAATATTTTGCTATTTTTTTGCAAAATTATTCAATTTTGTAAACAAGAGATGACCATCAACGGTCTCATACGTAGCCGGTAGGTCGATGGCTGGAGCAGGAACACCGTCGCCAATGGTCAGTTCGGGTGCTACCTCCACATGGATCTCATCCCAAAGTCTCGTTGCCAGGATGTGGTTCAGTAAAGTCGTACCGCCTTCCACCAAAATCGAGTGAATGTTTCGGCTTGCCAAATCAGTCAGGATATAGGGCCAATCGGTGCGGTTACGATAAACAATAGTCTTGGATTCATCGGATAAAATCCGTGCATTGGAGGGTATGCGATTATAACGATCGACGGTCACCCGAATAGGGTTTCTGCCTTCCCAATGGGTATTTAAGAGGCGGGGGTTATCCAGGAGTACGGTGTTGGTTCCCACCATAATCGCCATGTTTTCCGCCCGCATGCGATGGACAATCTCTTTGGTCTTGGGAGTGGAGATCTTAATAGGCGATCCGCTTGTTCGTTTGATATCGATGAAACCGTCGGATGTTTGTGCCCATTTGAGGATGACGTAGGGTCGATGATTCTCGTGGAGGCATAAAAAGCGCTTGTTTAGTTCGCGGCATTGCTCTTCGAGCACACCGATTATAACTTCGATTCCGGCATCTCGCAGCATCTGCACGCCTTTGCCGGCTACGAGGGGATTCGGGTCCAACATGCCGACTACTACGCGTCCGACACCTTTCTCGATAATGAGTTTGGCGCAAGGGGGCGTTTTGCCATAATGAGAGCAGGGCTCGAGGGAGACGAAGAGCGTGCAAGTAGCAAGGTCGAGATCGCGAGATTTCGAAACTTCGAAATGGCGGAAACAGTTCACTTCGGCGTGCGCCTCGCCGTATTTCTCGTGCCATCCTTCGGCGAGGATCGTTCCGCCGGCATCGACGAGAACGGCACCTACCATCGGGTTCGGAGCTACATAGTACTCTCCACGGCGGGCTATTTCGAGACAATGTGCGATATAATTTGCGTATTCCATATTTTTTTTGTAATTTTGCAGCGTGAAACAACTGATCGACAATATTACTTCGCAACTTCTTGCCTGCTATCCGGAGGATGAAGCCCGTTCGATGGCTTGGTGGATAGTGGAAGAAGAAACAGGTCTTTCCCGCTCGCAACTGCTTTGCGGCTGCAAAGATACTACTTTTTCTGCACATATGCAAACAATTATTGACCGATTATTGCATTTTGAGCCGATTCAGTACATTTTCGGTCATACATTATGGTGCGGACTAGACCTGAAAGTGACCCCTGCGACATTGATCCCCAGACCGGAAACGGCGGAGTTGGTGGAACGTATTCTCGATGAGCTATTAGGGATTAGTGAAGGACCGCTGCGTGTGCTGGACATAGGAACGGGAAGCGGATGTATCGCGATTGCATTGAAGAAGGCGCATCCGGAATGGCTAGTTACGGGTATTGATATATCCGCAGAGGCAATAGAGGTAGCGAAGGAGAATGCCAAACGGAATGGTGTATGGGTGGGGTTTGAAGTAGCAGATATATACGATTTTAACAGAGATTTTGATATCGTGGTATCGAATCCGCCATATATTTGCGAAAGCGAGAAAAGTTCGATGAGACCGAACGTTTTAGAATACGAACCGGCAGGGGCATTATTCGTTCCGGACGAAGATCCGCTGAAGTTCTACCGGCAGATTGCCGGACAGCATATAGGCAAGTTTCTCTTCCTTGAGATCAATGAGGCTTACCCTGCTGAGATGGAGGCGATGTTGAAAGAACAGGGTTATACAGATATAAAGATAACACACGATATCTATGGCAAAGCAAGAATTATCGAAGCGCGAATGGTTGGATAAGGCAGAGGCGTATTGTGCTAAATCTGAACACTGCGCAGCAGACGTACGGCGTAAGTTATACGAGTGGAGCGCACCTACTGATTTATTCGATGGAATCGAGGAAAGTCTGTATAAGAATGATTTCCTCAATGACGCGCGTTTCTGCCGTGCGTACGTGCATGATAAAGTGGAATATCAGCGTTGGGGGCAATTGAAGATTCAGGCAGGGCTTCGTGCATTAGGTTTACCAGAGTCAGAGATTCACAAAAGTCTCGATGAAATCGACGAAAAAACATATTTTGACAACCTACGTGCGCTAATGACTTCGAGACGGGGAGACCCGGAGGAGAAAAAGCTACGGTTTTTGGCACAAAGAGGTTTTACTTTCGAAGAGATACAAAAACAAAAATAGACGCCCGAGGGACGTCTATTTTTTATCAACCAAGATTGGTTGATGGATTACTTGAGTTCTGCCAAGTACTTAATGGTGCGAACCATCTGGCTGGTGTAGCTGTTCTCGTTGTCGTACCAGCTAACAACCTGTACCTGATAGGTATCGTCGTCGATCTTAGCAACCATGGTCTGGGTAGCATCGAAGAGAGAACCGAACTTCATACCGATAACATCGCTCGATACGATCTCATCCTCAGTGTAACCGAAGGACTCGGTTTGAGCTGCCTTCATAGCAGCGTTGATGCCCTCCTTGGTGATGTCTTTACCCTTAACAACTGCAACCAGGATAGTGGTCGATCCGGTCGGAGTCGGAACGCGTTGTGCGCTACCGATCAACTTACCGTTCAGTTCAGGAATTACCAAACCGATAGCCTTTGCAGCACCGGTGCTGTTCGGAACGATGTTCTGTGCACCTGCACGGCTACGACGGAGGTCACCCTTACGTTGCGGACCGTCGAGGATCATCTGGTCTCCCGTGTAAGCGTGGATGGTCGACATGATACCGCTCTGGATCGGAGCGTATTTGTGCAGAGCAGCTGCCATCGGAGCGAGACAGTTGGTCGTACAAGAAGCAGCGGAGATAACCTTATCTGCCGGAGTCAGGGTCTTGTGGTTTACATTGTAAACGATGGTCGGAAGATCGTTACCTGCCGGAGCGGAGATAACCACTTTCTTTGCACCTGCCTGGATATGCGCCTCAGCTTTAGCTTTGCTGGTATAGAAACCGGTGCACTCGAGCACTACATCGATACCGAGTTTGCCCCAAGGCAGCTCAGCTGCGTTCGGCATAGCGTAGATCGTGATCTCCTTGCCGTCCACGATGATCGAACCCGGAACGAGAACGGTCTTGCCATCCTCAGCGAGTTGAGCGTCTTTGTAAGCTACAGTGTGCTTGCCCTCACCGAACTTGCCTGCGAAACCACCTTGAGCGGTGTCGTATTTGAGAAGGTGAGCCAACATCTTCGGGCTGGTCAAGTCGTTGATTGCAACTACCTCATAACCCTCAGCTTCGAACATCTGACGGAAAGCCAGACGACCAATACGGCCAAAGCCGTTAATTGCTACTTTTGTCATAGTGTGTAATAAATTTAGTTTATTTGTGTATAAATTGTTTTTACAATTGCGGCTACAAAATTAGTATATTTTTTTTATATACGAAAATAATTCGTATAAAAAAATGCATTTTGTAATCTTCTTTTGTCATTTTCGTCCAAAATCGGCAGGAATTTCACCCCAAGCTTTGGTGTCCCACTTATAGATCGGAGTCGTCCAAGTGTTATCATGGAGCCACATCTCGGCTTTTCGTACCATAAAGAAGAGGTCTTGGTTGGATGCGTTCCACTCCATCTTGGTCTTGCATCGTTTAGCGCGCAGCCATGCGAGAGCGGTAACGGAATCAGTATAGATGACCCAGTTGAGGTTGTACTTCTTGATATACGCCAGTCCGAGTACCAAGGCAAGGAACTCGCCGATATTGTTCGTACCCTGTTGGAAGGGTCCGCGATGGAAGACCTCGGTGCCGGTATCGGCGATAACGCCGCGAAACTCCATGACGCCTGGGTTTCCGCTGCATGCCGCGTCCACCGCCAAAGCCGGTAATATGGGGGATGAATTAGTCAATTCGTAATTTGTAATTCGTAATTTTCTTAGCATCTACTGGGGAACTCTCCGTACTCCTCAAATGTATAATTCAGAAAATCATTCATCGGCTTGGCCGCTTTGGCAATGTCGGTGATTTTGTCGATGAAATCGGGCGAAATCACCACCTCGTCGCTCAGTGGAACACTGAACGTGTACATCTTGTGCTTGAGCCATTCGGCGTGTACAAAATCGGGATCAAACCCTGCCGGAACTTTCTTCAGCCCCGTGCCCCAATAACTGTCGAAATCCTGCGCAAAATACTTCTTCCATTGTCTGGACCTCATGATCGTCTCTACCTCTTCGTAGTTGGCTTCTATCTCCGTGCGTAGCGCTTTGAGCAACTCTTTGGACGGATCCCATATACCGCCGGCGAACATACATTGACCGGGCTGGATATGTACGTAGTAGCCGCCGCGCATGGATTTCTTACCCCATGTCTTCGGCTGGCCCGGTACACCCGTGGCGGGAAAACAACCGAACCACTCTTTGTACGGCCGCTTGTCTGCCGAGAAACGGATGTCGCGATTGATACGCCAGATACAGTCCTTGGGTTGCAAACCTTTCAGGGTGGGATCGAACTCCGTCAAACGCGCGATATACTCCGTTGAAAACGCAACAAATCGATCCCGGCATGCCTGGTACCGGGCTCTGTTCGCGTCAAACCAATCTTTGTTGTTATTGACCGCCAGTTCTGCTAAAAACGCTAATGTCTCTTTCATATACTTTGTGATCCGAGCGGGAATCGAACCCGCATTTGAGCTTTAGGAGAGCCCCGTTCTATCCATTGAACTATCAGACCGAAGGTTTGATAATCTCAGCCCATCAATTTCATGCACCTCCTCAATCCATCCATCCAATGAGGAATCTCCACACCGAAGGTCTTTTTGAACTTCGATTTATCCAATACGCTATAGTGCGGACGAGGAGTCCTGTATTGATATTCTTCCGATAAAATCGGGCGAACACGACATTCTTTTATACCTGCTAACTCATGGATGGCGAGGGTGAAATCGTACCATGAGCATACTCCTTCATTCGTGAAATGGTAGATACCGCTCCTCCATACCGGAGACTCTACCACCGTGAAGATAGCGTTCGCCAAATCCGCTGCATAGGTAGGCGTGCCGATCTGGTCGAAGACGACACCCAGCTGCTCTTTCTCGTGACCGAGGCGGATCATGGTCTTGACGAAATTATTGCCAAACGACGAATAGAGCCATGCGGTACGCAGGATGACAGCTTCGGAACAAACCGCAAGCAGTCTTTTCTCCCCCTCTAACTTTGTGCGTCCGTAAGCAGTACGCGGAGCAACCGGATCCGTCTCTCGGCAGGGCAGATGCTCATCTCCGGAGAAGACGTAGTCGGTAGAGACATGGATCAGCTTGACTGTCTGCGAACCCAAGACGGTCAGCGCGTCGGCGTTGATCTTCATGGCTGTGGGCTCGTCCTCTTCGGCTTTATCGACATTGGTATAGGCAGCACAGTTAACGATGAGATCGATGGCATTGACAGCCACAAACGCGGAGACAGCCGCCTTGTCCGTGATGTCTAACACGTGTACGCCTTCGGTCTCAACCACATCCGTAAAGAAATAGCGGTGCTTCGGATGCTCAGCACTCAGTACGCGCATCTCGTTGCCCAACTGGCCGTTAGCGCCTGTAATCAAAATATTCATATTAGAACGGATTATCTAAGTCTTTTAATAGCGGATGGCGTTTGTCCTTATCGCTAATGATACGGAGGTCCTCGGGAATCTTCCAGTCGATAGCGAGATCGGGATCATTGAGCAGAATACCGCCATCTGCTTCGGGATGATAGAGGTTATCGCACTTATAGGTAAAGATCGCCTGATTGCTCAGCACGGAGAAGCCATGCGCAAATCCGCGGGGGATATAGAACTGACGTTTGTTCTCTTCACTCAGTTCGACGCTGAACCACTGCCCGTAAGTAGGACTGTCTTTGCGCAGATCGACCGCTACATCGAGCACGCGTCCGACGGTACAGCAGACGAGTTTTGCCTGGGTATACGGCGGGCGCTGGAAATGCAGTCCGCGTACGACTCCGTAACTCGAACAGGACTGGTTATCCTGCACAAAACGTGCATCAATACCGGCTTCGCGGTACCGCTCTTCGTTATAGGTCTCCACGAAATAGCCGCGTGCGTCCTTAAAGACCTGCGGTTCAATGACCAATAATCCCTCAATGGGCGTTTTGATTATTTCCATAATTCAATACAAAAAGCGTGCAAAATTACTGCTTTTTTTTGACATGTGCAAGGATTTAGTGAAAAATCGCATTCCACAGGCGCTTGATCAACTGGGCATAGAAAGTCAGTTCGCGGGTAGCGTTTTGTACCTGACACTCCATGCGTACGCGGTGAAGTCGTGCGTTATTCTCTGCTTCGAGGGTCTTGAGTTCCAGTTCCTCTTCGGTCCTAATCTGCTTGGTGAGCAGTTTGATGAAGGGTTGGATGAAGAGTTGCTTGCGGCAGAGGATAGCGACAATGATGATCAGCACATAGGTACCGCCTATCACGAGTGCGGCACCCCATACGGGCATGTAGTTCGCCAGGACATCAATGACCGCCACTGCGGCAAAAGTGAAGAGGGAGATGGCACAGAGCACGATCGTGAAGAGGAGCAAGAAGAGTCCTAACACGCGGCTGACGAGCCCTACCAGATGCAGTTTGCCGATCTCGCCGAGGGACTTGCCGTAGTCGGTCAACTCGTTCTTGATGTGGTTTGCAAAATCGTTTTCCATCTTATGCCTCTTCTTCCTTTTTGGTCTGCTTTGCGACTTCTGCCTTCACTTGCTCACAGTACTCCTGTGCGCGTTTCTTTGCGTCAGCTGCCAAGTCGGCCAACTGCTCGCGTACTTCTTCTCCCGTCTTGGGAGTCAAAAGCAGAGCTGCGGTAGCTCCAACGATTGCGCCGCCGATAAACAACGCGGCTCCTTTCAATAAATTACTCATAATCGTGTGTATTTAATGGTTATTTAACACCAGGGTGATAGTGTTGTGTTTTTATTCGTTATTGGATGCCGAGTTTTTTGCGGATATCCTTCGGGATCGCGTTCTTGTGGACAAGGATGTCATTGGTCTTGTACTGCATGAACGCCTCGCTGACGTACCAGATACCTTTATAGTCCGAGCGCATCGTGCCCCAGGAGTTCTTTACCATATAATAGCGCTTGCCGTTCTGGTCTTTCGCCGTACCGAATATCTGCATGCCGTGGTCGTCCGTGTTCTCCCAGTTGTCGTACGCATCCTGCCGCATCTGTTGCGTGATGGTCTTCTCGGGCAGCGGTTTCTTAGTCAGCTCCTCTTTCTTCTTGTCGTTGGACATACCGACCCATTTGGCCATATCGCTGCCGGTGATATCTGCGCCGTGATCATCGTCAGGAACCACACCTATACCCTTGCGGGTAAAACCGAGTTCGCTCACATCGGCAGCCCATGCGAGGGTATAGCCGTTGGCGAGGGCATTGTCGATGATACGCATCATCTCGTCCAGAGGCACGTTGTACATCTGATCCATACGCCAGTTATCCGGCACCTCGAGTGCAAAACGCTCATAGAAAGGATGGTGGGTATAGCTGGTGATGGAGACATAGTTGTCGGCATTCAGCCCCAGACTCTTCACCCAACTCTGCGGGGTGTAGGTCTTGCCTTCGAACACAAACGACTCGGGGCACTTACCCAGATAGGTGTCGTAGATTGCCTGCAGGCCCTCGCGCCAAACGGGACTGATACGCTTGAGTCCGGTAAGACCCTTGAGGTAACCGCCCGCTACTTTATCGAGTTCGGCATGCACGGGGAGGGTGTCGTTCGCTGTCCAGCCGTAGCGTATGCCGGGCATAGCCGTTTGCGGCACAAGACCGTAATGCGCCATGCAGTAGATCACGTCATACGCGCTACCGCCGGGGGCGAAATGCGGCTCATTGTACATACGCACGCAGTAGGTCGCGCGGTCCATCATCGTCTTGCTTACCACGTACATACGACTGAAATCGACCTCCACACCTTTCATGCGCAGCACTTCGGACTCCAGGAAGCCGAGCGTGGAGAACGCCCAGCAGGTCGAACTGCGGTTCTGGTCCTTTACAGGCGTGATACCTACGCTATCAATGGTAGTGAAGCGAAAACCTTCTATACTATCCTTAGCTACAGCCGTACTGTCTTTTACTACAGTTGTCGTATCCGTCTGCGCCGATACCGCTACACTGACGGCGGCACAGATAATCATCAGAATCTTTTTCATAAGCACTCAATTTTGCGCGGCAAAATTACTGCTTTTTTCTGACATACGCAAGGATTAAACAAAAAAAGTGCCCCGAAGGGCACATTTTTTATCGAAGAACTTTATGAGAAGTATCGTTGACTCGCACAACGTATCCGGACTGAATCGGTAGCGGCGTCGTCCATTCGGACGAGGATGCGGTAGCGGTACAGAGTATCTGTCCGGAAGGCGCATACAGAGCAACCTGGTCGCCCGGAATGAGTCCGCGGACATGAAGGATACCGTCGTGTGCAAAGACGAGGTACGACCGTTTGCCGTTCTTGTCCGTCATGGGGAAGCCGCCGATGCGCACCGCAAAACGACGGTTGTTCTCACCCGACTCCAGCGTCACTTCATAATCCTGTTCCATGAGGTTGGTGTATCGGTTGAGTTGGTAGTCGATGAGCCATACGCTGCTATAGCCGGCAAAGGCTTCTTTCTCCGGCAGACTGAAGGTGAACGGGGTCGGTTCATCGGCTTGCGGCACATAGACGCCGACCGGTATATCGACCTCCGTCGGAGCGGCTCCGAGCAGGGAGATACGCGCCATCCGTTTGGCATCCAGCAGGTATAATTGCGGAGCACCCTCTTTAAGCATCCATTTGACGCCGTCTCGTCCGTAGGTATAATCGACATACTTATCTGCCGTCGAATCGGGGATCGCGGTGAGCACATCGGCATGCGGATTGTTCCTCGCAGCGAGTCGGATGAGCGGTCGTGCGGGTTTGTCGTTACGACCGAAGAGCGGAATATGGAAGAGGACGGACTCTTTATCTTTGGTAGTCGCCGTCTGGGTAAGGAAACCGTTCCCCACCGAGAGGGTGGTACCTCTATCCCACGAGCGCGTGGTCTGTTCGAGGTCGTAGAGCACGTGCGGGATATGCATCTGGCGGAGGTAGTTACCTGCCCAAAGGATGGTGTCCGTACGATAGTTTGTTACGAGCCACGGCAGACCCTTCATGTTCCATCCCATATCTTCCTGACGGGTGAAATTGAGTTCGGTGCCTGTTCCGGTCGGTATGCGGTTATCGTACTGCGTGAGGTAAACGGTTTTATCGTCTCCGTCCTCGGTATAGACATATTGTCCGGACAGAGGAGCAAAGGCATTGAAACGCAGGACGGTGTCGCATGTCGCACCGAAATCCATCAGGTAAGCATCGTTAGCGGTACGGTTGAGCGTATCAATCGAGAGCCATGCCGCGGAGTTAGCGGGTTGGAAGACATAATCCTTCACCGACCGCGCCGCACCGGAATACTGGTGAGTAGTAAAGGTGAGCGGTGTAAGGTGAGAGGTTAAAGTACCCCATTCGCCGTAGGTGGTCGAAGTGATATTGCCGGTGTTGTAGTTAAACGGCATAGCCGTAAGCGCATAGCGCTGATCCTTGAAGCGTTTCTCGACCGCAAGATAGTTCATCTGCACCTCGTGTCCGTTTCCGTAGAAGGACGCATCGGGTTTGAGGAGCATGTATCCCGGACGGAGGATGATCGTATTGTTTTTAAAGTCCTTAAAGTCATTCTCCGTATCGTACTGCATGGTCATTGCGCTGCTATCAATTAGATAGACCACGGAGCCTTGATGCGGGTACGCATTACCGCCATAATGCTCGGTAAAGGCCGCATTACGGGTCGCATCATCGGCATCGAGCGATTCCTGACGACCGATCAATTTGTTGGTGAGCGCGGTGATCTCCTGCGCTTTCTTTGCCGCTACACGCCATGTCTCAAACGCACCCTTATCTACCGATTCGCCCAGCTTACGCGGGTTACCGAGTACGTCCCGGTCACGCGAGAAATTGATGGTGTTATCGGCTTTGTAGCTATCGAAGAGCGCAGGTAACGAGCTATCCATCGTACCATCGTCTATCATCAGACTATGCTCGTGGAGCTGGTAAGCAAGCGAAGCGTTGGTTGTCAGGTACGCCGGCAGCGAATAGAGGTTGTTTTGTGTCAGATAAGGCGCAAAGCAAGTAGGCGTTGTGAGCGCCGTATTGAGCGCGATATTATTCTGTACCGCACCAGAGGCCGCATAGGTATCATGGAGCGGCGTGACATCCGCATTATCGGCGACGATCGTGTTATTGAGCACCAGACCGTTGCCACCTACCTTGACGATGATATCTGCCGAATCGTTATAGAAGAGGCAGTTATAGAGCAGTCCGCGACGGATATCGGCTATCGGATGGTTCGGAACGGTATTGTCCACGACGAGGCAGTTACGCAGCGCGGTCATCGAATTTTCCAACAGAATCGGTGTCCGCTCCGGACGGGCATCCGGGTTGGTAATCATGAAACCGTCCAAAAGGAAGCCTGTTTGGAAATCGTCACCGGTGACGTGGATAGAGTTGATCCTGGTCGGCGAGTCTTTGGACGAAGCCACACCGGCTACTGTCGCACGCACGTAGTTCACGAAGCGCTGGCACTCCGAATCGGTGAACTTATCCTGCTCCGGATCGACGAACGCCGTATCATTGAAAGAGGTCGGCAACGAGCCATAAATGGACACACCGTCACGGGCCTCCAGGTTATAGTGGTCCAGCGCATCGCCCGAACCCTTGACAAAGACATAGGCTTTTCGGGTAACAAGCGATTCCGATTGGTTCATATAGGTATAAACGGCTGCCGCATCGATCGCGTTCTGTATCTGTCCCTGACCAAAGGCTTTCTCCCAGTTGGAACCGTCTCCGGCGCTAAACTCAGGCTTCAACGGATCGACGTAGAGCACACGCTGCAGCACCGCCAGACACTCGTACGCACCACGCTCCATACCTTGTCCGGACAGACGCGGTTTGGCGGCCAGATCCGAGTCATTCACCAGTTCGGCCACGTTATTCGTAAAGATACGCGATTTGAAACCGTTGGCACGACGCCAGTACTTATTATGCGTTTCGGCACAGGTGTCCGGATAGACGCGGAAGAAGACGCGGTTCAGGTAGATATCCTTGTCCGCCATTCCATGAGTTCGGATGGAGGGGTTCAGACGGAACGAACGCTCCCGCCGCTGCTCCGAAGTGGAAGCCGTCAGGTAAGGCGACAGGAAGCCCGGTCCCTTGAAGATATTGTTGTTCTCGGAGGACAGCGGGTGGTTATTCCCGACCGGATCACCATCAGGCTCATCATCGTATGCTTGGAAGCAACCCCATACCGCGTTATGGGACATTCGGCCGGCGATACCGTCGCGGTCTTTGTTGGTCGTCTTATCCCATTGGTCATAGGTACCCGGCGTAGCGGTACCCATCTGGAGCTGGACCGTCGTGTCGTTATACAGGTCATCAAGCCAGATGAGGGAGTTATGCACCTCGCTTTCTTTGGAATCGAGACGGATATGTCCGTCGTTGAGGGCAGAGGTGATATTGACCATAATGACGTCGTTCGGTACTTTAGCCAAGTCGTTCTCCTCTTCTGTGATATCGAAGGTACGTGCATAGACCGGTGCGCCGGCATTGGAGTGGAAGAGGGTGTTGACGATGAGGGACGAACCTCCTCCGTGGTCGATACGGACGGCAGGAGAGCGCTCGAACTTGTTTTCCGTCCGCGCACCGTTATCCATGAAGATACAGTTGGATATGGTGAGCTTGGGCAGGGTCACTTTGACGCCGTCGATGAGTGCGGAGTCGGGATGGAGCGCCATGTTGAAGTTAGGCGTATAGACACTTCCGTCGCCTGCGTATCGGCGTTGCCAGCGATAATAGATTGCGGCGCCACCTTTCTTACTCATCTGTCCACCGAGGCTACTATACGCAACGGTATCCGGCTCCTTGGTAGAGTAGGGATTGATGAATGTGATACCGTCAAAGACGATCGGGATCACGACACTGTCGCGCGAGGTATATTCACCCTGCCAGTTCGCCTGTACCATCTGGCGGGTCATATCTTCAACGACGAAGAGCTGGTTGCGTTGCGCCGCCGTACCGATATTGGGCATCTCGATGATGGTGGGGTGCGCTTGCGGGTCGCGCGGTGCGTCCTTGACATCAAAGCTGTATCCGCCGAGGAAGGTAAGGCTGTTCACTCCGTAGTCATAGTCCGCTTCGGCGCTATCCGGCAACAGCGGCTCCAGGGTATTGGAGGTGATGATAAACGCACGGCGGTTATCAATCACATTACTCGGCGAGAAGGTGCCTCCCTCGTCGTCGCCCAAGAAACAGATATACTTATCATGGTTGTTATGGGACGACATCAGCAGGTCGATAGCCGTCTGGAGGTCGGTAATAGGTGTCTCCCACGTCAGACCGTCATGACGGATCGGGTCTTTGGTCTTGGTAGCGACCCAGACCGTATCGATCTCCTGACCTTTGATATCCAGTTGCACATATTGGTACTCGTAGATACCTATGTCGATATAGACATCGGTCTCACCGGTTTTCGGGTGTTTGGAGATACGATCCATGTTGCCGGATACCTCATCATCGCTGATTGTACGGGAGTACGCCATGTAGTACTGGTCCTTGAGAGGCAGCGGGGCGCTGACATTTGACATATAGGTGCCATATCGCTTGGAGTACCAGTTATAGATGGATCCGAGCGAATGCTGTTCATCATCAAAGGTAGCGATCGGCAGACCGCGGACAGGGAGTACGCTCCACGCGGTACAGGTATCGACGCCCAACTTGGCGTTTGCAGCCGCAAGAGCTTCTTCAAACGTCTCGTATTGCGTTTTCTCGGTATAGCGGGTCAGGAAGTACCCTACTCCACGGGTAACGGTCTGCTTGAGGTGCCCCCAACCTTGGTCGGTCGTCAGGTTCATACGGGCGAGCAGCCAGTCGGCGTTCTGCATGTAGCCGTCGATACCGGCGATGAAGGTAGGTTGCTTGAAGTTCGGACCGTCGGTCGCGGTATTGATCGGGTTGATCAGCGTGTTGTTATTACCATGGACATAGGTAAAGAGATTATCGTATATCTCCACCGGGAAACCATGCACTGATTCTACTTGAACCGGTTTCTTTCGCGGATCAAGGAAATTACGCTGTTCGTCTCTCGTCAAGAGGTATCCTTCCGGCGTCGGCTTCATACCAGACGGGCCATAGGTCTTACGGTACGAGCAGAAATAGAGTCCCTCCACCAAGTCACCCTGCGCACGCAGTTCGGCTAACTTATCCGTTACCTTGACATTAAAGGTATCTCCCGCCGCCGCATAATAATTATACAAGCTGTCGTACTCGTGGAAAAGTTTCTCGTATTTATCCCATTCTACCGGGTCGTAGTGGAAGACACCCTTGCGAGAACCTTTGTAGCGGGTATTGAAGTCATTAATCGTTTGTGCCGAAGGCGGTACTTTATAGTCCAGTTCATCCAGATTATCCACCTCGAATACCTCATTACCCCAGAAGATGGTATTGAACGCAAACTGCTTCTCATTCGCGTCGTCTCCATATTCATTATTAGGGGTGAAGTTATAGATAGCAGGGTACGCCACCGCCTTGTTCTTCATAAAGTGGCAGTTGACCACACGCAAATAACTCTGGGTAGCAGCCGATATCACACCTGCAAATCCCTGGCGGGCATCCGCATATGGGATATACTCATCGCCGGAGGCGGTAATCGGGAAAAGTCCACGGCGCGCTTCGTTGTTATCGAACAGGGTGTTAGCCACATCGCAAACGGCGTTGGTAGCGATACATCCTCCGGCGGTCCAAGGGATGAAGTTCTGGTCCACCTCGGACATCGGGCCTTGCGAGTAGTTTTGCGTGAAGTGGCATCCAAACATGTAGATACCACCGTTGGAATACAGACCGCCGCCGTTACCCGCCATATTGTTAGTGAAGACGCAGTTCTCCACGACGATCGGGATGTTATATACGGCCGGTTCGGTCACGTTCGGCAATACATCTCCCGGTTCATCGAAGTCGCTGGTCCAGTTACCATCGACGAAGATACCGCCGCCGCGGAAATAGGTCTTCTTCACGTACGGGTGACGAAGCGTATCCTCCGGATTAAGTTGGTTCGCATACCCACCGGTGATCTGGATTCCGTCGAACTCAACGGTACGGCCGAGGATAGACTGGTCTAACTCATCGACGAATAGATCCGGCTGATTCATCGGAATAGGATCGATCAGCATCGGGATGCCCGGACGGAGATTATCCCGGTCAAACTCCGGATTCATATGGCGGAACTTTAGCGGCTGCGGGCCGACATGGGTAGAGTCGGCGTGCATGGTGATGACGTGATAGACGTGGGTGAAGTCCTCACCTGCTACGGCATTACCGGATAGGATTGTCTGGCGCTCCAGTTCCCACGGCTCTATGACGGAGTTGAGGTTGTTATCGCGCATGGGGCGGTGACGGTCATCACGCAGACGGATGGAGTCCAGCGATGAGGCGTTGATAGTATAGGATGTGGTGGCGCCGCTCGGCAGTTTGATCCGTACATCTACATCTCTGTTCGGATCACCGTAAGCCGCACCGGTGAACATATCGAAATAGCCCTCCTGACCGTAATGGTGGTCATCAGGACGCGAATCGACACCGCCGATGACATAGATACCCTCGGGAACCAGGAAGGTGTTATTACGTACCTCGTCCTGCTCGCCGTATGCGTTATGATACGGATAATACGTACCCGCCTCGATAAAGACCGAGAAGACACGGTTACGATAGAGGGCAGGGTTCGCCTTACGCGCCGCGATGATATAGTCGAAGGCATCACCGAGACGGTGGAACGGATTCAAGATACACGATCCCATCTGGCGATACATATTCGCGGTATCATTATTGAGGGTATTATCCTGAAGCGCACGCGCCGCCTCGGAGTTGATGAGGTCGGTATGCATGACGTACAGACGGTTCATCACATATTTCTGATCTACGTTGATGGCGAAGTTCTTATTGATCGCGCGGGCGCCGATCTCGATGAAGTCGTTATTCTTTGTTACGAGCGTATCGGTCGTCCATGCGTAGCCGCGCTCCGAACCATCGGAGAACCATTTGATACGGCTCACACCGGCTATATCGATCGAATCCAGCGTGGTAAAGGTTCTCATGGTAGAATACCACTGGTTATACGTCATACCGGCGCGGGAGAGCGTAGAGGACATCTCTATCGGGTAATAGAGGATGGCGTTGAACGGATCCTGTCTGTCCCAGCGCACACCTTCCGTCTCGGTCGGCGAGAGTTCGACGTTTCCTTGTCCTTCCAGACGACGGGATTCTACGGCGCAGAACGTCAGCGGGTAGTCCGTCTCTTCGCTGGAACGCGAGAAGACACCGGAGATGTTGGCGTTGTCGTTTGCCGCATTATGCCATAGTGCAGTCGAATTGATGCGGGCATTGGTGTGGTCGATGAACAAACCGCCGGCAGATGAACGACCCGTATTCTCGCAAATAGTGGTATAGAAGACATGAGCCAACGAGTCGTTCATCTGCGCGGCAGGAGCTTCGATATAGATACCGCCACCGATATTGGCGGTGTTGTTCTTGATAATCGTACCGCTGACGAGCGCATAGGGCTTGAGGTAGAGACCACCGCCATTACCCTCTGCAGTATTCTCCTGTATGACGCAGTTACGGATATGGGCATAATCGGTCACGACCGCCGCCGCACCGATACGATCTGCATCATCCGACGAGTTCGCATGACCGTCCATGATGAAGATACCATCCACCACGGCGCGGTCTTTCTCGTCCGTCATGAATGCTAACTGATTACGCACAGACACCTCTAATCCTCCCTCATCCTTGGTATAATAGGTCTCATCCGGCGTAAAGAGGTCGTTGGTAAAGGTCACGACATGGAAGGTGTTTCCTTCCGCGCCGGTAGAAGAAGTGATCTTACCGGAGAGGACGGTACGATAGGTCAGCGGGTCGCGCTCGTCTTTTATCGTGGCGCCAGGTGTACCTGCCTCTACTTCATTACCCGCTGCATCCTCGTAAAGGAAGAATCTTAAGCTATATCCGCCCTTAATCTGTACGCCGTGTGGGATGATGAACGAGTAGTCGAGCGTATTGTCGATATAGTTCTCCATGTTATGTTTGGTCGAACGCGTCGCAGTGTACCATTCGGCATACTCGTTGCTCTTGGTACTATTCGTAACATCGCCCTCCAGCCATACTTCTACATTCCAATGTTTATTCGGCTGATCCGCTACATACGTACCCGCCTCGCCCTTGTCATATTTAGCCAAGGTCATCAGGTTGTATTTGTATCGTCCTGCGGCATCAAGAACCAACTGCAACTTCTGCTTACAAGCTGCGTTCTGAGGCGAATCAGCCGACGCGTCACCACCGTGCGCAGCGAAGGTCACGTAGAAAATCGCCTGACCCGGATGAGTCGTCGTATCCGGTTTGATAGAGTACGCCGCGTTGAACTCGTATGCACCCATATCAATCTGGCAGTCCTGCACACGTTTGGCAAATGCCACATCGTTATCCGGCAGTTGCGCCGCCTCCACACTCTTGTAAATGAAGGAGTTACGGATAGCGTTTTCAGACTGACCTTTATGACGAAGTGCCGTAAAGAATTCTCCGGCGAATTCCTCAGTACCATGGTTGACGCAACCTATACCGTCGCGCAGACGGAAGTCGTTGAGCGAAGCGGCACGACCGGCAACATAGTTTCCGCTCTCATCAAAGTCCGCCGCGAAAGGCGTATTGGCTGCTGAAGGAGCAACACCGTTGAGGAAGGTGTTACCCGTTCCGTAATTGCTTGTTGCGGATTCGGTCCAGTTATATACATTATTTTTAGTGGTCGCATTTGGCTGAGCAGCTGCGGACTGGATATAGCAATAGAGGAATGGGTTCACTTTGTCAACTCCGGCATTACGGTCACGGATGGCAATACCGTTATTACCAAAGATGATGGTGTTTGCCACAAAGAGGTTCGGATTGGATGAGGTTGCTAACGAAATAGCACCACCGCTGATACTGCTACTTCCAGCTTCTACCAAAGTAGCGGTATTATAAGCGATAGTATTATTGAAGAATCGTCCCACACAGAAACCCAAACCACCGGCGGAGCCTTGCGAATAGTTATTAGCAAATAGGGAGTTGAAGCACGTTCCCTCGTACATAAACATACCGCCGGCAAATATCTGATTATCCAAAAGAGCCGAAGCACTTCCTCGGGTAGAAGTATTATTGAGTACAAAGCAACCTTCAATCGTTGATGTAGCACCATCACAGAACATACCCGCACCTTTGACACGTTGGCAGGCAGACACATTATGAATGACGATACAGTTCCGCAGATGTGCCCCCTCGTACATATTCACACCAGCACCGCCACCATGCGCCATCGATTCATCATACAGGAAACCATGACGAATGGTAAAGCCATCCCAAGTAGCTTCATTATATTCCACATAATGTGAATCCTCCTGTTTGGCAAGAGTAGCAGCAGTACGTAGGGCTTTCGTTGGTCCCCAAACACGGTCGGTGTGCGGCAGAGCATCATTGCCATATGCTCCTCCCATAGTGACAGGATCACCATTACCTCCACCGCCATACGTTGGCACACACACATCCGGCATGGTCAATACGCGTTTACGGAGCGTAGTACGATGGGTGGCAGCAGTGGAAGAATATGTAGAGGATGAACTTCCCGTTGAACCGGGATGCTGCGTTCTTATATCCGAATAATCCGTTTGGCTATATGTATTTCCAGGTATTACACGGATTAACTTGAAATTCTCCATCAATACCTCACGGTTATTTCCTTTCGAACCGTCAAATTCGCCTATTTCTATGCTTACTTTCAACGAACCGTCTGCAGGTTGGGTGAAATTAAACGTATATCGATTTAACTCGGCACGATTTAAGTTTTGCGAGCCAGTAGTTCCCACCTTGCCTTTAGCATTAATAGGCTCCTTATTGACCAGTGTATCGCTGTTAGCGCCAATAACAATAAAACACACGCCTGTAGGTACATTATTAGCCTTGACATCCTTAGTTAAACGGTAGTAGGCGTTCAGATCGACTACTATCCTATAGCTACCCGCCGGCACATTTTTCATCGTCTGCCATATCTTGACGCCGGCTAAGGATCCGTTACGAATAAACATAGCATCTTTACCCGTTGTACCAACAATAGATCCATATTCATATATATTCTTTCCAAAATTACTTTTCTTGGTACTCATCTGGTCATCTTCATATCTACCTATAACTCCATTGTTGCCAGTTGTACTTGCGTTTCCGGTATAGGTAAGGTGCCAACAATCCTTTACTGCTGTTTCTTGTGCAGTACCGAAATCCAACGAATGGAAATCACCATCAGATGTTTCATTTAGTATCTGAGCATCGCTGAAGTCAGAAGGCTGAAAGTACGTAGTAGTCACATCCTCTATTATGTCACTCGTTTGCCACGTATAAACACGAGTTACAACCCGGTCGGCTTCTACTTCTCCGGTTATGGTGGTATTTTCCACGAAATCAATATCATCATCCCAATACTTGACAGCATTTGTCTCCAAGTGCGTATTATCTTTCTTAGGATCGACATCCGAAATCTGCAGAATCGACTCATAGTCCGTTGCATTGAGTTTCTCTGCCGGCTTGGATTTAGGGATATTTATCACATCCGACATCAAAGCCTGACGTTCCGTCATACCCGGGGAACTGTATTTGGTAGCAGGGAAACCACCTAAAACCGTAACAGAATCACGCATGATGAATCCCTTATAGTCATTATACGTACCGGCGCCGACCCATACCTGTACGGAGTCGCTATGATACGTTTTGTTCGCAGCCGAGGCTTTCTCTACTGCATACTGGAGACCACCCACATACCGCTCTGAGCGAGTGTTATTAATCCATCCGTTTGTGTTACAAGCGGAAGTAAAAGCACCTACACTACCGTAAGAACCTGTATACGGGTTCGCGCGCCAGAATGTACGCGACGCACCGGAGATCTCTCCATACGGATAGCGCGGGTCATCATAAGTTCCGGGGACAAAACCTTCTGGTGTACTGATAACACCTTCTCCATCAGGAAGTACTTGGCTACTCTCCCGTAAACTATCTACAACTTCACGTCCTTCTCCGTCACCGTCACCACCATAATAGATACTCTTATAGGTAATATGATCGTGTACAGTAGCATCATGGGTAGTAGAATAAATCGTATGCGTATTCATCCACACTTTACCCCAACCACCATTGTATTTCTCATTGGTGGTGAGGATCGGATTACCCTCGCTGTCGAGGACGCGGTTGCAAGTCGGTTCCGGATCGATCTGGTCTCCGTCCGCCAAAGCAGGACCGTCAATGTCATTCAGTACATACACGGTATTACCGGCGATGGCGTTTGCCCAAGAGGAGCCATCGCGTTTGCCGGCGCCATTAGGCGTGACATAGATGACCGAACCGCTGATCGGCAGGTCGGTATTTTCAATCGCACCTATATCCGGCTCACCACCGTAGTTACGGACGAAGACATCGCTTCGGTCGAAGTTCTCATACGACTCATAGGTGTTTCCCGCCGCATTGACACAGGGGTTGGTCGTCATAGGCGTATAGGACACCGTACCACCGTACAGCGCCTTGTCACCCGTCGGTGAGTTACCGATGATACGGGACGGGTTGACGAAAGACGGATAGTTCCCGTCGGTAGTGACGCGCGTCAGATTCTTCTTGTTCGTGCGGCTCGGTGTCGTGCCTTCGTCGTCCTCCAAATCGGAGTCCACCCCATCGGGCACAAAACCCGCAATGATAGTAGGCACCGTATAGTCGGCCTTGAAGAAGCCCTCCGGGTGGTTCTCCGTCACATGCCCCTCCGGCACATAGAGATCGGCGTCGAACATGTTGTATGTTCCGTAGATGAACGAATCGCCCTCCGTATTCACCGACTGCGCGCTGTTCGCCAGAATATTGGTGTACATATCGTATTTCCGGTCCGCGTTGCAATAGATCATAGAGTTATCCACACGGATATAGCCGTGGTAGCCCATCGCGGTATTATCCGTCCGCCTGTTGTCGGTCTTGAACGGAATACCTACGTTGTTCATGATGTTGCAGTGGTCCAGATGGATGAACGACCGTCCGTTGGCGGTGATGATACCGCCGTTGTTGGTGGTCTCCGTTGCTAAAGCATCGGCGGCCTTGCAGTTACGGATAACCGTATTGATGATTTTCAGCTCCGAATAGCAGGTATCGCCATTCGCCTTCGGCCATTCGGCATTGACATAGATACCGGCACCTTTCGGCGAGCAGCAGTTACTGATCACGCAGTTACGAACCTGGTTATTCACCATATTCACGCGGTACTTGGGATCGATGGTTGAGTTATTGACCACTATTCCGCCACCGTCGTTCGCTGCGGTTGCGCTAACCACCCCGTGGGTATTGGCGTCCTGCAGCATAAATCCATCGATGACAGCGCTGTCCGCGTTCACTAACGCAAACGCATGGGCGGAGTTGTTCTCGTATCCCATATTACCGTCCTCGCCCGTCACGTTGCATCGCACCGTGGAGCGGTAGTTACGGGGGTTGCGCCCCTCTGTATCTATGCCGGTCAGCGATGACGGATAGCCCCCGTAGAAACGCATATGACCGTAGGTGACGATCGCCGCAGAACGGATGTTCTTTTGCACATAGTTACCCGGACCTACGGTTCGGCAGGTTCCTTCTTTGACTAATATCTGTACCGTATGGAATATCGTATCTTCCCCCGTCGGCTTGCCGTCTCCGTCTAATTTCGGCAAGCGGTAATAACGGTTGCTTGGGATGGTATCCACAAACCGCTGGCGGAAATACTGCACACCCTCACCCAAGTCGCGGATAGGCGTTTCCCAGCTGTTTCCCTCTTGCGCTTGCGGAACGAAGACGCCTTTGTCAAACACACCCTTACGGTTCGGGTCAATGAAGATAGTCGGAATCGGATCGCCATTAAGACGTCCCTCCAGTCCTTGTTGCGGAACCAAAGCATACACGATCGGGTCCGGCTTGCGCACCAATGCGCCTAAGGTCGAAGCCGGCTCGTACGGGTTGGATACCACACCATAGTCCGTATGCGCATGGACCAGCCATGGCGACACATCCGTCATCGTCTCATTCCACTGCACACCCTTTTGATCCAGCGCCGAATAGGAGGTCAAGTGCCATATACGCGGACCCGGATAATCCACCGGACGCATATGCGCTAATACACCCGCGCCGTAGATACCTGCCGACGTATTAACCGAATCCCAGTTCAGAGGCTCGACCGTAGGAGCAAAGAAACAGGGGTGGTTGCTGACCGAACTCTCTGTAGGCATGTTATGCTTGTCCAGCGAATAAACCGCCTCCTTGCGCACACCCGTCCAGTCCGTGATATCGTGGTTCATGAAGGCGGTATGATAGACGTAGGTCTCATAGCCCGCGACACCGGTCTTCTGGCGCACGGAAGCAAACTGGATATCGTTGTTGACGTCGCAGCGGTTTCCCCAGATGACGGAGTTGAAGATCTGACCGCAGTTACGGACATAGATACCGCCCGTACGTCCGTGACGACGACCGTAATAAGTCACATCCGGACCCATACAGTTATTCGCCGTTACCGTACAGTGGTTCACCGTTCCGCCTTCCGCCAGGTAGATACCGGCGCCTTCGGCGTTGGTCGTATTATTATTGACTACGCAAGCCGTTGCGTACGGGGAATAATTGCTAATATTATCGATAGCCGGGACACCGGTAGTAGGATAGTCCTCGGGAACATGGCTGATGAAGATACCGCCACCGCATCGCGACGCACAGGAAGTGATCTGGCTATGCCCGATAGAGCCCTCATGGTCGATACATACACCGCCGCCGTAACCTTGCGACACACCAATACCTGCGGACTGACAGGCCTGAATCAAGCAGAACTCAATCGTACCGCCGCCATCGGCGTAGATACCGCCGCCGCGCATGTTCGCCGAGCAGCGCTCCACAATACAGCCTCTCATGCTGGACTTACCTACCATATACACACCGCCGCCGTAACCCGTATGCTCGCGGAGGTTAATATTACGGCTGGAGGCGTTACCCGACGAGATGACGCAGCCGTCTATCGAAGCCGGATATTCCAAAGGCTTATAGTGGTTCTTTAACAGATCATCGGTGGCCGGCCAGATGCCGTTGGTAGCAAACCATACTACGTGGTACGAGCTCGCAGCATAGGCTGTCGTATATTTACCGCGGATGGAGTCGAAGGTAAAGGTAGGAGGCGTCGAGGAGTGGTTACCGGTGAGGATGGTCTTGTTTTCAAACTCCCATTGCGAAGCAATCTCCGTGCCGGAGACGGTACCGATACCCGACTGGTCCGCCCAGTTTTCCTCGCAGGTCTTGCCATTCACCATCTTACGCAAGCCCGGCCTGCTCTCGGGAGTGCCTGCATTGAATCCTCCATAAACGTGGATACCGGCGTATATCTTAAACGACGTATTGAGCATCGAACCGCCGGAACTCTCCGTCGATTCGGTAGGGACATAGGAGCCGGCAGCGATATAGACCGAACCCGAATGCAAACCGTTGTTCTCCAGGTAATCGCGCAGGTCGTTGATAGCGTCCTGTACACGGTTCTTGGCGTGCTCCCAGGACTTACCGTCGTTGTTATATGCACCGCTGGGGTGGACATAACGGATCGTATCCGTTTGCGCGCGCAAAAGCGCGCACACGCACACGAACATTAGTAATAATATATATCTCTTCCTTTTCAAATCAACTGTCTTTTGCTACCACTTTGGTATCGGTTCCTGCCGATAGTGGTTGGTTCAAATTAAAATCCGCACGCAGCCAGGGCACAAACGTGGCTGTCGGATCAATCTCCAGATATAAAGTCGGACGGTAATAATTGCCACTGGCGTTCGTCTCCATCTGCATCTGCAAGGGGAAATAGTTCTCTTTCCCGACAGCAGTGGTCGTATAGGGTATTGTGTAGAAATACGACCGTCCTTCCCACCATAGTCCTTCGTCCGTCCGCTTGACGATCTCTATCGTATCGCCCGTTGCCAGCGGCGCCGAGCCGACCACGTTCTCCATCGGTTTGAAGCAATACGCATAGCCGTTAAAGAGGTTGCATGCTTTCATGCTCGTGAGCCGCACCGCCGAAGCCGGATTGGCTTTGTTGATGCGGTTATTTTCATCGACATACCACGTGATATCCACTTTCGCTGCTACGTGATAGAGCATCAGGTCGATATGCGGTACTCTCTGGTAGATACTGCTAAAAGCACCGTAATAACTACCGCTCAGCTCATAGTTATAGGGCGTGGAATAGATGTTGTGCAAGTTGGCTTTGGTATCGGGATCCGCGGTAGAGAACTGCAAGTTCCGAACCTGGTCTGCCGTTTCGATGGAGGCAAAAGGCGTATTGAACACCAACTCATTGGGCGATGCGATGGCAAAGACTTCTCCCGCAAATTTCTCCGCCGCCAAGAGCAGATTGATCTGCTCGTTGTACTCGAATATACTATCCCCAATGGACTGTAACCGACCGAAATAGTGTTTCGGAGTCCAGTCTTCCTCCAAGGGTTCGAGATGCTCTTTATGCCAGATAGACCATGTCGCGCCGTTGTATTTGAGCACGAAAAAATAGATATGGCGCGGAAAAGCAAAACACTCGGTTGTACCGGGATCGCCTATCGAACGACGTCCGGCTACCTGATACGGATTATAGGAATCTTCTACCGGCAAGGAGATAGAAACAGGCATAGTCCCCTTGGACAACAACTCCGGGTCGTTCTCCGCCTGCCGACATCCGAATGCCAGCAGCACTATTCCTATGTAGAGCAATGCCTTTTTCATCGCGCTTATCCCGTTATCAATTCCTGGGTGGTTCCGGATTTCCAATCGAGCGTCACCGTCACACCTACCTCTGCATCCTTGGTATCCAAGGAGCCGTCGTTTTTCATATACACCTTGATGATCTCCATCGTGCCGGCTTTCAACGGCTTATCGAACGTGAGTTGGGTCTGTGTGACCGTACCGTCCTCTAATCGGACGAATGCGCTCAACTGCCAAAGGGAACCGGATGCAGTCATGTTCTTCCCTGCTATCGCTGCCGGTGCTGCATCCCTGGAAGGAAAGGCCACCGCCGCATAACAATCATCCCGCACTTTCTCTGCCCGGATAGCACTCGGCGAGTAGAACGAGTACACACTGTCCTTCACGCTAAATCCCGAAGCCGTCCCGGTCAAGATCAACCGCTCAATAACCGGATTCGCCGTAGAGGTAGAATCCTGTACGACCAACGCTACGGCACAACTGACCATATACAGATGCACATCAAAGGACAGATTGACGCCTTCCGTCATATGCATCGGCAGACGCGCCGTATATACGCCCGTGTTGTGCGAAGGCAAGGTGTCCGCTGCATTTTGACCCAAGTACATCGTCGCTGCTTGCTGACCGCCCATCATGGTCACATTTTTATTATCCGAGATATTGACCACCGCCAAGTGCATATAGTCCTGACGGGGAATGGTCAGCGTATAGGACTTGCGCATCGCATCAATAATCTCGAACTGATGGTGCTTTAGTTCGTCGGTTCCATCCAAGGAATAGAAACTCATATCCAAATCATGCGCATGACCGGAGAAGATCGGTTCCGACCATTTCTTCAAAGCTTGGGCGATGGGTTTCTCTATTTCCGACGATAGTTTCTCGTCAATTGTCATGTTTATCTGCGTTGTCAGACGAACCTGATAATTGACCAGATAATCGGATTCGGTTCCGCACACCGACAAGTCGTCGTCTATGAGGCGACAACCTGTCGGCATGAAGAGCCATATAAGCAATACTATGTAAAGCTTATTTTTCAATTGTTAATAATTAGAAATCAATCTCATAGGTGTGACCGTCTTGCCATGTCAGATCAACCGAGAATCCGAGTTCCATCTTCGGGGTACGGAGATCCGGAATGGTGTTGTAAGCGCTCTTCAGGTTCTGGAGCGTCAACTTAGCCGTCGTCGTGAAGTCCTGTTTGAAGACATGACTGTCGGTTTCCGTTGCCGCAGATGCACCCAATTGAGCAACCACATAGAACTTGCTGTTCTTCGGAATCAACTGGCCACCTGCTCCGTAGAAGTCAGCCTTGTCGTTGAGCATCTCCACTGCGATCTGGACATCAGCCGTACCGTTCTCCAGTACCAGGGTAGAGTTAACCGCCGAATAGCTGGAGGTAGCGTTTTTCTCTGCTACCATACCGGTAACCGTCATCTCATTGTCATAAATCGTGTACTCGGTACCCTCGGTTGTAGCGGTAAAGTTCCAGATTACAGGACGCTGACCACCGACAAGAATAGCCGTTACAGGGAAACCACTTGTGGAACAATCCACATCGGTAGCTGCACCCTCTACAACATCGCTGTTATCTGCCATAGCGCTAGAAGCCAGACGTACTTGTACATCCAAACGAGCTACTGCATATTGGATTGCATCCTGAACGGCAACGGCACGTGTACGAGCTCCGACAGCATTACCGTCCGTATGAGCACCGAGGATAGCTGCCCAGTTGTTGACATTGTCATACATCGTCTGCTTCGAGGAATTCGAAGTTTTGATAGTCGAGTTAACAAAGTACCACAGTTCTGCCGGATATACATAGGTATTCGTAGCAGCCATATTGGAATACAGACCTTTGATGAACTGCTTGTTTACTGCATCCCATCTGATGTCCACCGAACCTTCCGGTAAGTTGTAGCTCTGCGGGAAATTCAGTTGGTCATCCTGCAGCGTTACTACGCCGGCTGCACTGATATTTTTCGCACCGTTCGAGATAGCCGTCTTGATAGCCGTAGCGATCGGAGAAGAAATCGGCATCATCGATTGATAGAGGTCCGTCATGATACGAGCCACCTCAAACGAAGAAAGACCGTGAATCGAAATGAATGACTGATAGAGGTCATACAATGCTTTGTTTTCAACAGTCGTATACTCACTCCATGCTTTCACACCATCGGTAGCATTGGCTACGCTGCTCAGATAAGCCAACAGTTTACCACCCGCAGCGGATGCCAAATACAAATCATTCGCATCGCTATGAATGGATACCAAACTAAAGGAGAGGTCTTCCAACTCCTTCGAGTTATCACTCAGGTTATTCGCCGTTAACTTACCGGTCTGAAATTCCGTACCGGTTGCAGCCGACTTCGCATAGAAGAGGAAAGAAGCCGTAGTAAGAGGGATATTCACATCATTGAATACTTTCGCATTCGCCGCTGTGGTGAGTGCATCGTGAGCGACTCCTTCCGTCAACTCAATGTTGTCACCGATACGTTTGTCGCCGGCAGCAATAGCGGCAGGTTTAGCGTACGGGATAAGGGTTATACCCGTCATTCCCTGGAATTGACCAGGAGTGAGCTGCACATTGTCACCCGGCATACGACGAGGACTTTTTGCCTTCAGTTGGTTCGGCAACGAAATGGCAAACTGGGTCTTTACCACTTCGCCCTTAGTCTGCTCGGTCTGTTTCGCCTTCTCCTCCTCAGGAGCGTTTTTGTCCTTGCAGGATACAAATCCTACAGTGCTTACCATGGTAATTGCCATGAGGTAAGCCAATGTTCTTACATTTTTCATTGTTTGAAACATTTTAGTTAATAAATAGGGTTAATTAGTTGATTTGTTAATATTTAAATTATTCAACATTTTCGCAGTATACGGTAATGCAACCGAGGTTGCGAAGTATGTGTTTCAATTCGTCTCGCATGTAAATATAGGTCTGACCGCCATGCAGTTTCTTGATCAGCACCTCCCGCTTATCCGGATCGGGTTCGGTATCGATGATCTGCAGCACTTCGTCCTTGCCTTCGAAATCCACTTTCGCTAACTGGTAACGCAACTCTGCCCAGCTCTCGCCTCCGTTGCAGACGGTGAAGACACTATCGGGGATCGGATAGACGGACTGCATGTATTCCTTAATTGTTTTCGCGCGGCTACCTGCGAGGCGCTCGTTATAACTCTGGCGTCCGTCGAAGGAAGCAAAGCCGACAATCTGGATACGGGATATCCGGATCAGGCTATCCGCTTGTACATCGCCCAAGATACGCATGATACTGTCCATAAGCATATCGTTCTGGATGAAGGAGCGATCCATCTTCGTCACGTTCACATCGAAGAAGATAAACACGTTCCGCGGATCGGCACTGAGCGGGGTATTGATATCGTAGGGTTCATACTCCTCTTCGCTACGGAGCAGACGGCTACGCAGGCGATGCATATTATCCGTCTTCGGTTCGAAATACGGCACAAAGGCCATCACGCGCTTCGGATAACTCATCGGCATCTTCAGACGCGTAGCCGGGATAAACGGATCGAATTCTTCCACCGTATCGACCGGCACGGGCGCTGCCACTACCGTATCCTGCACCTCTTCCGGCACTTCCTCTTTCTGATCCAGCTTCTCGCAATCGCAACGTTTGGCCAGACTCAACTCATCGCCGCCCAGCGGAATGGAAATGTTCACCCCTAATTTCGGCAGCACCAGCCAACGGCCTCCGTGGTCTTTCTTGTCACCGCAGTGCTTGCACTCGAACTGATCGTACCAGGTATATCCGGCATCCACACCGCCCTCTAACTCAATACTGAAATGCGGACTGATAGCGAAATGCCAACCATAACTCAGACCACCCATCACGGCATCGCCCTGATAGCGGTTCTCCTTCACCTGCGGATACATCCAGGCTACCGGCCAGGCATTGCCCGCCACATTATAATGGGCATAAGCGGCATTGAAGGACAAGAAGCCGCGGTTGAACACATGGCAGAACCAGTAACGCGGCGCAATCCATGCCGACAGATGACGCCACTTCGGGAACTTCGTATCATCCAGCGGGAAGGGATTGAAACCAGCACCTAATTCGAGTGACCATTTCGGCGTCAGGCGAATCTCCAATTGCAAGTTCGGCGTCAGGATAGCATCGTAAGCCAAGTTATTCTTCAACGCCGCCACCTCACGCTTGCTCGATCCTTTAGATATAGTATCGCCCCATACGGCCTCGTTGCCATATGCTTTTAACGACAAAAATGATGCAATAACCAGTACCGTTATTACGCAATATACTCGCTCTATGTAACTCATTTTAATCAAAACGGATGCAAAGATACACTTTTCTCCGCACCCGCACAAGTAGTTGTTTAGATTATTGTATTACAGTTAAGAAAAACTATCTATTTTTTACGAATTGTCAACTTTAATGTTCCATTCACTCGGAGAAACGCCCTCTTCCCGTGCAAAGGTACGGGAGAAGACCACGGGCGATGAGAAGCCGCTTTGCTCCGCTACATCCTGCATCTTCATATCCGGATGCTCGGTCATCAAACGCTTCGCCTCCTCGATACGGTATTTCGTCACCCACTGGAAGAAATTGCATCCGTATTCGGCATTAATCAACTGGCTGATGTACGTCCTGTTGAGCGGCAGTACCTGCCTCAGATCCATCAAGCGGAAATCCGGATGGAGATAGGGTTTCTCCTCGTCCATCCATTTATCCAGCATCTCGCGATAAGCTGCATTGCTCAACGGAGGCTCCGACGCTTCTTCCTCTACTTCCGACATCGCCTGCTTTTTCTTCTTCGCATAATGCACAATATCCCAGGGATCCGGACGGAAGAGTATCTGCTCCGTGCTGTACCCCAACATCAGCAACAGCAACCATTGTTGCGTGAACGCATGGGCGGAAGTGTACGAGAAACTCATCACCGTATAGCACACGCCGGAAAGGAAATACATGATCATGTACCGCACGATCCATTGCGCATCCACATCCTCCATCATAGAGAAATTCTCCTCGCACCATTGGCGGTATTTACGCAACTGGAAAGCGATCAGACCCCCTCCCAATACAACCGGGTAAATCGCCAACAACCAGCTCAGATCCATCGGCAGGAAATAGTCCACCAGTGCGGTTAAGGCAGCCGGAAGCAACCAGACCAATGCATTTTTGAAATTCAAATACCCGGGACGAAGCACCGCCGTCGGATAGAGCAACAAGAGCAAGGCATAGAAGTTGCCGGCTAATAATTCAAAACCGCGCAAACTCAATGTCTCATCCGATCCCATCGGCGCATAGAACGAGAACACGCGCGCCAACAATAGGGACATCAGCACCGCCCATATCAGCAGCACGCTTCCCCACAATAAGCGCACACGCACCCCTTCATAGTGACGGAACATCAACCATGCTCCGAACAGACTCACTACTACTATACATCCGTTCAGGATGGGGCCCAAGGCATCTACATAAAAAGAAAGGGGTATGCGTTGGGCTAACCAATAACTCAGTCCGACACATACCATTAATGCTACTCCGAATACAAATTCCGATTTGTACTCCTCCCATAGTTCGCGAAGTCTCAATTTACCCCCCCCCCACATTCATAATTCGCGGCATTCTCGCCATTTTTATTTTTCATTTTAACTCCTTACGCTCTCTGCGATTTTGCAATGCAAAGGTACTGCTTTTCGCGCACATACGCAATACGTACGCACGAAAATTTACAAAAAGTTAAAAGATTTTTACGGAAAGTTATAATGCCCGGGCAATTGATTTTCTTTCACTTTCTGCCCATTTACTGGGTGCGACACCGGTCTCACGGGTGAAGACTCGGGAGAAGACCACAGGCGACGAGAAGCCGCAACGCTCCGCTACCTCCTGGAGCTTGAGATCCGGCTGCTCGGTCATGAGGCGCTTGGCTTCCTCGATACGCAGTCCGTTGACCCATTGGTAGAACGAGCAACCGAACTCGCTATTGATCAAGCGGCTGAGATAGGTGCGGTTCAAGGGCAGCGCCCGACGCAAGTCGATCAACTGGAAATCCGGATTGAGGTAGGGCTTCTCCTGCTCAATCCATGCTTCGAGTGTAGCCCGATAGGCCGGCCTGACAGGATCCTCGTTTGCCTGCTCCTCCTCTGCCGTGCTACGCAACTGTTTCCACGGATCGGGGCGGTACAAAACGTGCTCCGTCGTGTAGGCCAAGAGGAACATCAGGAACCACTGTTGCGTAAAAGCGCGAGCCGGTTGATGCGAGATGCAGAGCCACCAGAAGACAAATCCCGACATCATCACCATCATCACATACCGCACAATCCATTGCACATCGATATCATCCAAGGTGGAGAAGTTATCCTCGCACCACTCGCGGTATTTGCGAATATGATTGATGAGGATAATAAACAACCCGATCGGATAGAGGGCGATGAGCCATCGCAGATCCGCCGGTACGTAATAATCCAACAACCATAACAGTAATAAAGGCAACAACTGCTGAAACGTATGTGTCCAGTTCAGCCAACCGGGTCGCAAGACCTCCGTCGGGTAGATAAACAGCAGCCAAGCGAAGAAGCAACCTACGACCATCGCCGTACCGGCCATCGTATCCGTTCCCACCTCCATGATCGCAGGATCGAGCGTTTTCGATGCAATAACCATCAAAATCTCCCATGCGCCCCAGACAATCAACATATATGCCCATGAACGGCGCAAGCGGATGCCTTTGTGATGCTTAAAGCACAGCGCAGCTCCGAAGAAACATATCGCGGCGCAACAACAACTCATCATCGGATTGATGATCGACTCAAACAACGGCCCCGGGATGTACTGCGACAACCACGCACTCGCTATGAGCAAGGCAGCCAGCACCAGACCGAAAATAACTTCCGATTGGTAGTCCAGCCAAAAATGGCGAAACGTATATGTCCTATTTTGTTTCATTTTCTTTTTTGCATACAAAATTACTGCTTTTTTACGACATATGCAAATAAAAAATACAAAAAAGTGCCCCGAAGGACACCTTTTCTCTTATTCGTGGCTAAGTACTGCCCGGACGAAGGGTTATGCCGTTGAGGTGCTCTTGGCTTGTTCTATGGGTAACAACTAACCAAGAACCAAGGAACAACGAACGAACAACTAACGGGTGGAAGCATCAAAGATGCTTTTCCTATGCTTGATTGTCGTATTAAATACGACGGCAATTGACGAAGTTTTCTGAGATGTCCAAAATGTCCATATTGTCCATATTGTCCAAAACTACGGGTATTTGAAATGGACAAATGGACAAAAAGGACAGCATGACTAATCCTTCTTCTATCCATCGTTCATTCCATCTTAAAATTGTAGCACGGGAAACGCCTTGCACGGGCATCTACCCGCAGGCCTACAAAGAAAGTATCCGATAGCCATCAAAAAGAAGCGGCCCGGAAGGGTCGCTTCTCCTTATTATATACGCGTGTGCGTTAGAGCGTAGCCTGATAAGCAGCAGCATCCATGAGGTTGTCCAGCTCAGCCGGATCCTTGACGCTGATGCGGATGATCCAACCTTCTCCGTACGGATCGTTGTTGACCAACTCAGGTTGTGCATCCAGCGCGCCGTTGATCTCCAGCACCTCGCCGGTAACCGGCATATTGAGGTCACTGACGGTCTTCACTGCTTCGATAGAACCGAAGACCTGACCCTGCGCTACCGTCTCCCCCTCCGTAGGAACGTCGATGAAGACGATCTCCCCCAACTCCGACTGTGCATAGTCAGTGATGCCGACATAGGCCTCATCACCCTCTACGCGAATCCACTCATGCTCGGAGGTGTATTTCAAATCGATAGGAAAATTCATAGATTATTTCAAATTTATGATTTATGATTTATGATTTTAACGTTGAACCGGTGTGCCGGGGATCTGGTCACCGAGCGTAGACATAGCGCAACGGAAGCCGATCTTCGACGAAGCCATATCCTGATCCAGGTAACGACGGGTAGATGGGTTGAGCCAGTAGATACGATCAGCCCACGAACCACCTTTGTACACGCGGCTCTTCTTGGTAATACGCGGAGCGAGGACGTCGGTCGGGTCGTTTTTCATTGCCTCGAGGTTCTCTACACCTACGGTATCCAGCGGATAATCGGTGTCGATCAGGCTGGCGAAATCGCCATCGAGCACGTCACGTTTATCATCCTCTTTACCCCAAGTGATCTTGATGCACCCCACAGAGTCCATCTCGAACTTACCGTTCTCATCGAGCACCGGCCGGCTGTAGATATTACCACGATAGGAGTTGTACTCGCTAGTCTCCTGATACGTTGTCTCGCGATATACATCCATTACCCACTCGTTCACGTTACCGGCCATGTTATAGAGACCGAAATCGTTCGGAGCGAACTCATCCACAGGGTTGGTGATCACACGACGGTCATTGAGGGCACCACTGACACCCATCATATCGCCGCGGCCACGAACGAAGTTAGCCTGCATCATACCGAGGTTTTTCTTCGTCATATCACGCGGGTGATAACCGGACCAGGGATAAACCTTACCCTCGATGGTCAGACCGTCCTCGCCGGCAACCGGTGCGTAAGCGGCAAACTCCCACTCCGCCTCGGTCGGCAGACGATACCCCGTCACGAAGATACCATCGGCGATGTTCACTTTACGCTCAGCGCCGTAGCTATCCAGTTTCGGACGACGCCCATACTCCGGTACGTAACTATCATCCATGAGATATTTATCGGTATTGAAAACGAACTTGTCACGAATCCACTCGTAGCTCGGACGATACATCGTCACGGTCTGCTCCGGATCCTCCGGACTAACCTCCTCGTACGAGTACATCTCGTAACCGGTCTCTTGCTCCCACTCATCCTTGTAGGCCTCATCATCCGTCGGCTGGAGATCAGCAAACGGCGGGATCACGATAGCACCGGCATTGATAAGCGCCATCTCGTTCACACGGTCGGTACGCCATTGGCAGTAAGCCATCGCCTGCTCCCAAGTAACACCGACAATCGGATAGAACGAGAACGCAGGGTGTTCGAAATAGTTATCCTCATACGGATCGTTGTAAGCCAAGTCCTCACGCCATACTTTGTGGTCCGGACGAGCCTGGTCAACCAACTCGGGAGCTACTGCGCCGAAAACGAACTCCAACCAGTGCAGATACTCGTTCCAGTTAAGGTTCGTCACCTCATACTTGTCCATGTAGAACGAGCTGACGGTCAGCGTACGGGTCTCGTTGTTACGCGGAGCGGTCAGGAACTCATCCTTCTCACCTACCGTGAACGAACCACCTTGGATAGGCACCATACCTACGGGGTTCACGTTACCTACACCTTCGTTAGCCTCGAAATTCGTAGTCTTCTGGTCGAAATAATTCCAACCGGTGGTGTTACTTACACGGGTGTTCAACTCACGTTGATTACAAGCCACAGCCGTCATAGCCACCAATGCCATCAGAAAATACTTTTTCATACTATTTTTTGTTTACTTTTATATACGCATACATAAATCAGCCTGCAAATGTACTGCTTTTTTTGCATATACGCAAATTTTTATTAAAATTTTTTGCTATTTTACGCATATTTCGGCATTTTTTTATATTTCGGACGCCGCCTTCCTTTGGAATTCCCCCGAAATTACGTTCGCGTCCTGCCGAACATATGCGGCGTTTAGCGGAATTTTTTGCCGTCCGCTCCTAACGTCGCTTCTGATTAAGGACTGCCTTCGTCCCCGACGAATACGTATGTTCCCCTTTCGGGGGCCTGTTTTGGCGAAGGGGTACGCCAAAACTCGTAGGCAGGGGGCCGATACCCCGAAGGGGAAGCATACGCTATCCGCATGGTTATAAGGCAGTCCTTAATCGCGGTGTAAAACACCGCCCTGCAAAAAAAAGTGTTCAAAATTTGCATATGTGCAATTTTTGTAGTAACTTTGCACCGAAAATTTAACATTCTCGCTCTATGCACGTGCAAATAATGGCCATCGGCAACGTGACGCCGGACAGTTTTTACGCCTCGTCACGATTGCAGGACACCGACCAACTGATGGCCTGGGCGCAGCAGTCATTGGCAGACGGCGCCGACCTGCTGGACATAGGCGGTTGCTCCACCCGTCCGGGTAGCACACCGGCGAGCGAGGAAGAGGAATGGGCGCGAGTCGAACCGGCCTTGGCGATGCTGCGCGAGACGCAGCCTCAAGTGCCCTTATCTTTAGACACGTTCCGCCCGGAGATTGCCCGCCGCGCGTTAGAGCGATTCGGTCAACTGATCATCAACGATATCTCCGGCGGATGTGAAGCGATGTACGAGGTGGTGCGCACGTACGGCGCACCCTATATATGGACGCTGCGCGGGAATCCGGACCTGCCGAAAAAAATGCCACATATATGCGACATGGAAGGGCTCATCCTCGATCCGGGCTTCGGGTTTATCGGCAGTACGGAAGCGGACTATGCCTGCATGCGCGAGATGGAGCAACTGAAAGCCTACGGCAAGCCGATCCTCGTCGGCGTGAGCCGCAAATCGATGGTCTGGCGGCCCTTGGGATTGACTCCCGACACCTGCCTCACACCGACACAGGCACTCCAATTATACGCCATCGAACACGGCGCGACCATCCTGCGCACCCATGATGTAAAAGAAACAAAACAAACGATAGAACTATGCAACTGCTTGCTTTCTCCTTTGGATTCAAAGATGTGATTGATATCCTGCTCGTCGCAGTGATCTTATACTACACCTACCGCCTGCTTCGCAAGACGGGGGCCTCGAACCTGTTCTGGGGTATTCTCGCCTTCATCATCGTATGGTTCCTGGTGCGCTTTGTGTTCCAACTCGACCTGACGGGAGCACTCTTCGACCAGATCATGTCAGTCGGTGCGATCGCTCTGATCGTCATTTTCCAGGAAGAGATCCGTATGTTCTTCTACCGCGTCGGTTCGCGTTTCTCGTCGTGGAAGATCTTCCGTCCGAAGATGAGCGAAGAAGACCCGCGTGCACGTCAGCAGATTTTGGAAATCACGCAGGCCTGCCGCCATATGGCATCCACCAAGACCGGTGCGCTGATCGTACTCGCCGGCGGAGACAGTCTGAAGGAGATCGTAGACACGGGCGAGCGCCTGGACGCGCAGGTGTCCGCGCGACTAATAGAGAATATATTCTTTAAGAACACACCATTACATGACGGTGCGTTGGTGATCCGCGACGGCAAGATGCTGGCCGCCGCTTGTATCCTGCCCGTGTCCAAGAACCAGGATATCCCGCAGTATTACGGTCTGCGTCACCGCGCAGCGTTGGGTCTTACAGAAAAATCCGACGCCACATGTATCGTGGTGTCGGAAGAGACAGGCCATATATCCGTGGCCGAAGCGGGACAAATACGGGAGGTGAAAGAAGACGAGTTATTCCTCGTACTTCATTCCTCGGCTACTGCCACTCTCGCGGACTAAGCTGCGGTAGTTATCGCGGCAGATGACGCACTGACCCGGTTCAGGCAGCTGGAAGAGCACCGTAAACTTAATACCCACTACGAGGCTGTTGACCGATTTGGCAAATCCTTCAGTGGACATGATATCATTGAACTGGAGTCCGTCGATCATCGTGTTCGACATATAGGCTTCTTCCGCTACATAAGCACCCGGCGGCAGCAGACCTGCCAGACCGCGGTCACGGTGGATATCCAAAATTCCGTAATCAAAGAATCCCGCCAGACGGAACTCCGTCTTACGCTTCGGCACGTCGTAGCCGACCGCGTTCGTGAGGAAACCTAAACGACCACCGATCTCCACACTCGCATCCATCGAGAGATTGAACGAGGCACCAGTGGTCTTATTAAGCGACAGATTCTCGAAGAACTGGTACTCCGGCATGTTGACAAACGGATCGAACTTCTGGTAATCACCATAGGTCCGCAGCTGCGCCTTCGAATGCGCTTTGGTCATCAGATGCGCACCGATCTTCACACCGGCCAGCATATAGAAATGATTATGATGCACACCGATCATCACAGGAATTTGCACCGCCAGATCCGTGTACATATCGCGCCGATCGCTCAGCTGATAGACATAATCGAACATATCCCCATCCAAGTCATATTGGTTCGGCAAACGCACCTCCGAATCGGCACCCTGATTAAAAGAAGTCAGACCCCCTTGGGCACCCACACCGACATCGAACAAGAAACGCGTCGGGCTATAGGTATAACCGGCTTGCATCTCATAGAGAAAGCCTAAACCACCCGATGCACCGAAACTGGCAGAATACTTACTATCCTTGGTGAGTAAAGACCACTCGCCCACATTGGCATACGCTCCGATATAATTGTTCACCTTTGCATTCACCGTGCCGCTAATGAGCACCGCGATTAGCAAAACCCAATATGATTGATGTTTTTTCACCGAATTATTTGTATTTTTCAAATTTTTGTTGTACCTTTGCACCCGATTTCGTATTCGAGAAAAAGGTACATGCGGTCTTTTGCGGCTGCAAAAGTAATGTTTTTTTTTGAATTACGCAAATAAATTATACTTTTTTTTACTATTTAGTATAAAAAATACACAAAATATGGCATTTAGTCGCACATTAATCACAGCAGCACTCCCCTATGCGAACGGTCCGGTCCATATCGGTCACCTGGCAGGAGTGTATGTACCTGCGGACATTTACGCCCGCTATCTGCGCCTCAAAGGCAAAGAGGTGCTTTTCGTTTGCGGTTCGGACGAGCACGGCGTGCCGGTAACCATCCGCGCCCGTAAGGAGGGTATCACGACCCAACAGGTGGTCGATCGTTATCACGAGTTGATCAAGCGTTCGTTTGCGGACTTCGGTGTAAGCTTCGATATCTATTCGCGTACGACCTCCGAGATCCATCATAAGTTCGCAGCGGATTATTTCCGCAAGATGTACGATGCAGGACAGTTCGTGGAAGAGACCTCCGAGCAGTTCTATGACCCGCAGACGGGTCATTTCCTGACGGACCGCAATATCCGCGGAGAGTGTCCGCGTTGCCACAGCCTCGGTGCCTACGGCGACCAGTGCGAAAAATGCGGTGCCACCCTTTCGCCGGACGAGTTGATCAATCCCTACAATGCCGAGACCGGTAACGCACTCGCCAAGAAAGCGACCAAGCACTGGTATCTGCCGCTGGACAAATATCAGAGTTGGCTTGAGGACTGGATTCTGAACAACCACAAAGAGTGGCGTCCGAACGTGTACGGTCAGTGCAAGAGTTGGCTCGACAGCGGCCTCAAACCGCGTGCCGTGACCCGCGATCTGGAATGGGGTATCCCCGTGCCGGTAGAGGGTGCTGAAGGCAAGGTGCTGTACGTATGGTTCGATGCCCCGATCGGCTATATCTCCAATACGATTGAGCTCTGCGAGAAAGAACCGGCCAAATACGGCAACTGGGAGAAATGGTGGAAGAACGACGATACCCGGATGATCCATTTCATCGGCAAAGACAACATCGTTTTCCACTGCATCGTCTTCCCCGCTATGCTCAAAGCGCAGGGTTACAACCTGCCGGATAACGTACCGAGCAACGAGTTCCTCAACCTCGAGGGCGACAAGATCTCCACATCCCGCAACTGGGCCGTATGGTTGAACGAGTACCTCGATGATTTCCCCGGTAAGCAGGACGTGCTGCGCTATGTGCTGACCGCTAACGCACCGGAGACCAAGGACAACGACTTCACCTGGGCGGATTTCCAGGCGCGTAACAATAACGAGCTCGTTGCCATTTATGGCAACTTCGTCAACCGCGCTTTGGTACTGACCAACAAATATTTCGAAGGCAAAGTGCCGGCTTGCGGTGCGCTGACCGATTACGACAAGGCAAGCATTGAAGAGTTCAAGAACGTCAAGGCGACCTTGGAGCAGTTGCTGGAGAACTTCCGTTTCCGCGATGCCCAGAAAGAGGCAATGAACCTCGCCCGCATCGGTAATAAGTACCTCGCTGACACGGAGCCTTGGAAACTTGCCAAGACCGATATGGAGCGTACGGCTACCGTTCTGCATCTGGCCCTGCAGATCGCCGCTAACCTGGCCATTGCTTTCGAGCCCTTCCTTCCGTTCTCGAGCGAGAAACTGGCGAAGATGCTGCAACTGGATGCCAAGATCGGATGGGAAGACCTCGGTCGTATCGACCTGCTGCCGGAAGGTCAGTCACTCGGTGAGGTATCGCTCCTTTTCGAGAAGATCGAGGATGCGGCTATCCAGGCTCAGTTAGACCGTCTGGAGCGTATCAAGAAAGAGAACGAAGCCGCAGCGCAAGCAGAGGCACTCAAGAACTGGCGTCCGGAACCGCTCAAAGATGCAACGACCATCGATGAGTTCGACAAATCCGATATCCGTGTAGCAACCGTGCTGGAGTGCACGAACGTGAAGAAATCGGACCGTCTGCTGCAGTTCAAGTTGGACGATGGCATGGGTGGCAGAACCATCCTGAGCGGTATCGCACAGAGCTATCCGGATCCGTCGGTACTCGTCGGCAAACAAGTGCTGTTCATCGCCAACTTCCCACCGCGTAAGATGATGGGTATCGAGAGTCAAGGAATGATCCTGTCAGCGGTCAATGCCGATGGCAAATTGGTGGTCACCACCGTCTCTGCACCCGTCAAAAACGGCAGCCAAGTAGGATAAATTGCTCTTTTTTGACAAAAAAATGCAAAAAAATTTGCTCATGTCAAAAAAAAGCAGTACTTTTGCAGCCGCTTTCGTCCAAAAAACGGTTGCGATGGCGGGATAGCTCAGCTGGTTAGAGCGCATGATTCATAATCATGAGGTCCCCAGTTCAATCCTGGGTCCCGCTACAAAAAAACCACTCAAGCGAGTGGTTTTTTGTTTTATAGTGCTTTCAGCGTTTGGCACAGCCAACGGTAGCACCTCTCGGTGGATGAGATAGACAAGCGTTCCTGCGGGGAGTGTACACCGTACATCTGCGGGCCGATAGACACCATATCGAGGTACGGATATTTCTCCAGGAACAGTCCGCATTCCAGTCCGGCATGGATCGCCAGCACTTTCGGTTCGGACTTATAGAGATCGATATACGCTTTCTTCACCACCTCCAGCAGCGGGGAGTTCGGGTTGGGTGCCCAACCGGGATAACCGTCCCCATGCGTCACCTCATCGCAGGCCAGCGAGAGCGCTTGCTCAACCGCCCATTTGAGATGATGCTTGGACGTTTCGATCGACGAACGCTGCGAAGTATTCACCTCAATATAGTCTTCGCGCATCTTAACGGAAGCGAGGTTGGTACTTGTCTCCACGAGTCCGGGCATGTCCTTGCTCATGGCAATCATACCGTGCGGGCACTCGCAGAGTGCCATGATGAGGCGATAGGCTTTGTCGGCAGGGATGAACACCTCCGGCATATCGGTTGTCTCCAGTTCGAGCCGCATGTCTTTCTCCACCTCGCCAAACACCCCTTCCATCTGCGCTACGTAGTGGTTCCACTCGATCCGGATCTGCTCTTTGTATGCCATCGGGATAGCGAGCACGGCTTCCGCTTCGCGGGCAATGGCATTACGGAGGTTACCGCCGTTGATAGACGCCAACTGAATCTCCGTCTGCGGCCAGATACGCGCGAGGAACCAGACGAGCAGTTGGTTGGCATTGGCGCGACCTTTGTTGATATCATCGCCCGAGTGACCACCGAGCAATCCCGTCACGGAGAGACGGATTGCTATTTGTGATTTGTCATTTGTGATTTGTGATTTGTTATAATGCATTTTGGCGAGGGTGTCGATACCACCGGCGCAGCCGATGAAGATCTGACCGTCATCCTCGGAGTCGAGGTTGATGAGTCGTTTGCTCTTCAGCATACCGTCCTGCAGTTTCATCGCACCGGTCAAGCCGGTCTCTTCATCCACCGTAAAGAGGCACTCGATAGCGGGGTGCGCCAGCTCCTTATCCGTGATCGCCGCCAAAGCCATTGCGATACCAATACCGTTGTCCGCACCGAGGGTCGTGCCCTTCGCTTTCAACCAATCGCCGTCCACATAGGTCTCGATCGGGTCCTTGAGGAAATCGTGCTGTACGTCCCCGTCTTTCTCCGCCACCATATCCATGTGCGCCTGAAAGATCACGCCCTCATGGTCCTCATAGCCGGGGGTAGCCGGCACACGCATGATGACGTTCATCGCCTCATCCACTACACACTCGATACCATGCTCCGTTGCAAAATCATGCAACCACTTACTGATGCGCTCTTCGTGTTTGGAAGGACGCGGTACTTTGCAGATCTCTGCAAAGATGTCAAAGACATTTTTGCAATTTACCATTTGTTCATTTATTTAGTTATTTAATCATTTAGCAATTTGTTTTGCTTAAGGCGCTTCAATTGTCTGTTAAAGCGTATATGGAAGAGCACCGCCGGAATGGCAAGCGCTATCACGAAAGCGATCCACATACCTTTGGCACCCAAGCCGAGCGGGAAAGTGAGAGCCAGACCGAGCGGCAAGGCTACGCCTATATAGGCGAAAAGTGCAATGCGCATCGGAACGCGCACATCCTGGATACCGCGCAGCATCGCCGCACCGATACACTGCAAGCCGTCCACGTACTGGAACGTGCCGGCGATAATGAGCAGCGTCGAAGCAATAGGCGCCACCTCCGGATCATCGGTGAAGATATAGGGGATATAGTTCCGTCCGAAAATCATGATCGCCGCGCCGATGGTGTTCATCAGCAGACAGAGATGGATAGAGGCATGACTCGCCATCCGTACGGCATGCAGGTCACCCTTACCCAACTGGTGCGAGACGCGGATAGTAGTCGCCGAACCGATACCGAGGGCTAACATGAAGGTGAGGTCCGCCATCTGGTTGGCGATATGGTGAGCAGCCAGCGCCTCCTTACTGATCCAACCGATGATGACGAAAGAAGCCGTGAAAAGGAAGGCCTCCGCAAAAGACTGCAGTCCGATGGGGATACCGATCGTGAGCAGGTGCTCCACCTCGCGACGAGTGATGAACCAAGCGCGTATCGAAGCGATGTACCGCCTCCAATCGGCCTTGCAGAGCACCGCCACCACAAAGCACACCGGCATCAGCGTACGCGCGATAAGCGAAGCCCAACCGGCTCCTTCGGCTCCCATCGCCGGCACGCCCCAATGACCATAGATAAAAATCCAGTTGAGGAAGATATTGAGCAGGTTACAGCCCAGCGTGATCATCATCGCCACGAAAGTATTCCCCAGCCCCTCCAGGAACTGCTTGAAGAAACAGAACAGCAAAAAAGGCACAATCGAATATACTATAAGAATATAGTACGGGCGCGCGCATGCGACCACCTCGGGCTCCTGACCAAACTGATCCAGATACGGAATACAGGGTGTCAGAAGCGCCAGCGACAGCAGACACATCAGGCCGGTAAAGATCAAGCCGTTGATCAGATAGGTACTGATCTGCTCATGCTTATGACCGATCTCGTCCTCCGTCGTCCCTTGTTGCAGCAGCTTCTCCAACCGTCCGTGCACATGGCCCACCAGCGGCGTCACACCCATCAGCGCCCCCATCGAGAAGACCATGACCGTGAAGAAAAGGGCATTGGAGAAACTGACCGCCGCCAGATCGGTCGTGCTGTAATGCCCCACCATGATCGAGTCCGCCAAGCCCACCATCGCTGCCCCGAACTGGGTCAGCATCACCGGAAACGCGACCTTGAGGTTGCGCTTGTAATAGGGCCAATATGTAGAAAACGTGTACACGTTTTATTGGTAATTGGTGATTGGTGATTTAAAATTTGGCACAAAGTTACAACTTTTTTTGCATATTTCAAAAAAAAGCAGTAATTTTGTGGCCGATTTATGAAAAAAGTTGGATATATAGTACTTTTTTTGACCATCGGCGTATGTTCGCTGTGGGCAGATGACCCCCAGAAGCCCGGTTATCAGATTGCAGACAACTCGTTCTTTGATCCTACGAAGAAAGTGAACAAAGAGCAGGAATATACTTTTAGCGTCGATTATCGGATCGAGGCGGGTTACGTGCAGCATCAGCAACGCACGAGAGGGCTGAACTACCCAGATATGTACCTGCACGGTGCCCGCATCGGTGCTACGTTCACATTCAATCTGCCGATTCATTTCAGCCTGCAAACCGGTGCTTTCTATACCCTGCTCTACGGTCGCAACGAGCAGCACTGGCGCAGTCTGGATGCCCCGTCGGTACAAGAGGAATATATCCGCCACCGCGTGCTGGCGCATAACCTGACAATCCCCGTACGCGTTTTCTATACCATTCCGTTGTGGAAACAGCTGAATCTCTTCTTCTACACCGGCCCGCAGTTGCAGATCGGTCTGTCCCAATACGACTACATGGATAAGCACCTGAGTGCCAAAGCGGAGACCTGGTTACAGTCCATCAACGTACCTACCGAGCCGTACGATCGCATGGCGGACGAACTGATCCGCGCGAACATACAGTACGGAGTCGGTGGAGGTCTGGAATGGGATCGTTACCGTCTGCAAGCCGGCTATGACTTCGGTCTGAACAACCTCGTGCGCCACAAAGCGGTGGAGAACCAGCACATGTGGGAATGGGGCTGGTACGTAAGTTTCAGCTACAAGTTCTAAAAGAAAAGTCCGCGCTTGCGGACTTTCTTTTTTATTCGTGTGTAATCTCCGGTGCCACCATCTTGAGGAACGGTTCCGGCAGCGGCAAACGGTTCGGACCGCAGCTCTGTCCGTAAGGATTCCGTTTGAACTGACCGTTCTCCTCTTTGCGTTCCTGACCATCAATGAACTTGGTGATCAGATAGATATAGAGTCGCTGCCAATCGGCCACGAGGTTCTCTGCTTGCGCGCACGAATAAGAGGTAAGGAACGCGCGCGCGTCCTCGTCCTTCAGTTCGGCAGCCTGCGCATCCACACCGATGATCTGAGTATTGAACTTATCATCCCAAATCTGCTGGTTCTCACGTACATGCGGGTACATACGGCTGTACTTGGTATAAGCCCAGTTAGCCACCATGTTAAATGCCCACCATGCACTCGTCGGGGAGAAAGTATAACTGTCGCCGTTGCCTTCCGCAAAACATTCCGGCACGCGGGTGAGGCAACTGTACATCGGCGTATAGCACGAGCAAGCCGCATCATCCACACCGAACCAGAAGATGCCGTAAGGACTGTAAGGACGCATCTGTGCCACAAACGACCATGCCGTCTGCTGGGTAGCCGTCGGACGCTCATACCAGTACTGGAGTGTGTCCGTACCGTTCACGGCGCACTTGAAGCCCAGACCACCGAAACGCAGTTTACTCTCCCACGGTCCGGCATCGGTGCCCTTCGTAATATCAAGCGGCGTACCCTTGTACTCATCGCGCATACACTCCTTCATATCCTGCGCACTCACTTTGCGGTTCGGAACAATCCACAACGGCATGTGTTCGCCTTCATTTTTTCCGTTGGAATCGCGGAAAGTCTTACCCGACGCATAGTCGAAATACTTCTCCATATCGTTGCTGAAATGGTTGAAGAAGGACCATACACGTGCTTCGCACACATAGAGTCCGCTGAAGTCGAAGGGGTTGTAGGCTGCCTGGAAAGAGAAGTCTTTGTCCGCGCCTGTGAAGTAGCCTTTCTCGCGGGCAAAAGCAATGACCTCCTTATCCCACATCCAGTCGCCGTGGACCATGCAGTTGAGTTTCTTATTGAGTTTGGCTTTCTTGCTGAGCGGCAGTCGGGTGATGCGCGATTGGTTGGCATGACCGCAGATGGCATTATCCGGAATACGTACCGCCACCCAGTTAGCGCCTTTCTTACCCGGACCTTTTCCGATCAGGTCCATCATCCATACCTCCTTCGGGTCGCCGAAAGAGAACGTCTCGCCTTCGGAAGCATAGCCGTATTCGTTGATCAGCGTGATGAACCACTCCATCGCCTCACGGGCGGTCTTGGAGCGCTCCAGCGCAATATAGATCAGGCTACCATAATCGACACCCACGGTATCCCATAACTCCTCGCGACCGCCCCAGGTGGTTTCGCCGATGGTCACTTGGTTCTCATTCATATTGCCCACTACCGTATAGGTATGCGCCACCTCCGGGATACTGAGCTGCGGACGACCGGTGTCCCAGTCTTTCACTTCGCGCATCGCACCTTTCGGATGATCCGCTGCGGGGGCAAAATGCAAATAGCCATACATACCGTACGAGTCAGCGGCATAGGAGATCATCGTACTGCCATCCGCCGAGGCATCTTTGCCAACCAGGAAATTCGTACAAGCGAACGCTGCCATCGGCAGCAGGAACGCCATTATCAATAAACTCTTTTTCATAATAAGCGAGGATTTTGAAGTTCGTCTAATCGGGTATCTCTTTTCTTCAAGGCTATCTCATAGGCCTTGCGATAATATTTAAAGAAGTGCTTCCAGTCGGCTTTCTTGGCCACCGCCTCCGCCTCTTTGCGGGCACGTGCTTTGTCCTCTCCGCACAAACGGTCGTACCGCAAGAGCAAATCGGCAATCTGCTCGGCCACTACATCAAAATTGGAGTCCGTACGGTCAATCACCACCACACCGTACTGGTCTTTCTGCTTCGCAGCCCAGGCTCCGAAACCGGCCAGAGATGTCGTTATCGTCGGTACATGGAAAGCACACGACTCCAGCGGCGTATAGCCCCAAGGCTCGTAATAACTCGGGAAGACAGTCACGTCCAGACCCAACAGCAAGTCATAGTATTTCATGCCGAACATCGGATCCTGTCCATCCAAGTAATAGGGCACGAACACGGCACTCACCTTGCCCTTGCGCGTCGGTGCACGATCCAGATAAGGAATCATCACGAAAGCTACCACCTCTTTCTCCGGTTGGTCGCTGTGGTAGATCTTCTGCGCCAGCTTGTCCAAAGCCTCAGCAAACACATCGATACCTTTGTTCTTCATCTCCAACCGACCGGATATACCTACCAGCAGCGCGTTCTGCGGCACGACACCCCCCAGCACTTTGCCGGCTACCCGATGCAAGGCCTCGCGCGCCTTCGCACGACGTTTATCGAACTCCTCCCCTTTGGGTACGTAGGTCGGTTCGAATCCGTTCGGTGTCACGATATCCACCGGCTTGTCCAGCAACTGCTTGCACTCGCGCGCCGTGATGTCACTCACCGTCGTGAAACAGTCTGCCCAACGCGCCGCCTGTTTCTCCACCGAGTGCTTGGAAACCATATTCAATTCGTACGCCATCTGGTCGCCGTTATAGCCCTCGAAATAGTCGTACAACGGTTTACCGTTGCCGGCGATCGACCGACCGATACAGGTAGCGTGGGTCGTGAAGAGCGTCGCGATATTGGGGCAGTGGTCCTCCAGATAGAAGATCGAGAAAGCCGTCTGCCACTCGTTCGCGTGCATGCAGAAATTCGGTTTCTTGGCGTTCGATTTCTGAGTCTTGATCAGGAACTTATACAGACTCTCCATCACCATGCCTGCCGCATAACCGAACAGACAGGACTCGTCATAATCGCCGTAGGCGGCGTGACTCTGCACCTGGAACTTATCCCATGCCCAGGCATAGATCCCATCTTTCTTCGGCCACAGCGCATCAAACTTCAACAGGATCGCGATCGGTTCGCCAGGCACTTGCCAACGACCGATACGGACGGGGATGTCTGCAGGCGCTTCCCATTTCTTGAGAAGGGTTTTGTCCTGCTTGAAATAGATATTACTGTGGTCGCCGAAGTCGGGACCAAAAAAGAACACTTTGTCCGGGTGCTCTGCCTGCATCGAGGCTGCACGGGTCGAAAGTACCGCGTAGATACCGCCCACGCGGTTGCATACCTCCCAAGAGGTCTCAAAAATATAATCCGGTTGCATCATTCAATGTTATCGCTTACTATGCATGTGACACCCTTAAGGGTGTTGATCGTTTGGGGTACGGTCACAAACCGATTGTTCTCCGCCCCGACCTGCGGCATGTATCTCACTTCGTTCGCCACCGCCCAGTAGATCCGGTTATCCACCATATCCAAATTCATTGCCGGACAGGCTTCCGTCTCTATCTGCACGAGGTTCGTACCGTCTAAAGCCGCCACCCACAGACCGTTCGCGCGGAAGTAGATCTTGCGGTTCGCAATCTTAAAACCCTCAATAGCAGGGAAGACCGCTTTCAGTTCACTCAGACGGAAAGTTTTGCCGTTATAGACCTGCAGCGTGTCCTGCGCGTCGTTGAAAACAGAGGTGTCCGTCGTGGGTTTCGGCTCCTCCGAACGGGCACCGAAAATACGCTGCCGGTAATCGCCTGCCGCCGTGCGGAAATAGACCGAATTAGTCTCCGTATCCGATACGGACAACTCCTTCTCGATATCGGTTGTCTCGCTGTTGTTCACCGTCACTCGCAAGGCCACTTTGGTCTTCTTGGCCTGCGTGAAATAGGTGGTGAGGGTATTATCCGTTCCCTTCTCTTCTCCGTCCACCGTCCAGCGGTAAGACACCGGAAAATTATAGGGGTTATAGAGGTTCGCCGTGAACGTATAGTCCTTATAGATCGTAAACACACTGTCCGACATCACAAAAGTCGGAATGGTGTCATAGATCGTGATCTGCTTCGTGCAGGTCAGCGAGTTCTTATTGTCCACTTTGAGCGTCACCTGGTACGTACCGGGCTGTTTATAGGTATGAGATGGGGATTTGATCGTCGATGTAGCCCCGTCACCGAACGTCCATGCCCAATCTTCACCTCCATTGGAGAGGTTATTGAACGACACGGCTTCACCCGCACGCGGGGCGGTAGGACTGTAATCGTACGTCACATCAATCTTCTTGCACGCGAACAGCGCACAACAGATCGTCAATAAGATGAATGTTTGTTTCATAACTCTCGTTGGCGTTAAGCCAATGTATATCTTTATCATGCCGGAACCAAGTCATCTGTCGCTTGGCATAATGGCGTGAGTTCTGCTGTATCAGTTCGATGGCGCGGTCCAGATCGTATTCACCGTCAAAATAAGCAAACAACTCGCGGTAACCGACCGTCTGCAGGCTGTTGAGTTGGCGCTTGGGATACACCGCCCTTGCTTCTTCCACCAATCCGTCTTTCACCATCTGCTCCACACGGCGGTTGATCCGGTCGTACAGCACTTCGCGCGGACGCTCCAATGCCACTTTGACGATCCGGAACGGACGCTCTTTGTTCGGGTTGGTCCGCAGCGACGAATAGGTCTTTCCCGTCATCCTGCACATCTCTATGCAGTGTGCCAACCGTGACGGATTTTGTTGATCCACGATCTCCCAGTAGTCCGGATCCAGCCGTTGCACTTCGGCTTGCAACCATTCCAAACCGCCCTTTTCGTACGCCGCTTTCACCTCTTGGCGAATCTCTGCCGGCACATTCGGCAGGTCATCCAGACCCTTGCATACCGCGTCTGCATAGAGCATCGAACCGCCGCTCATCACCACCACTTCGTGGGTTTTGAACAAATCTTCCAACAATACCAGGGCATCGCGCTCGTACTGACCGGCATTATAGTCTTCCTCCAAGTCACGCATCGCCACAAAATAATGCTTCACGCGCGCTTGCTCTTCCGCTGTCGGCGCAGCGGTCCCGATGGGAACAGAACGGTATATCTGCCGACTGTCACAGTTCAGTATCGGACACCCATAGTGCTCCGCTACACGTAGCGACAACTCAGTCTTACCAACACCTGTCGGACCTAAGATTAGCAACAATGATTTAGAACATGGTGCCATCGTCGAAACTCAGGTCCTGGAAGCCTTCCATGTCGATGTCGCCCAGATCGTACTCGTCCTTGAACTCGTCATCGAACAGGAAATCATCGTCTGTCTTGCGGTCAATACCGGCTAAGGGATCTTCCGACTTCAGTTGTTTCGGCGCTTTACCCTTCGACTCCACGCACTCCACACCGTTCATCGAACCCGGTTTGATCTCCTTCAGGCTACCAAAGAAATAGCGCTCGAACATCGGATCGAAGACATAAATCAGGCGTTGACCCTGCTCCTCAATCAAATCGCTCAGGCGCGTTTCGTTCATTACCATGTTGTCGTACTCGAAGTTCGAGTCCATCTCCACCAAGGTCACCTCCTGACCCTTCTCCCACTCGTCGTTGCACAGGAAGAAAGAAGTCATCTGGTCGTCGGGATAACCCACACTCTTCAAAATAGCTTCATGCAGTTCCAGAAAAGTGGCATCTGCATCGGCTTCAAACACGCGGCGGAAAGTAGGATCACCTTCCTCACACGAAAAAACAAATCTGTATATCATAGCAATATTGTTTGTTGTCTTTTCTTATAACTGCCCCGCTTCCACCAGGTTGATCACGCGCTCCGTGATCCGGTCTTTGTCGGTAGCATCATACTCATCCTTCAAGTCGTTCTTGAACAGCTTGGCGATGAACTGCCAGAAATCCGCAGTCGCTTTGCTCTTGTACTGCTTGATCAACTCATAACTCGTCTTGTCGGTCTCGCGGTCTAACAGCTTCATGAGCATCATGCCCTGGCTGGCGTACATGCCCCGGAAGTCCTTCTCATATTTCTTGAACAGGTGCTTCTCAAAGGCGCGCCACCATTTCTTCTGCGCTTTCTTATCCGGCAATTGGGCCAGCTGTTCATCGGCATAGGCCATGTCCTTGGTGATGCTCTTAGCGTACGGCAAGCATTTCTTCACATCCCGCACGGTGCGCCAGTAGAACTTCTCCTGCTTCTTGTTCTTGAACTGCAGCGGCGGATACACCCACACCTCGTGCAGATAAGCCAAGTACAGCGTGTCGCCTTCCTGCACCCGGATCATACATGAATCCAGGTACGCTTCGGCGGCGGAGAGCTGCAGCGCCAAGGCCAAAGCCGGTACTATGTACAGTAGTCGTCTCATCATCTTACCGAACTACTGACAAATACCGTGCCATCAATAACTCAACGCAAAGATCACGCGGCCGGCGGACGGTTTGCCCGTCACCATACACTTACCCGGCTCGTTCTTATGTCCCGGCAGTTCGATCGACGGGATACAACGGATAGTCGCCTTTGTCTCGTCCTTGATCTTCTGCTCGGTCTCTACCGTGCCGTCCCAATGTGCCAGGATGAATCCGCCTTTCTTCACTTCCTCTTTGAACTCCTCATAGCTGTTCACCTCGCGCGTGTTGGCGATGCGGAAATCCAATGCTTTCGTTAACAAATTCTTCTGGATCTCCTCCAACAATGCCTGCACTTTTTCCACGATTCCATCGAGCGAAATGGTCTCTTTGCTCTGCGTGTCACGACGTGCGATCTCGATCGTATTGTTCTCCAGATCACGACCACCCATTGCCAGACGAACAGGCACGCCCTTCAACTCATAGTCTGCGAACTTATAACCCGGGGTATATTTCTCGTCGGTATCGACCTTCACGCGGATACCCAGCGCTTTCATCTGGTCCGCAATCGGGTTCAGTTTCTCCATCAGTTTCGCCAAGTCTTCCTCTTTCTTGAAGATCGGCACGATAACCACCTGAATCGGAGCCAAGTGCGGCGGCAAAACGAGTCCGTTGTCGTCCGAGTGCGTCATGATCAGCGCACCCATCAGACGCGTCGAAACACCCCAAGACGTTGCCCAAACATACTCGTATTTATTCTCCTTGCTCAGGAACTGCACGTCAAAGCTCTTCGCGAAGTTCTGACCTAAGAAGTGACTCGTACCGGCTTGCAATGCCTTACCGTCCTGCATCATCGCCTCGATACAATAGGTATTCAACGCACCCGCAAAACGCTCGTTCGGACTCTTCACACCTTTCACCACCGGAATAGCCATCACGTTCTCTGCAAAGTCCGCATACACATCCAACATCTGACGGGCATAATCCTCTGCCTCTTCCTTCGTAGCGTGTGCCGTGTGCCCTTCTTGCCACAAAAACTCGGCAGTGCGCAGGAACAGACGCGTACGCATCTCCCAACGCATTACGTTACACCACTGGTTGCACAGAATCGGCAGATCGCGATAAGACGAGATCCAGTTCTTGTACGTGCTCCAGATGATGGTCTCCGAGGTCGGACGGATAATCAACTCTTCCTCCAACTTCGCTTGCGGATCCACGATCACACCTTTTCCGTTCGGGTCGTTCATCAAACGGTGATGGGTCACCACCGCACACTCTTTCGCAAAACCCTCCACGTGCTCGGCCTCACGGCTCAAGAACGATTTCGGAATCAACAACGGGAAATAAGCGTTCTTCACACCCTGCGCCTTAAAACGACGGTCTAACTCTGCCTGAATGGTCTCCCAAATGGCATAGCCATAAGGCTTGATCACCATACAACCACGAACGGCACTCTGCTCTGCCAAGTCGGCCTTTACCACCAACTCATTGTACCACTTTGAATAATCCTCTCCACGAGGAGTCAACTTCTGAAAACTTGCCATATAAATGTTTACTTTACGATGTTCCTTAAAAAATCGGCTGCAAAGATACGAAAAAATTTGCATATATGCAAAAAAAAGTGTACTTTTGCACCGAAAAATAGGATTTTATGAAAGTTCATCATTTTATTATGGGCTGTATGATTTTAGCCTCGTGTACTCAAAAAAGTCCGGTTTCTCTGCCGCAAAATGGCGCGATTCCTTCGGTTTCAACGGATAAATCTGCGCCGCTTGGTGTACAACAAGCCGCAGCGCTCTGGACCGAACAAGACGGCTCTCAAGCCGATTTCGACCAACTTGTAGCAGACTATTATTGCACTTCCGACAGCGAACGCCTTGCGCTCTTCGAGTCGCTGAGTCGTATTTTCGAGAACGTCTATCAATCAGCGGATTTGCTGACGGTCGATCTGCTCAAACCGACCCAACTCACCAATGCTGCTGAACCGCAGGCTCCCGATTGGATCATGTCCGGTTATAGCCCCTTAGCGCATTTCTCCGACGATATGTACGCTAACAAATTAGCGTTCATCACGATCATTAACTTCCCTCATTACACGCTCGAAGAGAAGAATACCCTCGGTAAGCACTGGACACGGCAGGAGTGGGCCTACGCCCGCATGGGAGACATCTTTACCACCCGCGTACCCGCCGAAGTGAACGCCCGCTTGGCGCAAGCTAACGCCAACGCGGAGAACTATATCGCCGACTACAACATCTACATGGGCAACCTCCGCACGAAAGACGGTCGCCAACTTTGGGAGCAGAACAAAATACTGCTTAGCCACTGGAACCTTCGCGACGAACTCAAAGCCCTCTATGGCGCCGAGAACGGTCAGGAGAAACAGGAGATGATCTATCAGGTCATGCAACGGATTGTCGCACAAACCATCCCTCAAAAAGCCATCAATAATCCGGACTTCATCTGGCAGCCTTATTCCGATGGAATCGAAGGAAATGAACCCTATACCCGCTATCAGAAGATCCTCGATATCGCCCACGCCTATTTTGCCGAAGACGCCTATTGTCCCTCGATGCCGACGGGTATTATTCGCAATTTCGAAGGAGGTGTAGAGATTCCGGCTGCTGAACTCGACAGTCTCTTCCGAGCTTTAGTCGGTTCCAAGCAAGTAGCCCAGGTAGCCGCCATCATTCGTGAGCGTTTAGGTCGCGACCTGCGTCCCTACGATATCTGGTACGATGGCTTCAAAGCACGTGCCTCCCTTAACGAAGACGAACTGTCTTCCCAAACACGCCAACTCTATCCCGATGCCAATGCCTTTGCTGCCGACATGCCGCGTCTGCTGCAACAAATGGGCTTCTACTCAGAGGACGCCCGCGCTATCGCGCATCACATCGTAGTGGAACCCGCACGCGGTTCGGGGCACGCATGGCCTTGTCTGGGTCGTAAAGAAGAGGCACGTCTCCGTACCCGCATTCCTGCAAATGGCATGGATTACAAGGGTTATAACATCGCCGTTCATGAGTTCGGACATTGTGTAGAACAAGTACTCGATATGTACTTCATCGACCACTACATGCTCTCCGGCGTACCCAACACCGCCTACACCGAAGCGTCCGCTTTCCTCTGGCAACACCGCGATTTACAACTCCTTCCGGGCGCCCGGATGGGCAATGGCATCAATGATCCGAACGAAGTGTTGGATCAGTTCTGGTCGATGTACGAGATCATGGGCGTGAGTCTCGTCGATATGGCGATGTGGAAATGGATCTATGCGCATCCGAAGGCCACCGCCAAAGAACTCTGTGAGGCGACCCAACAGATTGCTAAAGAGATTTGGAATCAATACTACGAACCCGTTTTAGGCGAACACGATTGTATCCTCTTGGCCGTCTACAGCCATATGGTGAACGCACCGATGTACTTACCGAACTACCCGCTCGGACATATCGTGCAGTACCAGTTAGAAGAGCATTTGGCAAAATGCAAGAACCAAATGGAGTTTGCGCAAGAATATATGCGCATCTATCGTTTAGGTCGTCTGACTCCGAAGCAGTGGATGATCGAAGCCGTAGGCGAAGCTCCCTCTATCGAACCTATCCTTCGCGCAGCCGATACGATTTGCGCAGCGCCTCAAAAGCAGTAGGATTCGCTTTGAGAGAAGCAGAGATTCGGGAGATCCAGCCGGGAGCTGAATCTCCCTTTTCTGTCGAGATTTCCGGGTCTCGGGCTGTCGAGATATCGATTCGCTTCAACCCGAAACTTTCCGCGATTTGATCGAGACACATCTGCGAGGCGTTACGCTTCCCTTCTACACTATATCCGGCGATATGCATAGAGGCTAAGGCTGCTTTTTGCAACACCTCCGTACTAATAGCCGGTTCGCCTTCCCATGTATCCAAGATATAAGGATGTCCGCTTTGTAGCAACGCCTCTTCATCTACCACTCCCCCGCGAGCTGCATTGATAATGAGCGCACCGGGTTTGCATTTATAAAGAAACGCCTCATTGCACAGATGATAAGTGGTCTTATCGAGCGGTACATGGAAAGTAATAATATCGCTATTTTGTGCGATGAAATCGAGCGAAACACCTATCCCTTTCGGCGGGTCATTCAATAATACCTTCATTCCTTTTCGCTCTGCCATCTTCGCTACTAAAGATCCTACATGACCGACTCCGACTACGCCGATAGCCGGCGTATTGGTCATTGGTAATTGGTCATTGGTAATTTCATTCAACACCTCTTCGATATAATCGCATACCGCCTGTGCGTTACAGCCCGGACAGGACATCCAACGGATACCGCGCGATTCGCAATAAGCCGTATCGATATGATCAAAACCGATGGTAGCCGTGCAGACCAATTGTACCTTTGATCCCCTCAATAAAGTCTCATTGACCTTCGTTCGGGTTCGCACGATGAGTACATCCGCATCCCATATCGCTTTAGCATCGATTTCCTCCGGTTTCAACGGGCAAATATCGACATGAGGCCATTCTTTTCGAACAGCCTCAGCCACAAAAGGAATATATCTATCGCAGATAATGCGCATTAATACTTGATATTGTCAATCAAACGTACCGGACCGCAATAAACGGTGACACAACCGATCGCATGGTCAAAAGTATCGGTAGGGAGCAAAGTCGTTTGATCCACGATCTCGTAGTACTCCACTTCCAGCCCCTCAACCGCGTTGATGGCATCGATCACTCTTTGCTGTACACCTGCAACCGTCGCACCTGCTTCTTTTGCCCATTTCAACGACTCAAAAAGCGTTTTGGAGATGGCTAAAGCAGTTTGTTTTTCATCAGCCGAAAGACGTTCGTTGCGACTGGACAAAGCCAAACCCGATTCCTCACGCACGATCGGACAATCGATAATTTGCAGATTGCCAAAAGTTCCCGCCATCGAACTGCGTTCTACCATATGATGGATGATAGCGAGTTGCTGGAAGTCTTTCTCGCCGAAATAGGCTTTATCCGGTTGTGCCAGATAGAACAGACGGCTTACCACTTGTACGACACCATTGAAATGGCCCGGACGCATCTTGCCTTCCATCACCTTGTCCAATCCGGCAAAATCAAATGCAAAGGTGGTATTCATCTCTTCTGCCGAATACATCTCCTCCGGAGTAGGCGCAAACACATAATGCGCACCGATCGAACTGAGCAACTCGGCATCGCGCTCAATATTACGCGGGTATTTCGCCAGATCTTCTTTGTTGTTAAATTGCGTCGGATTGACAAAAACCGAAACGACACAAATGTCGTTATCTGCTACGGCGCGTTTCACAAGCGAAGCGTGCCCCTGATGAAGGGCGCCCATGGTCGGTACCAAACCGATCGTCTTTCCCTCTTTTTTACATTGCTGTACCGCTGTTTGTAACGCGGCTTTGGTAGTAATAATCTGCATTTTTTTCTTATTTGATTAAAAAATCGTACAAAATTACAACTTTTTTTGCATATATCAAAATTTTTTTGTAACTTTGCACCGAAAAGCGATAATATAAGCCTATGAAAGAGCCGAAACGCATCCTATTTATCTCGCAGGAGATAAGCCCTTATTTGGCAGAAGAGAATCCGATTCGTCTTCTTAATCGTCAGCTTCCGGAGTATTTCCAGGGACATGGTTACGAGACACGCACCTTCATGCCGAAGTTTGGCGAGATTAACGAGCGTCGCAACCAGTTGCACGAAGTGATTCGACTCTCAGGCATGAACCTGATCATCGAAGAGTCGGACCATCCGCTGCTTATCAAGGTAGCATCGATTCAATCCGCTCGTATTCAGATTTATTTCATTGACAATGACGATCTCTTCCACCGCCGCAAAGGCGTGGCGGACGAGAACGGTGTCGAGTATGAGGATAACGACGATCGCGTGATCTTCTATGCCCGCGGCGTGATCGAGACGGTGAAGAAACTGCGTTGGACTCCGGATGTGATCGTTTGCTCCGGCTGGATGAGTGCCTTAGCGCCGTTATATCTGAAGAAAGCCTTCAACGATGAACCTTTCTTTGCGCATTCGAAGATCGTGCTGGCCCTGGATGATCATGAGTACCAAAAGCCTTTCCATTCGAAGTTTACAGATAAATTGCGTCTCGAAGGTATTACCAACACGGACGTTCGTTCGATTGCCGGTTTCTCGGTAGGTTACGAAGAACTGATGCGTCTGGCGGTTGATTATTCAGATGCAATCGTCTATGCAACTCCCAAAGTGAATCAACGTGTGGCGAACTATGCAGAAACCAAGGGTAAGCCGACTCTGGCTTACGCCGAGACCGAGACGGTGGTTGATGCATGCAAGCGCCAGTGGGAATTCTACCAGACTTTGTTCCAGAAAGAGGATGAGTAAACGCTTTGCGTTCATAGGGGTATTAGTTGTTATTGCGTGCTGTTGGACAGCATGTAAGGACGATGCCGCCAGTACCGGAAGTCATATCCTGGATAACAGCGACAGCATCATCGTAATTGCCGATACGTTTGAGCTCCGCTCGCGCATCGATACCAGTAGCGCTATCGTCTCCCAGCCGGACTCAACCTTGTTAGGTGAGATAGAGACCGGTTACGGTACCGTACGCGCACGTATCTTGACGCAACTGGCTTGTCCGGAAGGTTATGCCTACCCGAGCAATGCGATTATCGATTCGATATCCCTCTTCTTCTATTACTCCACATGGACAGGCGACGGGTTGGCTCCGCTTACCATCAATGTATATGAGATGGACGGTGCATCGCTCTCTTATACGCAGACCTACAAGACCGATATTCCTGTGGATGAATATTGCTCGCGCACGAAGAGTATCCTTCGCAGTCGCCGCATCGTGGTGGCGTCCGAAAAACGCGATTCAATCCAGGATAACAATGGTTACTACGTGCCGATGGTTCGCCTGATGACCGACTCCACTTCAGATTTCTTCCGTCGTTTTGCAGCCATCCGTTCTTTCACCACCCAAGAAGCGTTCAACAAGCAGTTCAAGGGCTTGCTCATCGAGTCGGATTTCGGTAGTTCCACCATTCTCAATGTCAACGACATTGCTTTAGGCGTGTACTACCATTTCACCTACGCCAAAGCCGGCAAAGACACCACGGTGAACGACATGAAGGCTTTCTACGCCAACTCCGAGGTGCGTACGGTCAATTCTATCCAGTACATGAACAAAGATAAGTTGCTGCAAAGCCTGCGGCAAGACTCTGCTAACTTCAACTATATCGTCGGTCCGGCAGGTATCTTCACCCGCATCGCGCTACCGGTTAAACAGTTGAAGAATTCGATGCGTGAGAACCTGATAGAAAGCATCTTCGAGAACGGCGATACGCTCCTCAAACGCCCGTACGTAAACTTAGCGGAACTGCGCGTGGACGTAACAAACGTTTTCACCGGTTCGACTGCAGAACGCACCAGCAACGACTGGTTGCAACCGGCGCCGTACATGCTGCTGGTAAGGGATGCTTCCGCCGAGCGTGTTTTGTTGGGTAGCGAGGTGCCGACCGACACCTGTGCCCTTGTCGGTACCCTCACGTCCGGTGTGGATGCAGATGGTAACACCACCTATTATTACAGTTATGACCTGTCTACGCTCCTGACCCAAGAGATACGCAAAGAAGAGGTTCCGGAGCAATTGATCTTGCGTCTGGTGCCGGTAGCTATACAGACCGCTACAACGACTTCTTCGACCACTATCATCTCTTCCGTTAAAGAGGCGCAGACCCTTTCTGCAACAAAAATCCGCTCGGCGCAGAGCGCGAGCGGACTGTCTCTCAAACTGGTTTACTCCGGTTTCTAAGAAACCTTATACGGCGTTTCGCAGCCGCACATAGTCGGCTTTTTCCAGTTTCTGGCGTGCATAATCCTTGGTGACAGTGAAGACTTGCTGTTCGCCTAACTGTTTCTTATTGGGCAGTTCGAACATCAGATCGGTCATCAGCGTCTCCATCAAGCCTCTTAAGCCACGCGCACCGAGTTGGTACTCCAGGGCTTTATCGACGATATAATCGAGTGCGTTCTCATCAAAGAGCAACTTCACATTATCCATCGCCAGCAGTTTCTGATACTGCTTGGTCAGGGCGTTCTTGGGCTGCGTGAGGATACTACGCAAGGCTTCACGATTGAGCGGGTGCATATAGGTCAGTACCGGCAGACGACCGATGATCTCGGGAATCAATCCGTAGGACTTGAGGTCCTGCGGCGCGATATACTTCAGTATATTCTCCTTATCAATCTGCTCGGCTTCCTGCTGGGCATTAAATCCGATGACTTGCGTATGCATACGCTGCGCGATCTTACGTTCGATACCGTCAAAAGCACCACCGCAGATGAAGAGGATGTTTTTCGTATCCACATGGATCATCTCCTGGTCCGGATGCTTACGACCACCCTGAGGCGGCACGTTCACCACCGATCCTTCGAGCATCTTCAACAAGCTCTGCTGAACCCCCTCTCCGCTCACGTCACGCGTGATGGACATATTCTCAGATTTACGGGCAATCTTGTCGATTTCATCGATAAAAACGATGCCTCGTTGTGCCTTCGTTACATCGTAATTAGCATCTTGCAACAGGCGCACTAAAAGAGTCTCTACATCCTCACCTACGTACCCTGCCTGGGTGAGCGAAGTGGCATCACCGATAGCAAAAGGAACCTTGAGCAACTTAGCGATCGTACGCGCCAAGAGCGTCTTACCTGTTCCGGTCGAACCCACCAAGAGGATGTTGGATTTCTCGATCTCTACATCGTCGTTGGTGATTTCTTGAAGCACGCGTTTGTAATGGTTATAGACAGCGACCGAGAGGAAGCGTTTTGCTTCCTCCTGGCCGATGACATATTGATCCAGAAAATCCTTAATCTTCTGCGGGGTCGGCAGATTCTCTACCGTCAGTTCTTCGCTATTGAGTGAACGCGCTTTGGGACGCGACATAAGAATCTTATGTCCCTGCTCGATACACTCGCTGCAGATCAGCACATCGTTGTCCTGCGCGGAGAACATCTCCGGCATCGACCGACCGCAGAAATTACAAAAATTTCCTTTTCTTCCCATTACTTCTTAGCCTCAGCTTTCTTGGCTGCACGTTTCGCCTGTGCCAATTGAATGTCATAAGCAATCGGCGAAGCGATGAACAGAGACGAATAGGTACCTACGATTACACCCATGAGGAGTGCGAATACGAAGCCTTGGATCGTCTCACCACCGAAGATAAAGATTGCGAGCAATACAACGAACGTACTCATAGAGGTCGAGAACGTACGGCTGAGCGTGTTGTTCAAAGCGTCGTTGATGTTCACTTTCTTCTCGCGCTTCGGATAGAGTCCGTTGTACTCACGAACACGGTCGAAGATGACCACGGTATCGTTGATCGAATAACCGATAACGGTCAGGATAGCAGCGATGAAGGCCTGGTCGATCTCCATAGAGAAAGGCATGATCTTCCACAGGACAGCATACAGACCGAGGATGATCACGGTATCGTGTGCCAATGCAACCAATGCACCAACCGAGTAAGCGAAGTTACGGAAGCGGAGCAGGATATAGAGGAAGATCACGATCAGTGCAGCAAAGATAGCCCAAACGGCACTGGTCTTGATATCGTCTGCAATCGCCGGACCAACCTTCTGGCTCGACATGATACCTACCTCGGCATTCGAGTCGGTCGAACGGAAGTCATCGAAGGTGATATTCTCACCCAAGAACGGCTTGCAGCCCTCGTAGAGCAGTGCCTCGATCGCCTCGTCAGCCTCAGCATTATCCTCGTGGATACGATAGTTGGTGGAGATACGAACCTGGTTGGCGTCGTTACCGTAGGTGATCACATTCAGCGAGAAGAGTTCGCCGTCCTCCAGCGTAGCGCTGAAAGTCTTATCAAGGCTCTCGCGTACATCCTGGGTGTTGATATTCCGGTCGAAACGGACAACATAGTTACGTCCTCCAGAGAAATCAATACCGAGGTTCAGTTTACCGAAGATATGCGGCTCCAGACCCAGAACAGCGAAGATAACCAATGCGCCCGACAGGCAGTAAGCCCATTTGCGCGCAGCCACGAAATCGAAATGTATATTCTGGAGGAAGTTCTTCATCAGTTTGGTGGTGAAGCTGAGCTCCTTCGCAGTCTCTTTCTTTGCATAGTCTTCGAGCAACAGACGGGTGATGAACACAGCCGTGAGGAACGAAGAGATGATACCGATCATGTAGGTAACAGCGAAGCCCTTGATCGGACCGGTACCGAAGATAGCCAAGATAGCACCCGTCAGGAACGAAGTAACGTTCGCATCCACGATGGCGCTGATGGCACCCTTGAAACCGTCCTCGATAGCCTTACGCATGCCCTTACCTGCGCGCAACTCCTCGCGGATACGCTCGTAGATAAGCACGTTTGCATCGACCGCCATACCCATCGTCAACACGATACCTGCGATACCCGGCAAGGTCAGTACAGCGCTGAACGAAGAGAGGATACCCACCAACAGGAAGACGTTACATACCAAAGCAGCATCGGCGATCAGACCCGGGATCCAACCATAGTAGAAGATCATGTAGATCAGGATGAGGCAGAAACCGAGTACGAAAGACCAGAGACCCGACTGGATAGCCTCACGACCCAGCGACGGACCTACCACGCTCTCCTCGATGATACGAGCAGGAGCCGGCATCTTACCCGACTTGAGGGTGTTGGCCAAGTCTTTTGCCTCTTCTACGGTGAAGTTACCGGTGATCTGACTGTTGCCACCTGCGATCTCGCTCTGTACGGTCGGGAACGAATAAACGTATCCGTCCAGTACGATAGCTACCGACTTACCAATGTTATCTTTGGTCAGACGCTGCCAGGTCTTTGCACCTTCGGCATTCATCGACATCGATACATTTGCATAGGCACTCAGCTGCGAGAAGTCTGCACGTGCGTCCGTGATCACGTCACCTTCGAGGCTTGCACGACCGTCACGCTGCGCTTTGAGCGCTACCAGGTTATAGTAAGCGTTTGCCTCATCGATAGCCTTCACCGTCCAGTAGAAACGAGCGTCACGCGGCAGAACGGCTTTTGCGATCTGCGAGGTGAGCATTGCGTTTACCTTCGCGGTATCCGTATAATGAACGGTACCTACGACCGGACCACGATAAGCCTGACCGGCTTGGTTGATAGACGGATTGAGGATAGCGAAGAGCGGGTTGCTCTTTTTGTACTCTGCTACTTGCGCAGCTTGATCCGCCTCAGCAGCGGTGCTGTCACCTAACAACTCAGCGAGCTCATCACCCTCTGCCTTCGGAGCCTCTTCCTCTTTTACTTCCTCTGCCTTAACCTCTTCTGCCTCTTCAGCTTGCGCACCGGCGGCAAACTCACGGTTGATCTGCGCGAGCATCGGCAGCAACTCGGAAGCCTCATAGGTCTCCCAGAACTCGAGGTTAGCCGAACCTTGGAGCAGTTTACGAACACGCTCCGGCTCTTTGATACCCGGCAACTCAATCAGGATACGACCCGGTTGAGCCAATTTCTGAATATTCGGCTGAACAACACCGAAACGGTCGATACGCGTACGGAGCACGTTGAACGAGTTCTGAATCGCACCGTCAACCTCCTCACGGATCACTTTCTCTACCTCATCGTTGGTCGAAGTGAGGGTCACTTTGTCTTTCAACTCGAAAGTCGAGAAGATAGAAGCCAACTGACCTTCCGGATCAATCTCTTTGAATGACTCAATGAAGAGCGTAACGAAGTCCGCACCGCTCGATTTCTGTTTCTGTTTAGCAAGCGCCAAAGCCTCTTTGTAGTTCGGGGTCTCATTGTGACCGCTGAGCGCATCGAGAATGTCCGGAACGGACACTTCCATCGTTACGTTCATACCGCCCTTCAAGTCCAGACCGAGATTGATCTCTTTCTCGCGGCACTCCTTAAGGGTGTAACCAAACCACACTTTCTTAGCAGCAATAGAGTCCAGATAGAGGTACTCTTTTGCATCATCGCCTGCCGCATACTCTTTGGCCTTCTTGTCATAATGACTGGTTACCAAAGAGAACGACAGATAGAAGGCGCATACCAACGCAAGGCACACCGCCAAAATTCTAACAAGTCCTTTGTTTTGCATAATAGTTTTTTGTATTTAATTTTTATTTATATGCATTATTTTTCGTGTGTACGCAACGGGCATACCTGCGCACGACACACAAAAAGTGCGCAAAATTACAAAAAAAAAATGAATTGCGCAAGAAAAAAATGGAAAAACTTGCGTATTTGCAAATTTTGTAGTACTTTTGCAGCCGTTTTTGGGAATAATTATGAGTGAAACAGTAGATAAACGTACGCTGACTGCCATGTACCGTCGTTGGGCATACATGGTGATTGCGATCGCGGCATCGGCCTTTTTGTTTACCCGACCGGTATTCAATTTTCAAGACGATAAGGGCATCATTTATGTCCGTAGTTTTTCGATGGATCAGACTACTTTCTATGTCACCCAAACGGATTTACAAACGGGCAGGCAAGAGGTAGTGGCGACCATGTCGGTGAAGTTGCTTTATTACTGCAACAAACTGATGCTTTGGAGTTGCATCCTCTGCTTTTTGTGCTTCTTCAGCAACCAAGGACGCATGTGGATTGCACTTATCACCGCCTTGATCGGTGGTGCGTACTATGGGCTGATGCTCTATTACGCACTCAAGATGTCCGACCTGCATTATGTGACGCTCTATCCGCATCTGATATCCGCCCTTCCGGCAGTAGTGATCGAGATGATGATTCTGCTCCGACATAACATTGTCGGTTCGATGCTCTACCTCGACGAGACAGCCGGTACGGAAGAGTAAAAAGAAGCGTAAAAAAACAAATCAGGCGCCCGATTGGACGCCTGATTTTTTGTATTCGCCAAGTTTGGCGAAACCGGTTAGAGTTGCGGACCTGCAGCAACAAGTGCCTTACCTGCTTCGTTCGACGTATATTTGTCGAAGTTCTTGATGAAGCGAGCAGCGAGGTCTTTTGCTTTCTCCTCCCACTGAGCAGCGTCAGCGTAGGTGTCACGCGGATCCAAGATGTTCGGATCAACACCCGGCAGAGCGGTCGGTACTTCGAAGTTGAAGTACGGAATTTTCTTTGTCGGAGCGCTCAGGATGTCGCCACCGAGGATAGCGTCGATGATACCACGGGTGTCGCGGATCGAGATACGCTTACCGGTACCGTTCCAACCGGTGTTAACGAGGTATGCCTTCGCACCGGATTTCTCCATCTTCTTAACCAGCTCCTCTGCATATTTGGTCGGATGGAGCTCCAAGAATGCCTGACCGAAGCAAGCGGAGAAGGTCGGAGTCGGCTCGGTGATACCACGCTCGGTACCTGCCAACTTAGCCGTGAAACCGCTCAGGAAGTAGTACTTCGTCTGCTCCGGAGTCAGGATCGATACAGGAGGCAGTACGCCAAAGGCGTCAGCACTCAGGAAGATCACGTTCTTAGCTGCCGGACCTGCAGATACCGGACGAACGATTTTCTCGATATGGTTGATCGGATAGCTTACACGGGTGTTCTCGGTTACGCTCTTATCAGCGAAATCGATCTTGCCGTTCTCGTCAACCGTTACGTTCTCGAGGAGTGCGTTACGACGGATAGCAGCGTAGATGTCCGGCTCGCTTTCTTTGTCAAGGTTGATCACCTTTGCATAGCAACCACCTTCGAAGTTGAACACACCCTGATCGTCCCATCCGTGCTCGTCGTCACCGATAAGCAGACGTTTCGGGTCGGTGGACAGAGTGGTCTTACCGGTACCGGAGAGACCGAAGAAGATAGCGGTGTTCTTGCCTTCCATGTCGGTGTTAGCCGAGCAGTGCATGGATGCGATGCCCTTCAGCGGCAGGTAGTAGTTCATCATGGAGAACATACCTTTCTTCATCTCACCACCGTACCAGGTATTGAGGATAACCTGCTCACGGCTCGTGGTGTTGAAGGCAACGCAAGTCTCGCTGTTCAGACCGAGCTCTTTGTAGTTCTCTACTTTTGCCAACGAAGCGTTGTAGATCACGAAGTCCGGCTCGAAGTTAGCCAACTCCTCTTCACTCGGCTGGATGAACATGTTCTTTACGAAGTGAGCCTGCCATGCAACCTCCACGATGAAGCGTACAGCCATGCGGGTGTCTTTGTTAGCGCCGCAGAAAGCATCTACTACGTACAGGTTCTTGCCGCTCAGCTCCTTGATAGCGAGCTCTTTTACCTTAGCCCAAACGTCCTCAGACATCGGGTGGTTGTCGTTCTTGTAACCCTCGGTGGTCCACCAAACGGTGTCCTTCGAGTTAGCGTCCATCACGATGTATTTGTCTTTCGGCGAACGACCGGTGTAGATACCGGTCATTACGTTCACCGCGTTCAGCTCGGTGTTCTGACCTTTTGCGTAGCCTGTGAGCTCCGGCTTGGTCTCCTCTGCGAACAGATACTCGTACGACGGGTTGTGTGCGATAACGGTCGCACCCTTGATACCATACTTGGTAAGATCTAATTCTTTCATTTTAGTATATATTTTGTGATTTTTAATAATTCGTTAATAAACCGGCTACAAAATTACTACATTTTTTGCAATTGTGCAAATGTAAAACGCTTTTTTTAAGAAATTTTCTTAAAATTGTACAATTTGTTTGCCAAATCCAACTTTTTTTTGTAATTTTGCAGTCCGTAATGGATTTTGAACGCTACGATAAGGAGGATTTGCAAGCCGCACTGCAGGTGTTACGCAACGGAGGCATCATCGTCTATCCCACGGATACCGTGTGGGGTATCGGCTGTGATGCAACGAAAGCCGAAGCGGTTGCCAAGATCTATGCCCTCAAGCAGCGGGAAGACAGCAAATCCATGCTCGTGCTGCTGGACAGCCCTGCCAAGTTGCCGTACTATGTCGGTGAAATCCCCGATGCGGCGTGGGCGATGTTAGAGGCCGTTCAGGATGCCGAAGAAACAAAACCCCTGACGATTATCTATCCGAATGCCCGCAATATGGCAGCGAATTTAATTGCCGAAGATGATTCGGTTGGCATTCGCATCACCAACGAGCCCTTCAGTAAAGCCCTCTGCGCCCAACTGAAACATCCGCTTGTATCGACCAGCGCGAATATAAGCGGTCATCCGACGGCGCGGTTCTTCCACGAGATAGAAAACGAGATTCTGGAAGGAGCCGACTATGTTTGCCGGTTCCGGCGCGAGGATGACTGTCCGCACGAGCCCAGTAGTATTATTAAGATTCATGCCGACGGCACTTTCCAAATCATTCGCCCATGACGCTCCGACGCAAACAACAATTATGGTATCTTACCGCCGACTTCATCAGTAGCGAACTGGTGTGGATCTTTTTCTTAGGCTTCCGCTGGATGGTCTATGACGGTCGTGTGTCGCTATTGAATGAGGTGCTCGTTCCGGCGTTCAGCTACTGGCTTCCGCTCTTGGTTTATCCGTTCATCTGTCTGGTGGTTTACTACCTGTCCGGCTACTACCTGCGTCCCTTCCAAAAGCCCTTATGGCGCGAGTTCCTGCGCACAGCAGGCTCGGCAGTCGTCATATCGTTGCTCTTTTTCTTCATTATCATTATAGATGATAACGTAGAATCCTACAACCAATACCTGACCTCCCTGGCTGTGTTGTTCGGACTGCAGTTCACGCTCAGCTATATTCCCCGTCTGACGATCACCCTTCTCTCCCGTCGCCGCGGCGTTCAGCGCACGCGCATCGTGCACTCCATGGAGGAAGCGGAAGAACTGGTAACCGGAGAACAGGACGAGGTCATTATTGACCTGCCTCAAGACTACACCGACCGGCAGTTATACGAACTCATCGCGCGCCTGTACCCGCTCTCGTGCGAAATAAGTATGGTTCCGCGCGTGTACGATATGCTTACCGGTGCGGCGCGTATCGGTCATCTCGACCGACCGTCCCTTATCCGCATCACCGAGTTCCATATGTCTGACTCCGAGTTGTGTACCAAACGTGCGTTTGATGTAGTAGCCTCCGGAATAGGTCTGATCTTGACCTCACCGCTTTTCGCCCTGATCGCACTGCTGGTCAAGTGCAGTTCCAAAGGTCCGGTTTTCTATGGTCAGGAGCGCATCGGACAATACGGTATCCCCTTCCGCATCTATAAGTTCCGCACGATGATCGACCATGCGGAAGCAGACGGCGTACCGCATCTGACGCTGGATCATGACCCGCGTATCACCTCGGTCGGACTCTGGCTCCGCAAATACCGCCTGGACGAACTGCCGCAACTATGGAATATCCTCCGCGGCGACATGTCTATTGTCGGTCCGCGCCCTGAACGCGCCTATTTCATTGAGCAGATCATGAAAGAGGCTCCCTATTACTGCCTCATCTACAAAGTGCGACCGGGACTGACCAGCTGGGGTCCCATCCGCGTCGGTTACACGGATACAATGGAAAAAATGATCGAGCGCCTGAACTGCGATATCGTCTATGTGGAAAATATGTCGCTACTGCTCGACCTCAAGATCTTATTCTTCACCACCGGTGTTATTATTCATGGAAAAGGACAATAAACTGACCTACGACGAGGCCCTGCAAAAGGCGGAAGCCATCATTGCACAATTGGAGCAATCCAAGGCCATCAGCATGGATGCCTACAAAAAAGCGGCAGCCGAAGCCACCGCACTTCTAAAATATTGCAAATCCGAGGTTGAGGGTATGCAAAAGGATTTATCTTAGTCCATCATACCATTTTACTTTCATTCTCGCGACCATTTCGCGACCATTACGGACGTCACTGGTAGGTGTGAGATCGGATGTATCTCTGTCCTATCAGTTCGTTTATCACACTTTCGTATCTATCAGAAATGCAATGCTAAACCTAAACCGTTGGAAGAAGATTGCAGGGTTAGATCAAGGGGAGAGGCTGCAGCTTTGCGATAGGACTGCCCAATAACAAGGCACGGAACAGATACAACTACGATCTCACTACCAAGACCAATCAAGGCATATCCGATTTGTGCGTTGATACGATTTGCATCCATATAGGGGCCGTACTTATGCCGGTGTACACCGTAGTAGTACCCGAGAAAGCCGCCCGTGAGTACCGTTGCTGTTCCTATGCCGAAGAGACTCCAACCGGCTTTCCATAACGCGTTGCCTTTTTTATAACTCTTTTTTATTTCCTCGCATCTCCTTTCCGGACCACAATTCCACTCTTCTATTGTTTTCAGTGATGCCTTTTTGCGCTGACCGATGGCGAGGCAAGGTATGGAAGCCACAACCGCTCCAAAACCAGCACCTAATAAACCTATACTGGTTATGGGCATTGCTAATGAATTTTTACTACCTATTGGTGCATTTACTACCCCTTTCCAAAATAGGATACCTCCAATACATTCCGCTGACAATCCTGCGCCAAACAACCCCCAACCGGTTTTCCAAAGGGCATCGGCTTTCTGGTAGTTAGTCCACGCTTCCATGCACGCCTCATTCGGTTCTGCAGGTTGTACCAAAGATTGCGCATAAGATGGCAAAATAGATATACAAACTAACAATAGAATGGTGATGAATTTATTCATAATCGTATTATTTAGAGATTATTTTTTAGATAGATTATTCATGTGATGCCCACATAGTGGAGACTTTTGCGCTATATTTATCCAATTGACCGCCGTCAATTATTGTATTGATAGCTTTTGCGATATCGTCAATGGTCATCTCCTGGCGTTTTTTGTCGGTAATTTTCTCCAGCGATGAGATTTCAAAGGAGCGTATCTCCGAATATAGTGCATTGGCAGTACAAAGGACCGGTAGATCCTTCAAATTGGCATTGCAAATATTCCCCCACTTTTCCTTACGCGCCACACAATTTTCATCGCCGTGGATGGCGGTGTATGGGAAATAGGTATAATACTTCTCGTGCAGGGCTAACAACTTCTCTTCTGTAGCCAATTCGCAAAGATCGTATTTGTACTTTTCCGGATTCTGCGCCCATCGTGCATTTCCGAAATACGGTTCGTTTTTATAGCGCTTGGGACATTTAGGAATACTGTCATTCGTTGTGATGATCCATTCTTTGTATGTTTCATCGGCATACCGGAAGATATAGAAACTGTATTCTTTTTCTTCGAGTAACTGCGGTGTATCACAACCGATTGCAAATACTGCAATGAACAAAAGGAATAATAATCTAATTGCTTTCATGTTATTGATGTAATATTGTTGTTTGCACGTATAGTTTATTTCAAAATAAGAGTCCAAGTTACTTCAGTCTGCCGTTGCCCCACTTTTAAATCGCTTTTCCATAAACCAAGAAAATCACGATCACCGTCGTCATCCTCTTCAGTTTCAATTAACTTACGGGAGTATATTGTGTCTCCGTTTATCTTTAAGATGCAAAACTTATCAAATGTGATAAAAGGACTGGCCGGTTCCTGTGAAGCATCAATGGGAACGTATCCTACTTCTTCTGCTACTATTAGGTGTTTCTGACTTCCAGACGGAACCGTTTCCTTCACATAAATCATACCAGACTTATCATAACTGGAAAAACATTCATAGTCCAAAATCACGTTCTCGGACAATTGATTATCAACAATATAATAAACTTTCTGTTTAAATTTTCCACAAGAAATAAAACAGAAGAGGCATAAAAATAAAAAGGCAAATTTTTTATTCATAATCGTATTATTTATATATTTACTTTTAAGTAGACGAGTTATGTTTTTGATAAATTTTCCGATTGACACCGCGAAATTACTGCTCCACCTTGACTCTTTTCCATACTGTCCGGTCGTCCAGCGAGAAGTCAGTCATACCTTTTCCTTTGACGATATGTGCATATGCTCCCTTGGGCGCGGATTCCATGTCGCCGCTTGCTGACCGCTTACCTGTTATCTGAACGATGATCGTATCCGTGAACTGTGCGAGCACATTCTCAGTCGGGCAAGTCACGCTTGCTGAACCTTGATAGAACTCCTCTTTGCTAAGGCGCAGCGACATGTCCCACCGAATAAAGACTGTTTTGCTGCCTCCCTCGTGCTCCAACAAGGTGCCTATTTCGCTCACGATTTCTTTATTGGAATTTATCCCGCCTTCCTCAAACGATGTTGAGATGGTTGCACTTCTATCTCCGCTGCATTTGGAGCCGGGTTCATTCTTGCAAATAATTATATGCGAATTGCACGCATTTGCATTGAGATCCCATTGGCGTTCGAGGTCTTCATTCCAGAAACTAACGCTCTCACCCTGCGAGTACGGATAATAGGCTTTCAGTGCCTCTATATAGTTTTTCATGTCAGTTTCCGTTGGTTCCTCTTGTTTACAAGATACCATCAAACCCAGAACTATCGCCATGAGGCTTGCAATAAGTACTTTTTTCATATGCTTAATTCGTTTGACACTGCAAAATTACTGCTTTTTTTCGATATGCGCAAGAAAATCGTTCTAAATTACACAAAATCGCGCTCTTTTCAATTTTTTAACGTATGTTTGTCCTATTCTTCTGCGTGTAACACGCATGGTATTGTAAGGAGTGCGCCCAATACCAAAGCAAGAATTTTTGTTTTCATTGCAATTTTTGGTTATAGTTAAACAATAAAATACACCGCCATCTTTCGAAAGGCGGTGCAAAATTACAGTTTTTTTTACATCCTCGCAAGAAAAGAATGTAGTTTTTCTTTTAATGCAATATACTCATTATCAATTGATTATAAATGTCGTATGTAGTTTTTTGTATTATATAACCTTGTCAGGTGAACTATTCTATAATCTTTTCCATCAAAAAAGCACGCATATTAGCGCTTGTCGTTCCTAATTTTAAAGCAATATGCCTTTTTGTACTGCGTATGGATTTATGTGAATAATATAGTATATCTGCCATCTGTTTATCCAAGAAACCTCCTATAACTACTAATATACATAGTCTAACTTCCTGTTCGGATAGATTCATTTTTTGTAAAGTAGTAGCTAACTTATTAAAATGATGATTTACAATTTTGCACATTTGAAGATAATCTTTCCAGTTCAATTCTGATAGAATGTCTTTGGAGTTTCGTAGTGTGCTGCACGTAGTTTCTATGTTCGACAATAATTGTTGGTGTGTTTTCTGTTGCTGCTCGGATAATTGAGATATTTCAGAATGCATGGCTACAATGCTACTCTCTAGTTGTGTTTTCTGTTCTTGTTTTATATCTATATCATGTATCAACCTACTATGTACTTTACGTTTGTGCCATAGATAATACAATATAGCACATGAACCTGCAAACAAAATAACTCCAATTATAGTGTATAGCCATCGATAATCCGGCTTGCGATGCAAGTCTTGATCTAATAACTGAACCGCCTGAGATAGTTTGCCTTGGTATATTTCCAGTAATTTCTGAGCATCAGAACGGCTTGCTGCCGTTTCTCGGATGGCAGAATTATTTTTAGAGTTGTCGTCATTAGTGAGTATATACAACGCGTTATTTATCTCATATAAAGAATGTGTTGATTTAATAACAATATTTGCGTAATGCGTTGCTGAATCTTTACGACCAATGTAAGAGTATCCTTGTGCGAGCAGCAATGCAGATGAGGAAAGTGGGAATAGGTATTTCTGAGATAAATGAGCGTAATAGATTACCGAATCATATTGTTTTACTTTGAGGCATGCCCTCGCTTGAGATACATAGTTATATGCCGTCAGAATACTATCACCGGCTTCATGAATTTTTACTTTGGAAATCAAGGAATAACAACTATCCTTTTTGCCTTGTTCTGCTAATTCAAACGCCATGTCATTGAGCAGGAAATAATATGATAAAGAATCATTATCGGCAAGAAAACACTTAGCCGACTTTTCGTACATATCGTACGATAACTGAAATTCATCTGCCAAATGGCAGATAGAACCCATATTACTATACACACGGCCGAGAATATGGTAATCATGCGTGCGTGAATGAGTGGCGGCAATGAACACCTGCATCGCTTCTACCGGGTTCTCTTTTGCACGGAGCAGTTTGCCGTAGTGATAGCAGGCATGGGCATATTCATCCGCATAAAAGGCACGCCACGCGTGGAGCGCGCTATATGTACGTGCAAGTTGTGTACTATCATCGTACATCTGCCCTTGTTGCCACAGGCTATCTGCCTCTCCAACTACATGCAGCGTTTCATGCAACGTACGAAACGAACAGCCGGTTAAAAGACACAGGCTCAACAGCATCCGTATGTATCGACGAATATACATTTTTGTATTAAAAGAACTTTCTCGTGTTGTTCTTAGGTCGTTCTCGGGACTTGGTCCCGTGATGGTCGCGTTCTTGATACGATACACTCAGGTTATACTAAGGATACCATACTTAATCACTCCTCGCTGAAATGCACGAGGACGTGGCGGTATGAGTTGAAGATCTTGGATTTGGAGACAAAACCCAGGTATCGTCTGTCTTGGTCCACCACCGGCAAGTTCCAGGCACCGGTGTCTTCGAAAATCTCCATCACTTTCTCCATCGGCAGATCAAACCGCAAGATAGCAGCCGGTGAGGTCATGAGCTGACCGACCGTGAAGCGCTTATAGAGTCGTGGTTGGAACATGATATTTCGTACCTCGTCGAGCAAAAGGATACCTTTGAGGTGTCCTTTTTTGTCGATCACCGGAAAGATATTGCGTTTGCTCTCGCTGATCACTTTGACCAGTTCACCCAGCGTCATCTCCGGCATGATCGCCACGAAATCTGTCTCCAGTACACTATCCATCTTCAACAAAGTCAGCACATTACGATCTTTGTTGTGGGTAAGCAACTCGCCTTTCTGCGCGAGACGCATGGCATACAAAGAGTGCGGCTCGAAGAGCATGATCATCAGATACGAGACCACACTCACGATCATCAGCGGCATGAAGAGGTGATAGCCGCCGGTCAGTTCCGCGATAAGGAAGATACCGGTCAGCGGGGCGTGCATGACACCCGACATCAGACCCGCCATGCCTACCAGCGCAAAGTTCGACTCCGGTACAAAAATTCCACACATATTCATGACGCGCGCCGTCACAAATCCCACGATGGCACCCATGAAAAGCGAGGGTGCGAAGATACCTCCGACACCACCGCCACCATTCGTCGCAACCGAGGCAACGATCTTCAAAAGAATGATGAGTACGAAATAACCGACGATGATCAGTTGCGTATTCAGGGTAGAGAGTCGGGCATAAAAGTCCGTAGGAACGATATATTTCTGCAGCGGGCTGTTGTTGAGCGCACTGAGACTGTCGCCGTTGATGAGCTGGTGTATCACATCGTAACCCTCACCGTAGAGCGGCGGGAAGAGGAAGATCAGAATACTCAGCGTCACGCCGCCCACAAGGATCTTCAGCCCCACGGAACGCACATTATGCTTCATCCATTGCTCGAGTTTGTTCATGCCCCGCGTGAAATAGAGGCTTGCCAGACCGCAGACCGCACCGAGAATAAGGTACCACGGAATACGGCTTACGGCAAAATCCTCGATGTACTTGAGGGGAAACATGGGATCGGTTCCGGTGAGGATATACGAGATGGCCGTAGCGGTCACCGACGAGATAAGCAGCGGCGCTACAGAGGTCATGGTCAGGTCCATCATCAGCACCTCGAGCGTAAAGACCAGACCGGCAATAGGCGCTTTGAAGATACCGCCTATCGCACCGGCCGCACCGCAGCCGATCATGAGCATCATCGTCTTCTGATCCAAACGGAAGGCTTTGGCGAGGTTCGAACCGATGGCGGCACCGGTGAGCACGATAGGTGCCTCGGCTCCGACCGATCCACCAAAACCGATCGTCAGACCGGATCCTACCACCGAGGACCACATGTTATGCGGCTTGATGATAGATTTGCGTTGCGAGATAGCATAGAGGATCTTGGTGATACCGTGTGAGATATCATCCCGAACGATGTACTTGACGAAGAGCGCCGCCAGCGTGATACCGATAATCGGCGTGATGAGGTACCACCAGGTATGCTCACCGGCAATCAGCTGCTCCTCTACCAAGCGCTCAATAAGATGAATAAAAGACTTCAAGATCGCCGCAGCCGCGGCAGAGAACATACCTACGAAAAAGGAGAGCAGAAGGACCAGGTTCTTCTCGCTGATGTGACGTTCCCGCCACTCGATCATCCTATCATACCACTGCGTCATTGTTTTGCCCCTTCCGTCTAGGGTTTCCCCGTTAATCGGGGACACCGTCATCCCATCCGATACCTTTGTACTTATCGAGGTCCCATTCTTCCTCCACCTCATTGAGATAAATAGTCTCATTTACCATTTGGTCATCTACCATTTGGTCATTTTCATCACGTTCTATTTTCTCAACATCAATCGGGGCGTGACTGATCTCGATAACTTGGTTCTGCTCCTTGTTGAGTTCGGTCCAGAGGGCATCTTTGAGTTCGTCTATACCCTGTCCGGCTACCGATGAAATCGGGAGAATCTCTATGCCGAGCTTCTTGCTAAGTTTCTTCAAATCGATTGCAGGAAGTGCGTTTCCTTCGTCATCCACGCGCGGCAGATCGCACTTGGTTACGGCCAAGATGCGTGCCTTGGTGAGCAGTTCGGGATTGTACTGCTCCAACTCGTTGAGCAGGATCTTGTACTCGGCTTCGATATCCTTGCTCGTTGCCGGTACCATGAAGAGCAATACCGCGTTGCGCTCGATATGGCGTAAGAAGCGCAAACCGAGTCCCTTGCCTTCGCTGGCTCCCTCGATGATACCGGGGATATCAGCCATACAGAAAGACCGTCCGTCTCGGTAGGAGACGATGCCCAACTGGGGTGTCAGGGTGGTAAAGGGATAGTCCGCTATCTCGGGTTTGGCGGCAGAAACGACACTGAGCAGCGTCGATTTGCCGGCATTGGGGAAGCCCACCAGACCGACATCGGCCAGCACTTTGAGCTGCATGATCACCGTGCGTTCCTGCGCGGGTTCACCGGGCTGCGCGTAGCGCGGGGTCTGGTTCGTTGCCGTACGGAAATGCCAGTTACCCAAGCCTCCCCGACCGCCTTTGAGCAGCACGACGCGCTCGTTATGCTCCTTGACCTCACAGATGAACTCGCCGGTTTCACCGTCATAAACGACCGTACCGCAGGGCACTTCGATGATCTTGTCTTCGCCGTCCTTACCGAAGGAACGGCTCTGTCCGCCCTTGCCGCCATCGGTCGCCATGATATGCTTCTGGTACTTGAGATGCAGCAAGGTCCAGAGATTGCGGTTGCCGCGTAAGATGATCGACCCGCCTTTGCCTCCGTCACCGCCGTCCGGTCCGCCTTTGGGCAGATACTTGGCCCGATGGAGGTGCATACAACCTGCGCCGCCCTTTCCGGAGCGGCAGTAGATCTTCACATAGTCGATGAAATTCGCAGCCATAATAAGTTATTAGTGTTTATCCAGACTCGCCAACTCGATCACTCGCATGATCTGCAGGAAGACATCCGCCATGCTGTGGTTGCCGTTTACGGCAAAATAGTTGCCGTGATGCAAGTAGTAATGCGCGATAGGTTCCGTTTGCTGGTGATAGACCGCGATGCGGTGACGAATCGTGTTGAGGTTGTCGTCCTTGCGTCCGCTCACTTTGCCGCGCTCGATAAGGCGCTGGATGAGCAACTGCTCGTCCACCATCAGATCGATCAGGATGGCATCCATGTCGTATTTCTTGAGCAGCTTGGTCAGCGACTCCGCCTGCGCTACCGTACGGGGATAACCATCAAAGATGGTACCCTTACAATCAGCCGGCAGACCGGCGATATAATTCTCAATTACACCGAACATTAAATCGTCCGGAACTAAATTGCCTTGAGAGATGAGTGCATCAATCTTCTTACCCAACTCACTGCCTTTGGCAATCTCTGCACGGAGTACATCTCCCGTAGAGAGGTGCTGCACGCCGTATTTGTTTGCGATGAAAGCCGACTGCGTACCTTTACCGCTCCCCGGCGCACCGCATAAGATAATATTTAACATACTAATACCGATTACAGAACAGACAAAACGAGTTGCCCGGCAATAGGGGCAACTCGTTTATGAAGCTTCATTGCCTAATTAGAGAGCAAACTTAGCACCCGGTTTGATTTTAACAACCTTGCGTGCCGGGATCTCGATAGCCTGCTTGGTAGCCGGGTTGATACCCTTGCGAGCTGCCTTGTGAGCAACAGCGATGGTAGCGTAACCAACGAGTTGTACATTCTCACCTTTCTTAACTGCTGCAACAGCCTCTTCGAGAGCTGCGTCAATAACTTTTGCTGCCAATGCTGCAGATACCTCAGCCTTAGCTGCTACTGCTTTAATAAGTTCTGATTTGTTCATAACTCAGAGTTTTTAGTTATTAATAATGTTAATTAGTTGTTCCCCTTTTCGGAATGTTGCCGCAAAATTACTAAAAAATCTTTATATACCAAATATTTTTTGCAAAAAAAATGCATTTTTATGTAAAAAAACACTTTTTTCGGCATTTTGGCGCACTTTTTGTATGATTATATCAAGAAAAAGCAGTACCTTTGTCGTCGTTATGAGAAATTTACCAACAGTGACGCGCTATCTGCTGATAGCCAATTTTGCAGTCTTCTTCCTTGCCGCTATCTTCCAGCGGTACGGTCTTGATTTGAATACGATCGCCGGACTCCATTACTGGGGTGCATCGTCGTTCCATTGGTGGCAACCGATCACCTATATGTTCCTCCATGCGAACTTCAGCCATATATTCTTCAATATGTTTGCGGTGTGGATGTTTGCCCCGGTGATTGAGCAGCAATGGGGTACGCGTCGGTTTGCGTTGTACTATCTGGTTTGCGGACTCGGTGCCGCCTTGATTCAGGAACTGGTCTGGATGATGATGCTCAGTAACCTGAGTGCCAGCTATAGTGCGGAGAGTCTGGCTTATTATGCCACGATGCTGAATACGATCGGTGCTTCCGGTGCGGTGTTCGGTATATTGTTTGCTTTCGGCTGGCTCTACCCCGACGTACCGATGTACATCCTCTTTATTCCTGTGCCTATACGCGCGCGCGTTTTCGTTATTATATATGCGCTCATTGAGCTTTTCGCGGGTCTGGGCTCTGTAGCCGGTTTCTCGGCCGATAACGTCGCCCATTTCGCCCACTTAGGCGGTATGCTCTTCGGATGGTTGCTGATCCTATATTGGAAGAAAACGAACTGGCGTGAGCCGGGGGAGTTGTGGAACCGTATCCGCACTAAATTAGGCGGTCACCAGCGCCTGGACAGCACGGATGACCGCTTCAAAGAGTATCACTACCACAAACGGGTTTGATCACCAATCCAGTACTGCTACTACCGGCCTATGATCTGAGCCGGTAGTTTTTTGTACCTTGCAAGATACCGGCTTCAAGGGGTCGGAGCAGAGGATATAGTCAATCCGCAAGCCGATTCCTTTGTATTCGTAGGTAGCGCCCATTTCCCAGAAATGATGGGTCTCGTTCCAAGCATCATGCAGCCCGCGGGAGATATTCCAGTAGGCGAAACTGAGAGCCACCGAATTAAAATCCCCCACGACGATCACCGGATACGGACTCGCTTCGATCTCGCGTCTCACCACTTGCGCCTGCGCGTTGCGAAGAGGGATGGCACGTTTCCATTTTGCCTCTATTCGGTCCACGTCTTTCAGGTCTTCGGACTCCAATTTGTAGGATTCGAGATGATTGTTAATGAGCCGGATCGTATCGTGCCCTTTGACGATATCGCAACGGTTGGAGAGGTTACCTTGGGTGACATAATGGATGCTCTGTTTGTTAATTAAGGGGTACTTGGACCAGACCATGGTACCATACTGGTGGCGTTTGTCATAGACCGAGAAATCCAGATAGGAGTAGGGGTATTTGGTGCTCAGCGCTTGCCGTACATCGGGCAAAGTCAGGTATTTCGCATCCTTATAGACGTCCACTTCCTGCAGGCAGACGACCTCCGCATCCTGCGCCAAGAGGAACTGCAGCACCGCGTTGTCCGCAGGCTTGTTCTTGTAGTCCATGCGCGCGGTGTTCCACGTCAGGACCGAGATTGCTATAATCAATAAATTGATCATTTATGATTTATGATTTCAAATTTATGATTTTTTAGGAACCAGCGTTACCAAGGGGATAATCATCTCTTCGAGCGAGATACCGCCGTGCTGGAAAGTGTTGCGGTAGTATTGCGCATAGTAGTTAAACTGATTTGGGTAGGCAAAGAAGTCCGATCCGGTGCAGAAAGCATACGAGCTGCTGATGTTGGGGCACGGCAGTCCGACCCGCTTGGGTTGCTCGATGGTGAAGACATTCTTCGAGGCGGTGTTGAGCGCCTTGCCCACCTTGTAACGGATATTGGTGTTGGTGTTCTTGTCCGCCACGATCTGTACGGCGTTCTTGACGCGGGTCGTGCCGTGGTCGGTGGTGAGCACGAGCGTGAAGCCCAACTCGGCGGCACGGCGCAGCAGGTCGTAGGTGGGCGAGTGCTTGAACCAACTAAGCGTCAGACTGCGGTAAGCCGCTTCGTCATTCGCCAGTTCGCGCATCATCTTACTCTCCGTACGGGAGTGAGAGAGCATGTCGATAAAATTGAGGACGACGATATTGAGCGGTGCGTGCGCGCCCTTCAGTTGGGCGATGACGCGCTCACAGAAATCGCTCTCGTTCACTTTCCAGTAGTTGAAAGTCTCGCGGCGGCGGTAGCGGTCGAGCAGGGTCTGTACCAGTTCTTTCTCATGGAGATTCTTGCTCTCCTCGTCGCCTTCTTCCACCCACAGATCGGGGAACATCTGCTGGATCTGCAGCGGCATGAGTCCGGCAAAGATCGCGTTGCGGGCATACTGGGTCGCGGTAGGGAGGATGGAGGTGTATTGTTCCTCGCGGGTGACGGAGTAGAACTCGCTGATGAGCGGCTGGATGGTTTTCCACTGGTCATAACGGAAGTTATCGATCACGCAGAGCAGTACTTTCTCGCCTTTGTCGAGCAGCGGAAAGACGGCGTGTTTCATCACGTCGGGGGACATCAAGGGTTTGGCGTTGGTCGCTTCGCTGTTGATAAACCACGACTCGTAGTTCTTCGCGATCCATTTGCTGAAAGCGGCATTGGCCTGGGTGCGTTGGTCCTCGATGAGCGAACGCATGGGGGCGTTCTCGAGTTCCAGATCCCAGCGACTGAGCGTGCGCTCGACGGCCTGCCATTCCTCGATGGTGGTGGCGGTATCGATCATATAAGAGATGTCGCTCCACTCCTGGCGATAGTTCTGCTGCACCTGTTCGGTGACAATATCGCGACTATGGACGTGCTTCTTGAGACAAAGCAGGATCTGCGAGGGGTTGACGGGCTTGATCAGATAATCGGCTATCTTCTCCCCGATGGCCTGCTCCATGATATGCTCTTCTTCGGATTTGGTGATCATCACGACGGGCACCTCGGGATGCAGGCGTTTGATCTCCTGGAGCGTCTCCAGTCCGCTCATACCGGGCATGTTCTCATCGAGGAAGACGATATCCGGCACCGCCTCAGCAAGGGCGTCAATCGCGTCCTCACCGTTGCTTGCCACCCGTACATCGTAGTTTTTACCTTTTAGGTAAATGATATAGGGTTGCAGCAAATCTATCTCATCGTCACACCAGAGTATTTGGTTCATAACTTCTCCATTTATTGATTAGTTTGGTCATATCTTCCGGCCAGTTGCTGTCAAAAAAGAGTCTTTCGCCTGTGCGTGGGTGGGTAAAACCGAGGGTCTTGGCATGCAAGACCTGCCGCGGACAAAGGGCAAAACAGTTCTCGATAAACTGGCGGTATTTCTGGGTACGAAGACCCTTGAGAATTTCGCAGCCACCGTACTTCTCATCACCAAAAAGGGGGTGACCGATATGTTTCATGTGCACACGGATCTGATGGGTACGTCCGGTCTCCAGACGACACTCAACGAGCGTCACATAGGGGAACTGCTCGAGTACGCGCCAATGGGTGATGGCTTCTTTGGCCTGCGGACAATCCTCGAGATCCCATACTTTGTAGATCGTGCGATCCCTGTTATCGCGGGCAAGCGCTCCTTCGATCGTACCGGACGGCTCCTTGAAAGTACCCCAGACGAGGGCGTTATAGGTGCGCTCGGTCGTATGGTCAAAGAACTGCTTGGCGAGATTGGCTTTGGCTTCCGGGGTCTTGGCGATCAGCAGCAAGCCGGAGGTGTCTTTATCGATGCGGTGGACGAGTCCGATAGAAGGATCGTTCATGTCGAGGGCCCCTCCGAAGTAGTATGCCAGGGCATTCAGCAGGGTATGTTCGTAGTTGCCGTGCCCCGGGTGCACGACCAGTCCGGCGGGCTTATTAACGACCAAGAGGTCGTTATCCTCATAGACGATATCGAGGGGGATGTTTTCGGGGGTGATGGTATAGTCGTGGGGCTCGTGGTCGAGGAGCACCTGAATGATATCGCCGGGTTTGACGCGGTAGTTGGAGGCGACGGCATTGCCGTTTACCCACACATTCCCTGCGTCCGCAGCCGTCTGGATGCGGTTGCGGCTGGTGTTGGTCATGTGTTCGGCAAGGTATTTGTCGATACGCTCCTTGCCTTGGCCCTTATCGACCTCGCACCGCCAACGTTCCCATAGAAGATCGTCCTCAACGAGATTAGAACCAGTCATCCTCTTCGCTTTTGCTGTTATTAGCTCCTGTAGCGGCTTTCTCGATGTCCTTGGAGAGCTTGAGTGCGACGGTCTCGCCTTCAAGCAGCTGCTCGCCGGCACTCGGTATCTGGCGATAGACGTACTGCGGGACGCCCTCTTGAGAAGGCTCGTCGTAGGTAACGGCACCCACCGTCAGACGGCGGCTGAGAAGCAGACTGCGGGCATCTTGGAGCGTCAGACCCAAGACCATCGGCACTTCGACCTGCTCGGTGCCTCGACCGAAACCGACCACCAGACGCACTTTGGTGCCCACCGGCACTTTCTGCCCCGGGCGGAGGCTGCCTTCCATGGACTTGACGTCCAAGACCAGATCGCGGTACGCCGAAGGCTCATAGTCATAGACGGTATCGACCTCGAGTCCCATGCCGCGGAGGGTCGTTTCCGCCTGACGGTAACTCATATCCTGCAGATCGGGCATGGTGACCTGCCGTTTGGTAGAGGCATTGACGGTGACGTATACCGCGCGTCCGTGCTTGGCATGACTGCCGGGCTTCGGGTCCTGATCGACGATGGTACCGAAGGGCACCTTATCGGAATAGGTAGAGTCGATGACGACGAGCACGAGCTGCTGTCCGCCCAAGATCGGCTCGGCCTCCGCCTGCACCATTCCGCGGACATCGGCCACCTCCACTTCGATGCCATGCTCCGTATAACGACGGAGGTAAGCGATCAAGACGATGAGAATCGCCACGCCTACCAAGAAAGCAAGCACGATATTTGCCCCTATAAATTTGAGGTCTGTCTTATCAAAAAAGCCCTTTTTTTCCATAAAATGTCAGATTTATTGCGCAAAATTACAAAAAAGTTTGCACATATGCAAAAAAGTTTGTACTTTTGTAGCGTTTTTCGCAGAAATACGAAGAATAAAAAGAAAATAAAGCTTTATTAACCCAAATTATGAAGGTTTGTGCAAGTCGAATGTAAGCTTGCTTACGCAATTCGACGAAGCCAAAGCTCCACAATTTAAAATTCATTTTAAATTATGAAGAAGATGCTTCTTATCGTAGCTGTTGCTTTCGCTGCAATGAGCTGCGGCAACAAGTGCTGTGAGAAAAAGTGCTGCCAGGACAGCTGCTGCCACCAAGACACCGTTGAGGTAGTTGAGGCAGAGGCTGCTGTTGAGGTAGCTGAGTAATTGTTGCTCACTTAGGTATTAGACCTGAAAAAGAAGCGACCCTTTCGGGCCGCTCTCTTTTTTTAGTGGATGAGGTTCTTACCGGTCATCTCTTTCGGTTGCTCGATACCCATGATGTGGCAGAGCGAAGGCGCGACGTCAGCCAAGATACCGTCCTCCACGTGCGCGTGCGTATGTTCCTTACTAATATAGATGAAGGGCACGGGGTTCAAGGAGTGCGCGGTGTTGGGCGTACCATCGGGGTTGATGGCGTTATCGCAGTTACCGTGGTCGGCGATGACGATGATCTCATAGCCGTTCTCGAGGGCTGCCTCGATGACCTTGTGGCTGCATTCGTCGATGGTCTTGACGGCTTTCACGATCGCCTCATAGACACCGGTATGACCGACCATATCTCCGTTAGCGAAGTTGAGGGTGATATAGTCGAACTTCTGCGTTTGGATAGCCGCAACGAGGGCTTCGGTCACTTCGGGTGCCGACATCTCAGGCTTCATGTCGTAGGTCGGCACTTTCGGAGACGGGATAAGGATACGCTCCTCGCCCGGGTACTCGGCTTCGCGGCCGCCGTTGAAGAAGAAGGTGACGTGTGCAAACTTCTCCGTCTCGGCGATGCGCAGCTGCTTGAGTCCGAGCTTGCTCACTACCTCGCCGAGGGTGTTCTTTACGTTCTCTTTGGGGAAGAGGACATGCAGGCCTTGGAAGGAAGAGTCGTACGGGGTCATGCAGCAGTAGTGCAGTCCGGGGATGGTCTTCATGCCTTGCTCGGGCATGTCCTGCTGGGTGAGGACGATGGTGATCTCCTTGGCGCGATCGTTGCGGTAGTTGAAGAAGATGACTACATCGCCTTCGGCAATCCGTCCGTCGCAGTTGGCGTTTACGAGCGGTTCCATGAACTCGTCGGTGTCCTTATGCTCCTCGGTGTGGCGGTCGTAGCAACCCTGTACAGCGGCTACCATATCGGTCTCTTTGCGGCCCTCGCCGTTGACGAGCTGGTCGTAGGCGATCTTGATACGCTCCCAGCGTTTGTCGCGGTCCATGGCGTAGAAACGTCCGATGATGGAAGCGATATGCGCACCGGTCTCGTCGCACACTTTCTGGAGGTCGGCGATGAAGCCTTTACCGCTACGCGGGTCGGTGTCACGGCCGTCCATGAAGCAGTGGACAAAAGTGCGATCGGCCACGCCGTATTCCTTGGCGATCTGCACGAGTTTGAAGAGGTGATCGAGGGAGGAGTGGACGCCACCGTTGGAGCATAAACCCATGATATGCAGCTTTTTACCGGCTGCTTGGGCAGCCTTGTACGCAGCTACTATCTCGGGGTTCTGCATGATGGAGTTGTCGCGGATGGAGCGGTTGATCTTGACCAGATCCTGGTACACGACGCGTCCTGCGCCGATGTTGAGGTGCCCCACCTCGGAGTTACCCATCTGCCCGTCGGGCAGACCTACATTTTCGCCGCTCGCCTGCAACTGCGAATGCGGGTATTTGGCCAACAGTGCATCCCAATTCGGCGTTGGCGTGACGCTGATGACATCGGCTTTGGACTTGTTACCAATGCCCCAGCCATCCAAAATCATTAATAATGCTTTACTCATATGATTATTGTTTAAATTTGTCTCAACCGATTTTGCGGCTGCAAAGGTACTACAAAAAAATGACATACGCAAGTTTGTATGTCACTTTTTGAAAATTTTCTCTTGTAAGACCAATTGTTATCTCACTTCTTGACCGGTTAGGGTATAGGCCTTGCCGTCACGAATGATGAGGAGCCGGCCGTTCAGGAAGATTTTGCCGTTCGTGCCCACTGAAGTATCCCAATAGGAGGATTGTTCGAGGTCCGTTGTCGTTCCCGATTCTTCCGGGTTGGAGGGGATAATCGGCGGAGTCGGAATGATTTCGTAACCTCCTTCTATCAGTTCGCCTGTATAGCCCGTAGTAGCAAACGCACCGATATAGACGTGTAATGGCGTGCCGTTTGCATCGAGCGTAGAGAGGACGTAGTTGTAACGGGAAGCAACATCGAGACCGGTGATATTAAACGACAGGGTGGCAGGCAGTTGGGTACTGTTACCCGTTTCGCCTTCCGCACTCTGCTCATTTCGTTTTGGCGCATTGAACGTTATTCCCTGCAATTGTCCGGTCGGACCAAGCGTCAAATGACAGAAGACCGCACCGCTTTTGTAGATATCAATCTGGTATGAACCGGCGGCACTATCAGTAGGCCATGTCATGACCGCACTGGTCTGAGCCGGATCAACCGTCACTTTGTCAAGAGTTGTTTCAACAGCAGCCGTGTGGAAACTGCCGGAAACGGTACTGATAGTCTGACCGTTCACGTCTTCTCCGGAAATAGCGTACCAATAGTCCGTATTGGCCTGTAAACCGTTGAGCGTATAGAAGAAAAGCCTGTCCGTATATTCGGTATCTTCCGCTTTGGTACGTGCCGGAGCATGAGGGATAAAATGCAGACCGGTCACTACGCCGTTACGATCAAAGGTTATATAAAACGCCTCTTCCGTCCGTGTACTGTCTGAATAGACATGCAGGATATACGTCTCGGCATTCGGTACCGATGTCCATTGAAAGATAGCACTGTGGGTATTCGGCACAACGGGGAAAAGGTCACTGCCGTCATGGTTTTGGACGAGACGCACTCCTTTGCCCACATAGCGGTTGTCCATTAACTTAACAGGGGTTCCATAAGGAACAAAGTAATATGCTCCATTGGCATTGGTTTGCGTGGCTGTCCAATAACGCGCCGATTGTGCCACATAAACGGATGTGCAGTACGATGTTGACCACGAGGTCATGGTTCGTTCATACGTAACAGGAAGAAATACTGCTCCTGCCATTTCCATAATCATCCATTCATCCGCCGTATAGATATTTGGGGCCAAGGTAGAATCAGTACTGTTGGATGGTTTGAAATGCATACCTTCAGGTAGAATCCAATTATCAGGAAGGAGGATTGCACCGTTCACACCATTCACTTTTCCGTTCGCACGAAGTTCTGCAGCGTTACGCCTATTATTATATAAGTATTCCCAATTATAGACACTCAGTGTCCACCATTGATTAGGAGTGTTCCCTCCATTACTAATGGCATTATTTCCCCAGTCATTAAACGAACTATAATCGGTGTTATAGGTAGTACTGGTATTCGGTTTTTGGCCTGTTCCCCATCCGAAGAGATCGAGCCATCCCAGATAGTTCCATACCCATCCTCCACCGGAAGAAGACCATTGATAATCACGGATGCGCTCATTGTCCGTACCCACAAAGTCCCACTGGTTCTCGGCGAAACGCCATGTGGACGTACTGGGTTGGTACTGAAGGTTGCCACGCGAGAAAGCCACCGTGTCCGTTGAGCTGATAGCGAACTTACCACGCAATGCGCCTTCTGTTGCGTACATGCTGCTTGCCATCCAAATCAGGCAAACAAGAATAATAGATACTTTCGTTTTCATGATCGTATAATTATATCAAGTTTAAACATTCTATATACCTTATTTTTTACAGATTTTACTACAAAAATGCCTGCAAAATTACTGTGTTTTTTTGATATATGCAAGAGTTAAAAATCATTTTTTCCTCAAATCGGGAATGATTTCGACACGGCGGTCTTTGGATAATTGTTTTTCGGCATTATATCTATAGGGTTTGTTGGCTCCGTATGACCAGACGAACATCCGGTCTCCCGAGATTCCTTTTTCTTCCAGCAATGCGGCTACCGCTTGGGCGCGCAGGAGGGCCAGACGTCGGTTATAGCGTTCTGTCCCAAGCCGGCAAGCATGCCCGTTAATGTGAATACGCAGGCTTGGATGACGATGCATCATCGCAGCTATGGAATCCAATATATATGCCGGCTCAAGGATCGGAATATATTCGTCCAGATGGAACCATATTACTGCTTCCGACAGCAATGAATCTAATCTTTTTTGTGGAGAGGAGCAGATGGTGTCGTGAATCAATCCCGTGTTCCGGATAACTATGGTATCATGCAGGTAGATGGTATCATGTACGACCTCCTTAGCGGCCATTTCCGGGAATTGTTTCTGGAGTTCCTTCAGTTCTCTTTTCTTCTCTTTGTCGGTCTTTCCGGGCCATATGGACAGGCCTGCTTTCACGCCGGCCATCCAGGGGTGGCTGCTACCGGTTTTATCCGTGCCGATAAGTCCCCGGTATTCGTTCATGAACGCGTATCGGTTTGTCTCGTTTCGAAATCCCAAAGCGGTTTTTTCATTTTGCTGAATAGCGCAGAAATCATTGATCATCATCTGCCCGAATGCCGCTACGTAGAGTTCAAGATGCGGGTTGATCCGGATGGCGGTTCCTAACTCGGCGTAGGCCTCTGCGTTGATTATATGCAGTCGGTCAGCCATGCTTTCTTCCTGCGGTTCGCGGAACCTCTCGGTCTCAAACCTGCCCGGAAGATCACGGAGCAATAGTTGCCATTGCTCATACCATCCGGTGTGGGTGATATCCCCCGAGACACGGGTGTAACCCGCTATCACGGGAAAAGCAACTTTCAGTCCGGCAGCGGCGTGCAATCCGATCCGGCTCTCGCGGTTCTTGAAATACCTGAACCGCAATCCTACCGGTATCTCTAATAAATAGGCCTGCTGATTCTCTTGCCAATGATCAAGTTCGGTACGATGGATATATGTCTCGCCCATATAGTCGGTTAGAGCAGAGCCGTCCTGCCATTCGCGCCATTCCATCGGTTGGGTTAGTCGGGCAGATGAGGCTATGCGGCTGAAAGACAATCCTGCCTGCACGCCGATACCGGGAAGAAAAAAGAACGTGTATCCTGCGCCTGCAGAAAAAGCACCTCCGATAGTCACTTCCCCTCCGGTCAACGGATAATTCCAATGACTCACGCCTCCGGCTCCGTAGATATCTATATAATGACGAACGGGCTTCTCTTCCGGTGCTTTCTGCTTACCGGAAACATCGGTACAAACAGCGATGAAAACGGAGAAAATGATGATTCCGATGCGTTTCATGGTATAAGTATTTTACGGATTTGTATTTGTGTCTTCCCGTCATGCCATCGGATGAGATAAATTCCGCTTTTATCGGCATGAACGCATCTCCTGCCGTCCATAGTATAAATCTCCGTCTCTCCTTCGCTCCAGACGGGTAAGACAGCTGTTTCCTCTAATCCTTCGGTAGGTCGCATTTCGTATACACAACTACGATAGACTATGCCGTCATCCCCGGTCATCTCTACCTGGTAGTAACCGTTCAAACCGAGGTACTCATAGTAGAATTGCTCTGTTGCGTTTTCCATCCGTTCTCCGTTCCGATACCATTGATAAGCGGTAAAAGTCAGGCCCGCGTCATTATTCTTTCCGCTGTTGTCTACGAAGAGTACATCGTTTCCTTTACGATGAACCAATCCGTCCAGATCTATGGAAGCCTGTATCTCATGAGGAAGGCCTCTGCACTCGCTCTCTCCGGCCGATGATGCGTAAAAAAGCACGGTGAAATCGAGCATAGTTATGGGTAATTCGCCGGGTATGGGTACTACTATCGGTCCTTCGGCAGGCAACTCTTCCCCATAGACGGAGACAAATCCTAAGGCTGCGGCTTTTTCGGAAACGATCAGGTCGTATAGGTCCGGATGGCCTTCACGGATGTCATAATGTATCTCCATAGAGGCGTCGGATTCGCAAATAGAGATCACCGGCTTGACTTCCACTACGGGCACCGGGGTAACTTGGCAAACCAAACTCACTTCCAGCGGACAACCTTCCTCTGTCCGGTCGGTCATCACTACTGTTTCCCCTGTCTCGGAGAAAGAGTATTCCTTTGTAGTCCCGTCGGCAAAGGAGTATATACCATGGTAAGGCATGTCGGTCATACAAACGGTGACAACCTTTCTTCGCTTCTCTGCTCGTCCAAGTCTCCACATGGCGGTGTTGGCCGAGTGTTGCCATTCGGTCACGCATCTGGAGTTCTGTACGGCCCGCTTGACGCAAACCGTTACCGGCACGGCCAGACCGTAACGGCTCAGCGTAATGGTAGTATCCAAAGAGGCCGAATTAACCCGTAAGGTATCCAGAAGTTCTTCTCCGTCTCCTCCGCGGTACAACAACCAGCAATACGTGAAATCTCCTTCTCCGCTCGCACTCTCATCATCGCTGATATGCATCTCTACTTCCTGTATCGTCCCGTTCTCCAGGCATACCTGCTCCTCTATTTCCCCGATGGAACCGGCGTTATATGCACTATACACATGAATGACTACTTCTCCTTCCGCGGCTGTCCAGTCCATCAAACCGGTATTGTCCTTTACCTCCCTGCGGAACACGTAATTCTCACCGTTAATCATCGGAATACGTGCTATCTCCAGTTCCGTGGTATCGCTCTCGGGAATAACGACGTCGTTGCAAAGCCATCGGTAGGTATAAATGCCGTTTCCTCCGGTTACCGTTTCAGTCTCCCGGACGATATCTGTACAAACAGGGGTGCATAACTCGCGTTCGTAGGATTCTATCTTCCCCGGATGGATCGTATTAAAGGCCACTACTTTGTGCGCGTGCTCGCATGATAGGGGTAATGCTTGGCAGGTTGCTTCGCTGACCTTCCGGTAGAATGTGTATTCTCCGGCTTCCTTGAAGGTGTAATCAAAAGAAGCTGTACTTACTTTGGAGGAACCTATATAAAGCGGTTCGCGCGTGTCTTCTTCTACTTTATCCCAACTCTGACTCGCCGTATCCAGTACGGCATGCTCCATCTTCCATACATACTCAAACTTGCCCCCTCCGCCGGTAGCATCCGATTTACTGTGTATCGTCAGTACTTGCGGTAATCCGTATAGGGTGTCCGGCTCTTCGTACAAATCTCCCGGATCAAACCTCCGGCGGACAAAGAGACAGAGTCTTCCTTCTGCTTCTCCCGTCCCGCCTTTCGATGCCGTCCATTCCGTCTTGCATTTCGTGTCATGGGCATATCGGCGGAAGGCGTATTCTCCCGGGACGTCTGTCGGCATAGACCAATCTTTGTACGTCGGCTGCGACATATAAAAAGTATCTATGGGTTCAAAATCATTCGGAAAACCGTTCTCATCGTGGCCCAAGATGGTGTCGCGGATAATCATGTATTGGTAGGATGCGTTCGTATGGTCCTGCTCGTCGTCTTTTCCGCCGCTGGCTTCCTTTCCGCTGTTGTTCTTGTCCTTAAATCGTACATCCTCCTCATTCCAGCAGGCAGAATATACTCCGGTCACGATGCCGGCATCGAAGGCTTCATACCCCTTTACAATCGTGTACACCTGCTTCACTGCCGGACCGCAACTGATGGTCAGGATCACCTCCTGATTGCCGCAAGGCCGTTTCACTTCTGCCGACGCACCCCTGGGATTGGGAATAAAAATAACATCCGGACTCGGCGAGTACCAATCTCCGGAACCAAAAGCCGCATTGTTCAGCCTCTCCAGACCTATACTATTACGCGGTTTGTTTCCTTCTTCCGGCGCTCCCACTCCTTCCGCACGCATGACCGGTACGGTCTCTGCATCCAGCAAGACGGTCTTGACAGAGACCTCCGAAGCAATGTGGTTGCCAAAACAAACCAGCTGCGGGTGGCTCTCATAGCCTCCTGCAAAGCACCTCCATTCCTCTTCCGGATACTCATAGTAAGGACTTGAAAGCCCGATGAAATCGGACGATTTGGCAATCGCGTATTGGGTGTTGTCTGTGAGGATGGGATCTGCGGCTCCGTATCCGGTGGCGTACATACGTGTCAGCTGTTGGTCGAAGAACACCGTCGTCAGATTCCCCTGCGGCGCTTCGTTCTTGCCGAATAGCGCGCCTACATGGTCGGTTCCCTTGCAATACCCTATGTTGTAGCAGTTGTTCAAAACGGCGGTGGCTTTGTTATAGCCCACTAATCCGCCTACATGATTGTTGCCGTCGGTGATGATCCCGGCGTTGTATGAATAGCTGATTCCGCCGTAGTTAGTACCCACGAGACCACCGATGTTATCACCGTTGTGCGCGATAATCTGCGCCATATTAAAACAATGGTGTATCTGTCCGCGGTTGATTCCTGCGAGGCATCCGACATTACTGGTAGCGTCCGTCATGATTTGTCCCTGCGCGATACCCAGATGGTGAACGACCGCCGAGTTCCCGCTTTCTGCAATCAGTCCTGCGCCAGCAGGGAAGAGCGAAGAGAGCATGTACAGATTATAAATCACATGGTTGGCTCCGTCCAACTCGCCCTGAAACGGTCTGGCTGCGCTGCCTATCGGTTCCCAACTCGGCGGAGTAGAGCCGTTTCCCCCTAAATCAAGGTCTGAAGCGAGAAGAATGGTCTTCCCCGCAAAATCATCCGTGCGGCTTGCTGCGGCTATCCATGCTAACTCTTCAGCAGTCCGGATAGTGTAGATTTCTCCGTTGAAATTGGGCATTTGTGTACCTCCGCTCCAGGGTATCAAACTCTGCGCAGAGGTATGGGTTACCCCTAATACCATGCTTATCAGCACAGTATTTATCCACATAAATACGCGTGTCATAAATTCGTGCTTACTCGATCCGTTTTCCGGTTATATCATAGGTACCTTGCGGTGTAATAAAGAGAAGTCGTCCTTCAATAATGGCTTTTTTCTCCGGGACCTCCGAGCCGGTTTCTTCTATTCCCGTTGTCGTTCCCGATTCTTCCGGATTGGAGGGAATGATCGGCGGAGTCGGAATGATTTCGTAACCTCCTTCTATCAGTTCGCCCGTATAGCCCGTAGTAGCAAACGCACCGATATAGACGTGAATGGGCGTGCCGTTTGCATCGAGCGTAGAGAGGACGTAGTTGTAACGGGAAGCAACATCGAGACCGGTCACTTTGAAAGACAAGGTATAAGGCTGAGTGTCATTGGCATTGTCCATCGGTGCTCTTCTACCCGGCGCGGAGAACGTGATGGCTAACAACTGTCCCCTGTTGCCGAGCGTTAGCTTGCAGAAGACCGCGCCGTCCTTGTATATGTCTATCTGATAACTATGCGCCGCGCTGTCTGTCGGCCAAGTGAAATCCGCCGTCGTTTGTCCCGGATCGACCGTCACAGAGCGCTGAATCATGGCGGAGTCAGGTGTGTCATTCATGCGGAAACGACCCCAGTAAGGGTGCTCGCGGTAAAGTTTGCGGCTATCAGGTAACACACTCAATAAAGCGCTGTCCGGAATGTCCGCCAATGTCCCTTCGCTTACTGCCGGAGGAGTAGCCGCCCAGACGGAAATATGCGTTATTGCGCTGTCACCCTTGAAGGCATTATCCCCGATGAGAACGACGTTTTTGCCAATCGACAACTCCTTGAGCGCGCTCCAATTTTCAAACGCGTTCGTGCCGATGGAGATCACTTTGTCGGGGATGGCCAACGAGTCTTGCAACTTAACCCCTGAGAAAGCACTTCCGCCGATCATCGTCAGTTCTTTCGGCAGTACGATATAATCCAAGTTAGGACACCCCGAGAAGGCATTATCCCCGATAGTGCTGACGCTATCAGGTATCTCGACTCGCCTCAAGGCTGAACACCCGTTGAATACGGAAGAATTGATGGCTTTCACTTTCTGAGGTATAGTGATTCGCTGAATCTTCGTACATCCCTTGAAAGCCTCTTGGTGAATGGCTGTCAACGTAGAAGGAAGGATAAGCGTATCCAACTTGTTGTTACCCGAGAAGGCGCCTGAACCGATATATTTACAGCCCTCAGGCAGCACGATTTTCTTCATGAGTACCTGCTGGCATAGACCTGACGGCACAAACTCTACATCCGGACCGAAGATAAAATCGCCCCTCCAGTAGCAGTAAAGATTATAAAATACCGACGAAGAAGCCGGAGGGTTCTTGGCGTTCCAAACAATAACAGGACTATCGTGGTAGCACCACGAGATCTGTTTGTTCGAGCGGAACGTCGCCGGGAAGAACAGCGTGTCCCGAAGCGGAATAGTGGCTACACTATTTTGGTCGTATGACGCTCTATCGGGTTCGCCGTCAAAAATACTGCCGTCAATCACCTCCAGACAATCCGACCAGCGGACAGAGTTCAAGTGATAGCAGTTCTGGAAGGCCATCTGACCGATATACTTAACCCCCTTGCCCAAATCGCACTTCACCATCGTCGTGCAGTTGCTGAAGGCGTATTGCCCCACGGTGTCCACCGAGTTAGGCAGTTTGATCTCCTTTAACTGGTAGCAGCTCTCAAATAGGTAAGCAGGTATTTTTGTCACGCCTTCGGGGATCTCGCACGCCGTCAGGTTCCACCAATCCCGGAATGTAGCACCGCTGAATCCCGTCAGCCCTTCCGGTAACGAAATCGTCTTACACGAGTTATACGGATAGTACGTCTTATAACTCGTTGACCACGACGAAGCCTGCAGCACCTGTTTGTTCCACCAGAGACTATCGACGACATTCTTCAACTCGCCGTAGCCATCAATGGTCATGTGCGCCGTCTCCGTATCATAGCTCCACGTCAGATGCTCTCCACACACGCCGGTATACACCGTCGCGTACGCGCTGCTTGCCATCCAAATCAGGCAAACAAGGATAATAAATACTTTTGTTTTCATGATCGTATATTATTTGATTTGGGTTCCTCGTATATCGTACATCCGTCCTTCGCGCAGAATATAAATCTGCCCGTCTCGCAGCACCTTTGTACACCGCACATCGTTGCTGTGCACATCCTCGATGCCTGTAGTCGTTCCACTCTCACCGAGTGTGCGGAACGAGCCGGAACGGCTGTCCAGAATGCCGCCTTGTTCGCCTGACGCTGTCAGCGTGTACCAGTAGGTCGTGCCCGGCGACAGGTCTTCTATTCGATGGCTGAACTCCGTCTGCCATAGGGCTACAGAAGGAATAGCTGAATACTGATAACTGATGGCTGACGGCTGATTCCGTGCCGGCATATGCGAGAAGTCAATCGCCAGAACCGTACCCTTGGCATCAAAGAGAATGGTACACAGTTTGACGGTATGCGCCTCGTCCGCCCAGATGGTCAACGAATAGCCCGTTGCGCCGTCCACTTTCGGCCAGGTGAAGAACGCACTCTCCTCTTCCGGCTCCACCGTAACCGGCTCACGGAAGGTTACAGGCTCCTCGCGCTGCGCCGTATAGCGGAAGGACATCGTATAATTGAGAGCTCCTCCAGCAGAAACATTCGCATAGTAAGCCTCCAGCGGTCGCGCCAGCCAGTCTTCGTTCGTGAAAACAGAAGCCAGGGTAGCCTCGGCAACACTATACGTTTGCGGAGAAAGAAGGCTGTATTGGCTCATCGGCGAGCCGTAAGAGAAGGACCATGCCTCGGCATCAACCAAACCGTCGCAGGTTATCTGACGGGCGGAACGGGAAACGATATTGCCGTCTTCGTCAAAAGTATAGTGTTTCTGTTTGTTCCCGCGGTAAGTGGGAGCGGCGCACACCCATTCCGGCTCCTGCCATACGGAGCGGAAAGACATATACCAGTCTTTCTCTCCCGGCTCATAGAGATACTCATATTGCTCGGCGGGCACGATTCCGGTGCTGTCTGCGGAAGCCGCATAGTTGGTCAAAGTCACCAGACGGCCCTCGCTGTCCGATATATGTTCGCCACTGTTGGCAAAAGCAAACTTGCTCCACACCTCTGTCTCTTTGTTATAGCCCGACCATGTGATAGCAGCTACGCACTCGCCGGTCTGCTCACTGTAGAAATAAATCTTCTTGGTGTCCGGCACACTGTCTTTGTACGCTACATGAACAGCTACACGCCCCTCTGCATCGTAGCTGAAGGCATTATGTATCTGCGTCACAGGAGTCATGCTTCCGTCATTATACGTGCGCGTCTCCAGCAGCCATCCGTCCGCATTGTATGTTTTGAAGGTGTGGCTGTATGTCCTCGTGCCGACTAAACGCATCTCATGCAGCGGAGCATGAATGGTGTCTGCTCCTGACAAACGGTTGTGCCAATCCACTCCGAGATTAGAGTATCTCCATGAACTGTAATTGCTCTGGGTGGGATCATCGGAATCAATTCCATAGTCCGTCCATGTATCAGCCAGCGAATAACTGTGACGCTTGGCAATGACAGCTTTCCCGTCTTCTTCAGGGAAATATTCATAGACGAAATAGCGCACAAGCTTCCACTCCCCGCAGAAGGCATAGCGGTACAACGTATCTATGCGTCCTTGCGCATCATAATGACGTTTGTTGTAGATACCGTTCACATTCACGTGCGTTATGGGTAAATAATGCGATACGCAGTTCACAAAATAGCCCAGGTAATTACCCTCACGGTCATAATACGTATAGTCCTCGCAGTCATAGGGATGAATGGTTTCTTTAGAATAGATATCCGCTGTGTCATACATGCTCCATGCCACACGCTGGCAGACATACCGTTGCTCGTCCTCGTCCCAACGGTGGAACAGGTAATAATCTCTATCGGTTTTTGTGTTGTTGTTTTGGGTGGTGGCAGAGATAGCAGACACGGGCTCACCGGTCATGTCGAACGTCACTACATACTTGCTACTCTCCGTTATTTCCCATTTCATCGAGGAAATATCAAACTTCTCTGTGGTGCTCTCGCTGTCCCAGCCGTTGCTGTATTTCTTGGAAGTCGTCCGCGTGCTGTCTTTGGTATTCACGCTCATCGACCATGTATATTCGTCCGTCACCAGTTTCTCTTTGGTCAGATACCATGTATCTATGAAACCATGGGTATATTCTTTTTCGTCAACTACGGTATTATCGTCCGCATACACATATTCCTTGAGTGAATAGGTTCCCCATTCAGGGCTATATCGCTTGTAAGAATATTTGGTTCCCTCCCATTCCACAGAGTCCGTATAAGGAACTTCCACTTGCGCGGAATCACCTGCCAGCAATATATTGAATCGCTCATCATAACGATACCACTGGTGCTTCTCCAAATAAACGGTATCGTACCTGATGGTTATATACTCTATATAGTTACCATTGGGTACAGTTATATATATCCTAAGCACCTTCGGATAAAGCTCATCTTTATAGAGCAAATGCGCCTTTTTAGCGTCTGCCGTCTCTTCTATCATCCATTGCTCTTCATTGTAGATTTGCTCGATTCCATCGGTAGTAATCGTTTTCTTGGCATAGATGGTTTGATTGATGGAAGAGTCATACAGACGCTGCTCGCGGGTAATCTTCGAATGCTGCTCCCCCTCCGCATCAACCGGCCATGCACGCGACTCTTTGATCTCCAATACACTGTCGCCGCCCAAATAGGTCACGTCTTTCATAGCATAATACGTCGGAACGGAGTCTTCCGTCCAGCGCTCCGTCAGTTCGTAGGTTCCGGTTTGGATACCATATTTGTTATAGCGGGTGCTTTTCGTCACGCGGGACGGTTTTTTATTGTACGGTTTGATATTTATCTCCGATTTCATCGATAAAATATGGTCTTTGTATTGCTCCGTGCGGATAGGGCTCTGCAACTCCCAGACCACAGGGAGATACGAATATACGGCGGTATTCAGAAACCTCATTTCCGTACTGCTGCTGTCGGTCTGAATCAGCACATTGCGGTCATACGTCTCATAGGGAAGCTTGTTGTAATCGGCAATGGAAAACTCGCCGCTTTCTTTATAATCCTCCAGAAATTTATTCAAGGAGTCATAGTCTATATAATGCCTTGTGTAGTCATAATTACGTATCTGGCGGAGGAGATTGCCCTCTTCGTCATATACATTGCGGTAGGTGTCATAAGCGTAATCTTCGTATTCCATGGCTGCTATGACGGTATCTTTGAAAGGATCAATCTGCGGAATGCTATCTACGAAACGAACCTTATTGCCCCCTTTGTGCAGACGGAGATTATAGACTTTCTCCCTGTGCTTGCCGTCCGGACCGAGTTGGTCATAATCGGTTTTAGAGATGCGGTTGGAAACCTCTATCGTATCCGCAATACGGTCCACTTGCGGATACCGAACCACGCTGAAGGATGAGTCGGTGTAGAAAAAGCGCACCAGAGAACCGCTGTAAATGAGGTCCCCGTAATCCGATACCAATTTCTTGTCATAGGTAGAGACCATCTCGTCCAGCCGCCACGCATACTTGTCCGTGGAGATCGTTTGACCGCCTTGGGCTTCTTGCGCGTACACGCATGTTCCTTCTAATAACATTCCTGCTACCAACAGCAGGCCCAAAATGAAGCTCTTTTTCATAATTATATAGGATTTACCAATTACCAATCACCAATCATCCTTCCTCGTACATCGTACATCCGTCCTTCGCGCATCAGATAGATTTGTCCGTTTATCACTACCTTGGTCCTTAGGCCTTGGTCACTTAGTCCTTGGTCACTTGGTCCTTCCTCTACTCCTGTCGGCGTACCGGCTCCGGCTGTGGCAAACGAACCGGAGGTCTGGAAAAGCTCGGTATCTTGGGCATCATAAGCCCCCATTGTGTACCAATAGTGAGTGTTCTCGTCCAAACCGTTGTAACGGAACGAGAAGGTACCAGCGGTATTCATCGCCCGACGTACAGGTGCGTGCTTGGAGAAGTCGATCTCAACGAGTTGTCCCATGGAGTTGAACGTCAGCGTACATATCTTCTCCGTACGCTCTTCATTCGCCCAGATGATGAGTGTGTAGTAGCTGGCACCGTCCACGGCCGGCCATGTGAACTGCACGCTGTGCTCGTCGGGTTGCGTCTCTACTTCCGGCTCTTTTTCCGGCAGCTCCAGAAGTGTACTGTCCACTTGGATGTTAAAGCCGTTCCAGATGCTATTAGCACGATAGATCTCCGCAAGCGAGTCACAAGGTACTAAAAGCACCGTTTGTGCTTGGTTAAGAAGATTGAAAGGATTGCCCTGAGTTGCCGGAACCGACATCATCGGCGCTACAATCGTGTCTATCACCGCCGAAACATCGTTACCCAAGTAATAGCCGCCGAACAACTCGTTCTCTATTTGACTCAGACCTTTCGGCAATACCAACTTACGAAGATTCACCGCTCTGAGCGAAGAAGAACGCAAGGTGTTTACTTCTTCCGGTAGCACGAACTCCTCTCCGTCATGCTTGCACGGATAGAGCGCCAACGCCGTCGTGTCTGCCGAATAGAGAACGCCGTCTATCGCACGGAAGTGCGCGTTGGCTTTCGGCATCCGGATATACCAGAGTGCGGGACATTTATGAAAAGCATAAGCGCCTATCTCTCTGAGACTGTCGCCTATCTCAATAATTTCCAGATTATTGCAGATTCGGAATTGTCCTTTACCGATCATGGGACTGTTGATGACCGCTTTCTTGAGTTTCGGACTGTCGGCAAATACCTGTTCACCCATCTGTTTAAGCGAGGAAGGTATCGTTACCTGCTCCATGGCATAAGAGCGTAAGAATGCCTCGTCGCCTATTTCTTCCACCGTTTCAGGTATAACATAATGTCTGTTGCTGTCATACTTCCCAAGGCTGTTGGCCTCGAAAGCGTATTCGCCGATAGAGCGCACTTTGGTCATGGTCAGATCAACAGCGGAAACAGAGAAAGCATCCGCAGCGATATGAACGACACTTTCCGGCAAAGTGAAAGCGCCATTTATTGCCGCCGGACAACATATTACGGTATCCATGTTGATAGTCATAAGCATGTTGTTCCATGTAGTGTAGTGCGTGTTGCCTTCAGCAACGGAGATTTTCCGCAATGAGCCGCCAAAAATCGCCCCGGGAGTAACATATTCCAACGAAGCCGGTAGATGGAGCGTTTTAATGACAGCATTGAGACTGAACATCAGTCCGTAGTGTTCAATACGCTTCACGCCTTCCGGGATGGTAAGGCTCGTAATTTGTGTACAGCCGTAGAATGCACTCTTGTAAATCACCTGAATGCCCGCAGGTATCGTATAGGCACCTTGGTAACTATCCGGCATCAGCACAAACAGACTGTCGTTGTAAATCGGATCTTGAAGCGCAGGTAGGATATAGAAGGACCACGATGTCAGCGACTTCACCGAATTAGCAAGGTGTACACGTTGCAAATTGGGCATCTGCTCAAACGAACGTTGCTCAATATAAGTCACGCCTTCCGGCACGCGGAACTCAATGAGTCCTGCCTTCAAGAACGCCTCAAAAGGAATCTCTGTGATCGTACTGTCCGGAATGATACACGATGTAAGATTCGTGCATTCCAGGAATGCTTCTCGCCCTAAATTACGCAGGGTTTGTGGCAATACAATGGATGTCAGTTGATTGCATCCAGAAAATGCAGCGTTAGCCATACCCGTAACTGCGTAATTCGCGCCCTCGTACGTCACGGTGTCATTAATAACAATGTCACCAACAGCGGTAGTTTTACTCTGTACCGCAATTTGTGCCGTCATAGCTGTAGTGTCCAGCGTATAATAAACGCTGTCAATGAAAACTCGTTGTGCGTACATGCACGTTCCTTTTAATAACATAATTGCTACAAAAAGCAGACAAATTTGATTTTTCTTTTCCATAATTTGCATATGTTAAAAAGTTTTACTAATTTTGCGACGTGATTTATGTTTTGAAATCCGGTGCAAAGGTACTGCTTTTTTCTGATATGTGCAAATTTAGCAGTTGTACGAGCAGTGTTTTGCATGTTTTGTAAATTATTGTAAATAAGCAAATTATATTTTTATATGAAAAATAAAGTTGTACGCGTATATTTTTTATGCCTTTTGGGCTTGACTTTTTGTTGGCAGAGTTGCCATTCGGGGTCTCAAAACACCCGAAATCAGTTGCATGAGGCAGAAGAATTATACCAACAAGGTATCTCTTCTAACAGCAGTAGTCAGTACGAAAGTTCTACCGCCTATTTAAAGCAAGCGGAGGAGATTCTGGTGGATCTTCCGCAGTCGGCGCAAAGAGATCAGTTGTTAGGCCTGACTTGGTTTCGTTTAGGCAACACCTCGGAAAGCGAGATGCTGTACGACATCGCGCAAAATTATTACCGCAAAGCTATCCCGATGTTAGATCCCGATAGTAATGCAGTTTATTTAGCCTGTGCCTACCGTGACATCGCACGTACGATGGCTATAGCGGGCAGCAAACAAGACAGTGCGCTTTGGTATTTTGCGCAAGCAGAGCGGTATGCGCGCGCAGCCAACAGTCCTTTGCTCTTACTCGATATAGATGCCTATCGCTACCAACTCTGCTATCCGGACAGCGTAGACCACCGCCTGGCGGTCTGCAAGCAGCTGGCAGAAGAGTACCACATTCCTACGCGTTATTCGGAGATCGTCGAACTGCTCTTGGCGCAACACGCTACGGACTCTGCCGCCTATTATCTGGAGCACTTACAACCTACCGACTCTGCCTACGCCTATTGGTTCGAACAAAGTTATGCGTATCTGAACAGCAAGATCCTCCGTCAACGCGGACAAGCCGACACGGCCTACAGCGTGTTGTTGGATTTGTATGATCGCAAGATAGACGAGCTGCAGCGCGACGCGGGCGCACGCACGTACGCGCTTTCCTTACATTATGATGTCGCACGCGAGCAACAACGCGCCGAAGAGGCACAACGTGAACGACAATGGCAACGCAAGATCTCGTTTGTGCTGGTACTATTGTTAGCGGTCGTTCTGGTGCTGTTTATCGTCCTTTGGAGGTATTGGCAGCAACGACGTCGTGAACAAGCAAGACAGTTAGAGGCCTTGCGGGACAAGTACGTACAGCAGTTACAATTGGCGTTGGAACGGCTTCAGCAGAAAGTAAACCTCACCCGCGAGATAGAGATGCAGCGAATGCGCGGCAACGAAGTAGAGTTCCCGAAATGGCTGCAGACCTACCGCGATGAGCAACTGACGATGAGCAAAGAGAGTCTGGACGAACTGATTGCTTCGATTGATAAAGCCTTAGATGGCGCCATCAGTCGCTTGCGCGCGGAGTATCCGGAACTGACCGAATCGGATATGCAGTTCGCTATTCTATCCATCATCGGTGCCTCCGACAACGATATGTCTATCGTGCTGAACGTACAAAAACAAACAATCTACCATAGAAGGCAGATCGTCCGTAAACATATCAACTCAGAGATAGAGGATATTGATGCGTGGCTGCGCACTTACGTGCTGCGTTAAGAGCGTTAGCGGAGGGAGGAGAGTTTGCGGATTTGGTCGATTTGGCGTTTGTCGTCAGCCTCGCGGAGGGCTTGGCGTTTGTCGTAGGTATGTTTACCCTGGCAGAGGGCAATCTCCATTTTTGCCAGTCCTTTCTCATTGATAAAGAGGCACAGGGGGATGATGGTCTTACCGGTGTCCTTGGTAGCTTTCTCGAGTTTGCGTATCTCGCGTCGCTGGAGTAGCAGCTTGCGGTCACGTTTGACCTCATGGTTGGCGTAGGAGCCGAAGCGGTACTCGGCTATATGCATCTGCTTGACGTACATCTCGCCGTGCTCGACGGCACAATAGGCGTCCACGAGGGATGCTTTGCCCTCGCGGATGGACTTGATCTCGGTGCCGAAGAGTTGCATCCCCGCCGTATAGCGGTCAAGGATGATGTACTCAAACTTCGCCTTCTTGTTCAGGATCTGTATGTTGCTCTTTAACTTCAACTTTCTTGTATTTTTTCTGTCTTTGTTCCCATCTGTCTCGTGCATACTGCTGCATGTCGATGACGGTATCGTTCTCGTCGATGATCTCGAGTCCGAAGATGGTCTCGATGATATCTTCGAGGGTGAGGATGCCGACGAACATGCCGTACTCGTCTATGATCTGTGCGATCTGGCTCTTCTGCTTGAGCATGGAGTCGAAGATGACGCCGAGTGTGAGGTCCTGATCGAAAGCGGGCAGGGCTCTTTTGATGCCTCCGAGGGTCTTGCGGAAATGGTCCTCGGTGAGTTCCTCGAGGGCGTCGTTACGGAGGACGTAGCCGGTGATATACTCGGGTGCCTCGGGTTTATAGAGGGGTATACGGGAGAAATGGTCGTACTCATCGTTATCGTAATAAGCGCGGAGGGTCATGTTCTCGGGGGCTATCTTCGCCACGACGCGCGGAGTCATGACATCGTAGGCATGGATCGAGTCGAGTCGCATGAGGTTGGTGAAGATCTTATTCTCATCCTCATCGACGACGCCCTCTTCCTCGCCCACGTTGACCATAGCGAGCACCTCCTCGCGGGAGACAGTAGGATCATCCTCGTTATCGGGGAAAGCCTTGGTGATGAGTTCGACGAGGAGGACGAAGGGATATAATATAAAGATGAGCGCGCGTATCGTGCGCGCGGTAAAGCCCATGAGCTGGCGCCAATAGGTGGTACCGATGACCTTAGGAATGATCTCGGAGAAGATGAGGATGAGGAGGGTGGTGATGACAGACATGAGTCCGAACCACTTGGATCCGAAGACGGCTGTGACCTGCATACCGACACCTGCTGCACCGATGGTGTTGGCGATGGTGTTGAGGGAGAGGATGGCAGCGAGGGGACGACTGGTGTCGTCCTTATAGGCTTTCATGAGCTTCGCGGGCGCATATCCTTCTTCTTCGCGTAAGTTGATATAGCTGTAGGTGGTAGTCATGAGCACCGATTCCAATACCGAGCAGAGGAAACTGATGCCCATCGCACCGAATAAAAACAAAAGCAGTAGTTCCATAGATTATTTATTATACCATAAATACGCGCCGATTTTGATCTCCCAGGAGTCGAGTCGTCCGCGGGTGTTGCGGTCCATGAGCGTGCCGTCTGCGGCGGTGAACTGGCGGTTTTTGTAGGGATTGATGAGACCGAAGTCATATCCACCTCGAATGAAATAGCGTTGGTACTGAAAACCGGCACCGATGCCCCAGGTGACGTTGAGTCGCTGCAGATCCTCGTTAGGTTCGTTATCGTCAAAGAGGTCGTTGTCGCCCTCCGGATAAGCGGTGATGTTATCGAAATAATCCTGCTGGGCTTTCTTCTTATAGGAGAGTCCGCATTGGATCTTGGGCCCGGTATAGAGCATGAGATAGGTCTCTTGTGCTACCTCGAACTTATACTGCCAATCGACGAAGACCTCGAGGGCGTGGTAGTAGAGTTGACTGCGGTACATGGGGTACTGTCCGATCGTTTGGGAAGAGGTCTTCCACTCGGTACGGGCGGCACCGAAGACATAATTGATACCGATGGTCGAGCCGAAGCCCTTGATGATGCTGGCGTCGTAAGAGGCACCGATCTTGAAGCCGTGGAGTTGGGTACGGTTGACGAGGGAGTCTTTCGCCAGGCTCTCGTTGGCATCATTGAGCCGATAGGTCGGCTGGGCATAGCCGATATGGAGACCGAATCCCTGTGCGGGCATGTCCGCCGCATAGATCGCCGTAGCCAGCAGCCCGATGGTCATTAAAAAAGCTATTCTTTTCATGTTACTTAACTATACTTTGGGTAGGTTTGAAATAGGCCTCCATCTCTTCGCCGGTCCAGGTGAAGCGATAGATGACATCGAATCCGATGTGGCCGTCAAAAGAGACGATGGCGGTGTAATACGTATGACCGAGTTCGAACAGTTCTTTGGTATTATAGCCGTCGTTGTAAACGACCTGTACGCCGTAACGGATCTGATCCTTGGCGTTGACATCGGCGATGGCCTGAAAATAATCGGTGAAATACTGTTCGGGAGATATACCGTCCCAGTAGTCGACGAGCGTGAGGCTGTCCACGGTAGCTGCCAGATAGGGGAAGTGGTTATTGATCTTACCGCCCGGGTTGAGGGGGTAGATATAATCCCAGTAGCCTCTGATGCGGTACTCGAAATGCACATCGACGACGCTGGTCTTCTTGGTGCGGACCTTCTGCATGAAGAGCTTGCCGGCAGGCTGTATCTTCTCCGGATCGACGACGAAAGCGTATATCCAGTAGTCGGTATCGGGGATGAGGTTGGTGAAGAAATGGTCGATGTTACCGTACTGGAGGCAATGGCTGGAGTAAGGCGCGATATTAAACTCCCCGGCCGTGAGTTGGTCGTGGCGCCAGTTGATGTACTCGGTGTTGGCAGAATCGAGGGCGAGCATCATGAAGGGTTTCTGGTGCTCCATGGGGTTGACACCGGGCTGCGCGGGTTCGCAGGCAATGAGGTAATAAGCCTCTTTGTCGGTGGTAAAAGAGCACTCGATATACGCCGCCGAGATGGTGGAAGGCGAGATAGTGATCGCCACGTCCTTGGTCTCGTACTGGGCATCGGGGTTGCAGGATAGAGCGCAAAGCGCTATGACCGTTAGCACTGTAAGACCGGCGATAAATCGCCTGTAAGACCGCTGTGCTGTTAGACCGCGCAGAGCGCTGTTAGACTTACTCATACTGCCTCCTTTCTTCCTCTTCCTGCTCGAGGAGCGACTGGACAGAGTAGATGAAGCGGAGGCAGGTCTGGACGTGTCCGCCATAGTGTCCGAAGTTATAGGTAATATTGGCGTTGCTCCATTTGGATTTGGCATGTGCCGCGTTGGCGAAAGGCACGGTCTCGTCGTCCATCGAGTGTGCGATATAGACCGGTGCTTCGGGGATCCAGTTATAGGACGTGATGGAGTTCTGCACCATTGCTTTCTGGAGCTCCGACACTTTCCATGAGGTCTGGTCCATCGCCTCGTCGGTAAGCATCTCGTGGGTGACCTTGGTGCCGATGAGTCCGTTGATCTGTCCGGAGGTATAACGTTTGGAGTTGACCCATTCGTCGAGGTGGTCGTAGAGCCAGGGCTGCATGAGGTCGGTCATCTTGATATCGAGGTTATTACCGAGGATCATGCCCTGTACGACGAGGGGCACGGCGACGGGATAAGAGGCGGTGTCGGTGTTGACGAAGCGCTCGTAGGTCGCCTTGACATCGTAAGGTCCGCCCCCGGCAAAGACGCGGTGGATTTTGACCTGCTGGGGGTCTCCATCGGCCCAGTACTCGGTCTCTATGAGGTGCTCGACTGCCATCGTATTGGCGCCGCCCTGGCTATAGCCCATGAGCATGATCTCCGGCTGCTCGGGTTCCATGCCGACGGCTTTGAGCCAGGGTTTGACGGCGTGGTACATATCGAGCACGTTACGTGCCGTGAGGTCCATGACGAGGTACGGGTGCACCTGTTTGGCGGTGACACCGTAGCCCATGTAATCGGGTATGATCAGACCGTAGCCCATGCGGACGAGTATGCCCTCGAGCGAGAAGCAGTTAGAGGGTGCTTCGGCGTTGGAGCAGATCGTATAATGGCTGACGAGGATAAGTCTCTTGGGGCGTTGGCCGGCAGGTAGCATGACCTTACCGGACAGGGTGACGGTATCCCAGTTCACATCGATACTGGGGTAGGTTCCGACAATCTCCGTGACACGGTTCTGATTGCCGAACTTAAGGAGTTGCTGCAGGATCGCAGCGCCGGTGACACTACTGGCTTTGCGCTCTTGCGGACCCTCTTCCGAGTCGTCCGTATAGTCGTTCACCGGCGTGCCGTCGGGAAGATAACAGTTAGCAGGCAGGCCGTTCTCGAGACCTGTCTCGTGTTGGGCGATGACCTTGAAAGCCAAGCCTTTGGCGGCTTCTGCGTTCGCGAAATCCACAAACTCATCATCGCGTATATGACAGGCCGTGAGCAGGACTGCCATAACAAAGAATATGTATTTAGAAGCGCGCACCTATTCCTACATTTAACATTCGTGAACAAGCCATATAAATGGCATTGGTATTTTTAAGGGCGGTCAGTCCTCCGAGGTCGAAGGTAAAGAACCACCGGTCGTAATTGGCACTGATGCCGATGACGGTAATCTGGACCGCTGCGCCGACGTCAGTATGCTTGCCTTTGAGGTTCGTTTCCGTCCCTCCGTTAATGTCAAGCCCTACCCCTAAGCCGGAGTAGAGATTGACATTCGGATGGTGGAAATACGTGAATCGAACGGTAGGCATGAAGACGAGGTTGTAGAAATGCCGGTCTTTGACGCGGTTGATCTCTACGCCTGCTCCGTTGCGTGTCACATCGTCCCAGCTGACCCCGCTACCGTCGATCATGCCGCCGAAACTGAGCCAGTGGTAGAAGCGCCATTGGTACTCGATCCATAGGTGCTGGTAGTACCGGTGGTTCTCCTTATAGCCGTACAGCTGATCGGTAGGCATGTAGGTGATGGTATAAGAGGGATTGCGCCACATCAGGGTCTCAAAGAGCTGATCGCCCCATCCGACCCGCAGCTCGCTGCGGCGGTTAAGGAAGTCCTCTTTGGACTCGGCATGGCTCATGGCTGACATCGCTGCCAGCAGGCTCAGACACAGGATATAACGGACCGTTCGTTTCATGTTTTAGCGCTTATAATTCTCCCATTTGGTATTGCGCATATCGCCGGACTTGAGGAACTCCTCGTGCATTGCGAAGGCGCAAGAGAGCTCGTGCTGGGTCTGACCGTGACGGGCGATCTTGAGGTAGTCACGCAGCATCTCGCGGTACTCCGGAGCCACGCAGTTATTGATGATCTCTTCGGCACGCTGACGCGGACTCTTACCACGCAGATCGGCTACACCCTGCTCGGTAACGAGCACCTTGACAGAGTGCTCGGAGTGATCGAGGTGGGTCACCATCGGCACGATAGACGAGATAGCGCCGTTCTTGGCCGTAGAGGCGGTGGTGAAGATAGAGAGGTAGGAGTTACGGGCGAAGTCGCCGGAACCGCCGATACCGTTCATCATCTTGACGCCGCAGACGTGGGTCGAGTTGACGTTACCGTAGATATCCGCTTCCAACGCTGTGTTGATGGCGATGATACCCAGACGGCGTGCTATCTCGGGGCTGTTCGATGTCTCCTGCGGACGGAGCAAGAGCTTGTCGCGGTAGAAATCGAGGTCCGCGAGCACTTCGGCCATCTTGGACTCGACGAGCCGCAGCGAGCAGCCCGAAGCGAACTTACAATGTCCGGCTTTGATGAGGTCCACGACGGAGTCTTGGATGACTTCGGAGTACATCTCAAACGGCGGGATATTGGGGTTCTTGCCCAGTTCGCCGAGCACGGCGTTGGCTACGTTACCTACTCCACTCTGGATGGGCAGGAAGGAGCTCGGGATACGTCCCGCTTTCATCTCTGCCTCAAGGAAAGCTGCTACGTTCGCACCGATCTTGGCGGTCGTCTCATCGACCGGCGTGAAAGCCGGGATCTCGTTCGGACGGTTGGTCTTGACGACCGCGGCAATCTTCGCGGGATCGACCTTGATATGATCAGAGCCGCAGCGGTCAGAGGGCTTGTAGATAGGTATCTCGCGGCGCTGGGGCGGGTCAAGGGGCTCGTAGAGATCGTGCATGCCGCGCATCGAAGCGGGGAACATCTCATTGAGCTCGACGATGATCTTGTCCGCCATGCGGCAGATGGTCGGCATGATACCGATACCGGCTGCCGGCACGATGGTACCGTCTTCGCCTACATAGGAAGCCTCGATGATCGCCCATTTGGGCTTGGGAAGGAAGCCGTAACGGATGTCCTGCGGCATGTGGCTGAGGTGCATGTCGAAATAGTGGGTACCCTCGGCATTGATCTCCTCGCGCATGGATTTATTGGACTGGTACGGGGTACGGAACTCGACGGCGTGTGCACGTGCCAAAGCACCGTCACAGCTGTCGCCCATCGACGCACCGGTCTCGAGTCCTATGCGGAAGGGGATACCCTGCTCGTGCAGTTTCTCGGCACGTTGTGCGAGCGCAAAAGGAACCGCCTTGGGCACTCCGGTGGCAGTAAAACCACCCATACCCAAGACGTCACCATGTTGTATCAATTCCGCCGCTTCTTCGGCGGTCATATATTTTAACATTTTCTCATTTTCTTATTTTTTCACATTTATATTTTTCGCAGTGGCTAGTTTCCTTCCTTTGGAGGAATAATATCTCTATTGATTTTGTATGTACTGATAGATTTTGTAATTATCTTACATAACTCCGTACTTTCGTTATAGAGAGGCTCTACGCGGGATTTAGGAAGTATTTCAGCATCAATAATTATACTCAGCCAATGAGATGTTTCGTCTATTTCTTCTTCAACAATTTTTAATTTATTGACGAAGTCTTTTTCCGATTTAGCAATACAAGCAGCGCGGTAATTGGCGGCTGGAGAAGTACCTGAACGCACTACCTGCTTAGCGATGGCTAAGGACGAAATAGTGTGAGGCATAGCATCCACCATTCGAATGATTCTCAAAGAGAATTGACGAAAGCGTTCTTTTAACTCCTCTTCTTGCATTTCAATGCGAAAATATGAAAATGTGTAAATGAATAAATGTGTTTATTCTGCTTTGCCGTTCGAACCCAGCACATCGATGATCTTGTGCTTGTACAGATCCTCCATGAAGTCGCGTGCTAAACCGCAGTACTTACGCGGATCGAACTCACCCGGTTTCTCGGTGAGGACTTTACGTACAGCAGCGGTGAAGGCGAGACGGCTGTCGGAGTCGATATTGATCTTGCAGACAGCGCTCTTGGCAGCTTTGCGGAGTTGCTCCTCGGGAATACCGATTGCATCAGGCAGCTTGCCGCCGAGCGAGTTGATCATGTCCACATACTCCTGCGGAACGGAAGACGAACCGTGCAGCACGATGGGGAAGCCCGGGAGTTGCTCCATCACAGCGTCGAGAACGTCGAATGCCAAGGGGGGCGGAACGAGTTTACCGGTCTTCGGGTCACGGGTGCACTGCTCCGGAGTGAACTTATACGCACCGTGGCTGGTACCGATGGAGATAGCGAGGCTGTCGCAGCCCGAGCGGGTAGCGAAATCAACGACCTCTTCCGGCTTCGTATAGTGGCTGACAGCAGACGAAACCTCGTCCTCTACACCTGCCAATACACCGAGCTCAGCCTCTACGGTAACGTCAAACTGGTGAGCATACTCAACCACTTTCTTCGTCAGGGCGATGTTCTCTTCGTACGGAAGGGACGAAGCATCGATCATCACGCTCGAGAAACCGAAGTCCACGCAAGATTTGCAGAGTTCGAAGCTGTCTCCGTGGTCGAGGTGCAACACGATCTGCGGGTGCTCCCAACCGAGCTCCTTAGCGTACTCTACAGCACCCTGAGCCATGTAACGAAGCAGGGTCTGGTTCGCATAGTTACGTGCACCTTTCGATACCTGGAGGATCACCGGAGACTTGGTCTCAGCAGCTGCTTTGATGATCGCCTGGAGTTGCTCCATGTTGTTGAAGTTAAATGCCGGGATAGCATAGCCTCCCTTGATTGCCTTTGCAAACATCTCACGGGTGTTGACAAGGCCTAATTCTTTGTAAGATACCATAATAAAATAAATTTTATATTTTAAATTTTAGATTTGATATTTGTTATTTTCTAAATTCCGATGCATGGTGACCGCGGATGAGGATGTGGTGGTTATGGATGGGGGCGGTGAGGAAGTACTGACTCACTTCCGGTGTCGCTTTGATCCAAACCTGGGTGCGGCAGAGGTTGGCCTCGAACTGACAACGCTCGAGCTCCACATCGACTGCCAGCAGCCGTTGCATGTCGCCGCTCATCTTGACAAGCGTGTAGTCACCGGTTGGCAGGTCGCCGTGGATCGCCACACCGATACCCGACTCGAAATGGGTGGTGTACTCATGCTTCTCCGTCATCTTCAGCGGCAGCGTACAATGCGCAAAGAGCATCTCGCCGTTGGCTTGGATACGTGCGGGGTTGACCTGGAAACAGGGCTCGCCGGTGATCTTCTTGCAAAGCATCATCGTGAGCAGGGTCGGTATATCGCCTTCGCAGGAAGCCGGAATACCCTCGTCGTTCAGTTTGCTGAGGGCGATGCAGCCGGTGTTCTTAACGGTGGTCAGCAGGTCGAAGCAACGGAGGGTGACACCCTGGAGGTTGTTCTTGACCACCAGCTCTTTGAGGCGCTGATAGATTGCCTCCGCGCCCGGCATACCGGGGTGCACGATACCGATCGACTTCACTTCCTCAATGTCGATGTCTACGAGCTCGATGTTCATCCGTTTGAGCACCTCTTTGTAGTCCACCGCTGACGAGATGAGCCAGTCGGAGGGTTTGCCTACCACGCCGAGCCGCAGCGGCTTGTCGCTATGCAGGAGCGCGTCCGTAGGCGCAGCCGTCAGACTTGCCGTCTCGGCTACCTCAGGGATCTCGGTGTCGTCGGCCGACATCATGACCTTACCCACGCCCTTGTGCTGGCGGATATAACTGAGGATCTCCAGCGAAGCGGCGAGCGAGTTACTGTGTCCGCTGACCATGAGGTAAACTGGCTGGTGCAGATCGATCAAGCCGTCTTCTACCAGATGGACGAACTTAGACTCCGTGCCGCCGGTCAGTACGGCGACTACCTGATGGGATTTCAGAAAAGCCGGATCCAACTCGAAAGGCAGATCCAGTTTTTCTTTATGCATCTCAGAAGATAAAATATTCAATAGCATACTTATTCTCTCCAGAATTTAGCGGCATGATGGCCCTTGATGAGGATATGGTGGTTCGACAGCGGCGAGGTCAGCAGGTACTGGCTGACGATCGGGGTCGATTGGATCCAAACCTGCGTGCGGCACATGTTCTGCTCGAACTGGCAGCGCGTCACTTTGACGTTCACCGCCAAGAGGCGATTCATATCATTGCTCAACTTGACGAGCGTGTAGTCGCCCGGAGCCAACTCACCGTGGATAGCGACACCGATACCGGACTCGAAATGGTTCGTGAACTCATGCTTCTCGGTCATCGACAGCGCGATCGTACACTTGGCGAGCAGGATCTGGCCGTCCGATTGGATACGTGCGGGGTTGGCCATCCATGCCGGCTCACCCGTCAGTTTCTTACAAGCCATCATCGTCAGCAGCACCGGGACATCGCCCTCGCAACCGGTAGGAATACCAAAGTCGTTGAGCTTGGACACTGCCAGACAGCCGGTGTTCTTACAAGTCGTAAACAGATCGAAGCAACGGATCGTAATACCGTCGAGTTTATATTTCTGCACGATCTCTTTGACGCGCTCGTAGATCGCCTCAGCACCCTTCATACCCGGGTCCACTTCGCCCAGACTGGACAACTCCTCGAACGGGATGTCCACCATCTCGGTGTTCATTTTCTCCAGCACCTGCTTGTAATCTACCTGCGAAGCAATGAGCCAGTCAGATGATTTACCGAGCACGCCGAGACGCATTTTCTTATCGTTATGTAGCACTTTCTCCAGCGGCTGACGGGTCAGAGACTCGGTCTCGCTGGCATCGGGGAAGATGATATCGGTCGGGTGTTGCATGATCTTCGCGATACCCTTGCGCTGGCGAATGAAACTCAGGATCTCAAGCGCGGCAGGCAGCGAGTTACTGAACGCACTGACCATCAGATAAACCGGGCGTTTGAGGTCAATCTGTTTCTCGCGAACCAGATCAACAAACAATGCCTCGGTACCTCCGGACAATACGGCTACTACTTGGTTCTCTTCAATAAACGTATCAGACACCTTGAACGGCATGTCCGATACCTCCGTGTGGAGCTGTGAACATAATTTGTGTAACATGGCTGTAATGTATTTATGGTTGATTTTTATGCATACTTTTCGTTTTTACGCTGCAAAGGTACAAAAAAAAAATAACATACACAAGAGTGTATGTCACTTTTCTGCGAATTTTAGCCCTTTTTTGTGCGAAAGGTGTAATATTTTTGCCCAAAATAACTAATTGCCACCGTGATAATGGTGATCACCATCTTCGATGGCGTCGGGTACCATCCCCATATTTCCACGCACAGTTTGAGGCCGAAATAGTTGATCGCCAGATTGACGCCCACGATGAAGATATACCGGCTCAATTGGCGCCAGCTGTTAAGTTGCGAAGTGGTGAAGGTGACGTATTTCTGCAACCAGAAACCGGTCAGCAACGTGATCGGAAAGACGATACACAACGTCGCGATATGCGGCGTTATGGCTTGCTCTATTGTCCAATGTCCAATATCCAATGTCAAATTGACAATCTCGTGCCCTATAACAAAGTTATAGATCAGGAAATAAAGTATCCAGTCGAGCACGAGATTACCCCCTCCGCAGGCGGCATATCGGAACAGCTGTTCCGGCATGATCTTGCGGAAGGGGATATAGAAGAAATCAATAATTTTCGTTATGATCTGCGCGAGCTTATTCATTATCTTACCCGTGCACCGGTAACATGGTACATCTTGCCGTCACGTTCGATAAGAAGCTGTCCGTCGCGGAGAATCTTCTGCGCTCCGTTAAGACGATCAGATGCTTCGATGCCCTCTACGCCGGATCCGCTATTCTCTGCCGGAATAACTTTGATAGCCCAGATGGTAACACCGGTCATCAACTCGTCCATCACCGCTTTGCGTACAGGTGCGCCTGAGCTAGCCGGGCGAACAAAGAAGTGGGCCAAGGACTCATGCAGGTTATAATATTGGAGGTTAGAGAACCAGCAACGATATCCTACCACATAATCGATGTTGAAGAGGTTTTCACCCGGTTCTCTACACCATAAAACCCAACCTGGATCAATGTTGATATCCAATTCCATAGTACCTCGACCTTCCGGCAGTTTGACGGTGATACCCGGAAGGTTGTTTTGGTACACCGCTTCATCCGGCGTATAATTAGCCAAAATCGTGTCTATTGCTTCATCGGGGATGGTTACCGGCGTCTTGAGGTAAACATTACCATCCTCTCCCTCTGTGAGTTCGTCGTTCGCACCCAGATTAACCGCCATCAAACCGGCATTTGCCGACATGTCGTCGAAGGTGAGCTCCGTCGGTTCATAGTCAGGCAGTACATGCACCGGAGCGCCTACGTAACCGATTTCCAACGCGCCGCGAAGGAGAATATACGTTTCTTCGATATTCCAGAAGAAGGCGTTATTGAACATGTCTCTCTTCCAAACACTCATCACATTTTCCTCCGATAATGCATCGCGTACCCATACTGGCGGATAATAGGAAACAATATAGTCGATGCCTTCGCCGAAGTGGAGTTCTTCGTTCACGAATCCGACGTGGTCATACTCGCCTAAAATATTGTCTTCATTTGCCGATATACATGCATAGAAATGACCATGATTGATGATGGAAAGTTTGTTGATACTAAACGTGTAATCCATCGATGAATTCGTATTGAAAGCTACCTCTACGCTCAGCGAAGCGCTGTCGATAACGAGCGAATCCGCATAGAGTACATAATTCTGTTCGAACGAACCACCGCCGGTAAGGATCAGCTTCTGTGCGTCCAGACTGCCGTTTACGGCTTTGTTTTCACCAATGAGATTGATGGTAAGCGGAGAAATGTGATCCCACTTGATATCTACACCGTTGAGTTCCACATTCGTCATGGTGAGGGTGCTGGTAACCGGATCAAAGCTCATATTGCCACCCCAGAAAGAAGCTGCATCGTCTGGAGTTACTTTGTATTCACCAATCGAAAGCGGGTATTCATCTTTAACCCACACGCGTGCGCCGGGTTCCATACCTGCAATCGTATTCCAGTACTCGTCATTTCCCGCGAAGGAAACTTCCACCCATGCGGATACCATATTAGGAGCGATACTTGTGATCACACCGTTCTCGTCCACTGTGAATACGCTCTCATCACTTGAATGCCAGGTAATAGGCAGGTTCTCTGGGTTGTATAAAAACTGCGAAGCATCCAGCGTGTAACCGATATACACTTCAATGTCTTCCGTTGTAAACCACAAAGGAGGATCCTGTTTTTCTTGCGCGTTCACAAACTGCGGCATGCACATAGCAGCCAGCATTAGAAAAAGGGTAAATTTTTTCATACAAATATAAATTTAAAAATCATTTGTTTCACCTTTGCCGCCGCAAAGGTACTACTTTTTTTTGATATACGCAAATAAAAAAGCAAAAAAGAGCCCCGAAAGGCCCTTTTCACGAGACGTTTGTTAGAACAACTCGCCTTTCCAAAGCATACGGAGGAAATCAAAGAGATAGATCACTTCTATATTTCCTACGCGACGTGTAATCGGATCACGAGACACAACGATACAGCGGCTATCCGGAAACTCTTCACTATATTCTTTGAAGTTACTCATATGCTTGCTTTGCACCTCTTCAGTTGATTTAATCTCAATACCGATCTCTGCGTCGCCGATAACGGCATCCACTTCCTTTCCGTTATACGTATGCCAATAACTCAGTTTCTTGCGGTTGTGGGTATAACCTATATAAGCCATCAGTTCCTGTATCACGAAATGTTCGAAGCAATGTCCGTATTCCGATGTGCCGGGAGCTAAAGAAGTACGGTTCAGCAGATGGTTATATACGCCCACATCAAAGTAATAGAACTTGGGGGCTTGTACTACTTTGCGTTTCACCACCTTGGTATAGGCAGGAATGGTATAACCAATTAAAGTATCCGACAAAATACTGAAATACTCTTTTACCGTCTTGGCGCTTACTTGGCAATCATTGGCTATGTTCTCGTAGTTCACGATATCCCCATCGCAAGTAGCTGCCACTTCCATAAAGCGCTCAAATGCGTCTAAGTTCCGCACCAACGATTCTTCTTTTATCTCTTCACGTAGATAGACATCAATATATCCGTCTAATAACCGTTCGGGTTTCTTCGCCAAGTAATGAGGGGGTAACATTCCATACAGCAAGGCTTTGTCCAGATCCAAGTTCGCTATCTCCGCGCTCACGAAGGGGTAAAAATAGCAAGGTAAGGCTCGACCGCCTAAGGTATTGTTGCCTTTACGCTTAAGTTTGCGCGCACTACTGCCGCATAGGACAAAGCGCAGACCTTTCTTCTGGATAAGGCGGTGTACTTCGTTCAGCAGTTCTGGCACAAGCGGTATCTCGTCAATCACTACGATGCTTCCATCCTCTTTGTCCTGCAACATTTCATACAGCAATTCCGGCTTGACACGAAAACGTCGACGCAACTTGGCATCCAACAAGTCGATATACACGGCATCAGGAAACTGTGACTCTAGAAATGTACTTTTTCCGGTCTGACGTGCTCCAAAGAGGAATACACTACCTTCTAATTCGTTGTTTAACTGATAATAACGAGTAATCATATTGTATTTTTTTCTTTAAAAATCGGAAGTACAACTTCGGATATTCAATTAAAATCCGCTGCAAAGGTACTACTTTTTTTTGATATATGCAAGAAAATGTACTATTTTATAGCAGAAAACAAGGAAATTCAAGCAATTTAGAGACAATTGCAAGAATGAGAAGAACGCCGTTGAGGGTTATAGGGCGTGAGGGCATAGGAAACCTTAATCCCCACATCGAAGAGGGTACAATCGCTCACCAGTTTGCGACCTTGGCGATTGCCTTCCATGACCGGCGTTAGGAGCCGCTGGAGCGGAAAACCCTCACGGGTATCGGTCAGCATGATCAGACTTGCGGCATCGCTCTGCGTCGGTTTGTATTTGGTAAAACAGTAGTCGAAATACGCGCCCACTATCAGATACGAACGCACGTTGCTCGCCCAACTGTTTAGCAGAAGCACATAACTCAACTCCATCGTCAACCACCACTGCACTTTCGGAAGGGCTATCTTACCGGCTTGCGTCATGGCAAAATCCCGCGAAGCGGCCAGCGGATACGACTCTTCCACACGGTTGTCGTATTCCGGATAAGACACCGCGAGCGCGGCATTATTCACCGTTTGTTTCCAATTCGTTGTCATCGGGAAAACGGCCTTTGCACCTGCCAAGAACAGAACGTTTTTCTTTGAAAACGCCAACTGCAACGGTACGCCGAACGACCAGGTCGTATAGCGCTCGCTGAGGCTGCCGATCGTATAAGCGATATCCATCTGCTGATCCTCCACATCGATCGTCGAGTAATGATCCTCGTACGCTTTCCTCCCAAATCCGGCTTGGTGGCAGTCAAACGTAAGACCGGTACGAAAACCGATCACATGCGACGAGAGAAAATCATAATAGAGCTGCGCACCGCCGTTGAAACCGACCTGTTTTTTGACATATATCGGCTGCGACGACCAACCTGCCACACCGCCGTGGACACCCATCTCAAACAGGTGTTCCGCATGAACCATCAGCGGCAAAAACATCAGTATGTAGAGCAGTCTTCTCATGGTATCAGTCTCTTCTCCGTCCATTTCCGATCTCCCTGCTCATAGCGGTAGAGATACACTCCGTGTGCCACTTGGTTTTCCTGCACCGGTACACCATGACTATCGTAAATCCGCACGCGAATCGGCTCTTCTACCTGTGATTTTCCGATCTCCAAGATATTCGACCAGATCGTCTGACCATTATCCATCTCTACCCGCAGTTGGAATCGTCCGCAGAGCTCGTTCTGCTCGCTGTAGTCATCGCCGTTAGCACCGGGTATCGGGACTTCGTTCTTGTACCATTGATACGTACGCGCACCGTTTTGAGGAAAGAAACGAGACAAACTCATATTATCCAACAACAACTGCCAGTTGTATTTATTGACGATGATCTGCCACAATTTCTCGCAATGGAACGTATCCAGACGCAGCACATAGTTCGTACCGGTACACTCCGTCCATTTCGGGTGTGGCATTTCCCGTTCTTGCGTCTCTGCTTGTTCAAACACAAAAGTCTGACCGCCTATCGTCCACGTAAAAGGCATCAAAGTGTCGCAAACCGTGGTGTCAGCGGTAATAGTCACCACATTGGGACAACACACTTGTATACCTAAAGTCAGTACACGGATCAAACTGTCACAGCCCCGTTCGTTCTTATACAGAATCTCATAGGTAGCAGGTTCTGTAAACAGCGTATCCCGCCAGCGGTACGGCATCAGCGTGTCGCAAACCACCGTATCCACCGTAATAGTTACCCTCTTCGGACAGCAGATCTGGGTATTAAGAGTCAGTACACGGATCAAACTGTCACAGCCCCGTTCGTTCTTATACAAAATCTCATAGGTAGCAGGTTCTGTAAACAGCGTATCCCGCCAGCGGTACGGCATCAAGGTGTCGCAAACCGTGGTGTCTGTGGTGATGGTAACCATATCCGGGCAAGGCGGTTCGCAATGCTTCGTGGCTACGTGTAACTCATAGTAAATACTATCAAACCCGCAGTGACTATATACCGTATCCCGCAGAGTATCCGCAACGGCATACTCCTTTCCGCGCCATGCGATCTGCTGAAGCGTGTCGCACACCGTCGTGTCCGTCCGTATCGTGTCCGGTGTCATGCAAAGACGAATCTCTATATCGTCTAACGCAAAATCATTACCCGCGCCGTTATTCATAACGTCGTTGTAAATCGTCAGACGTATCGAATCTACCGCTTCAGGCATCGTAAACGTCATTCCGTGCAAGTACCATTTGGACGAGTACCAGAAGTCGGTATTGACCGTCAAATCCGGGTCGTAAGGAATGTCGCCCGTGCTGTGACTGCCTAACACAGTGTGCGTCTTGGCGTCCGCTATCTCGAATTTCAGTTTGGGGTAAATACGTGCGTGCACACCATCGATATAATTGGAGGCCTTGTTTACATTCGCCACGTACGCGCTGAACGTCAGTCTCGTTCCCGGGCAAACACCATGTACGACGGTCGAGTAGAACGGAGCCGTACCGCCCATACCGTCAATCTCAAGGAGATAGCCGCGCGTCTTGTCGTTCGGATAGGTATGGTCGTCCTGCAAATACCAGTTGCTGTGATTTTTCATCGGATCCCTGCCTCGCGTCGTGTCGGCATGGTAGTATCCGGATTTGATAAGCCAGAACAGACCCGCCTGACCGGTCACATGATCTGCATTCAGACGCTGGGTGTAACGCGAATAATCCATTCCCGATACGCGATCTGTGCCTACTATCGGATCGTTCGGATCATTGCCGCCGAAGTCCTCTCGGAAAAGGAGTATGCCGTCCATACAAAGTTCTTCTACGGGCGGTTCCGGCGGCTCACATTCGTTCACTCTCAGCCGGAAAGATTCGCTCACCGCACGGCAGTTAACGCTCTCGATATTTCCGTCTCCGGAGACGGCTGCTTTGTACCATCCCGAATCGGCTTTTTGGATAGCATCGATACTCGGATTTTTACCGATGAAATCGGGTCTTTCTGTCCATGTGATGCTATCCGTCGAGTGCCACCATTTGTATTCTAATGGTTCGGCAAACGTACCGTCGTTCGAGAAATTAGCGGTGAGGGTCGTAGAGGTGTTTGTACATACTTCCGACTCTCCTGCTATCGTCACCGGCGGTGCGCAGAGGTGGATCTCGATGTCGTCCAACGCAAAGTCATTGCCGGATCCATTGTGAGCGACGTCATTGTAGATATACATCTGAATAGACTCGATACCATCGGGAACCACGAAGTTCATACCAATCAACTGCCATTCAGCCGATAACTGGTTATCCCGCGCGTATTTCCAAGTCTCCGGCGTGCCGTACCGCCAATCGGGCTGGATGTCGCCGGTGGATTTCTCGGCCAAGACGGCGCCGGTAGTCGGGTCCTTGAGCACAAATTTCATGCGCGGAAAGACATAACTGCTGCCGAAATAATCCAACTGTCCCGCATAATGTACATTCACCACATAGGCGCTGAAGGTTAGTTTGCTTCCTGCGCAAAGTCCGTCTATGGTCTTGCTGTAGAACGGCTCTGCGCCGCCTCGTCCATCGACCTCCAGAAGGTAACCTCGTGTATAGTCTCCAGGATAGGTATGGTCGTCCTGTAGATGCCATTGGATACCATTATGCCAGCCTTGTTTACGGACGGTATAATTACCGCTACCCAAGCTGTTGCCAGAGTTATGGTACTGTGAACTCATACCCGGTACACTCAGCGAACTCACCGCCGGATCGTTCGGGTCATTTCCTCCGAAATCTTCCCGGAAAAGGAGTGTCCCGTCGATGCAGAGTGGCTCTACGCACTCGTTCACCTTCAGCAAGAACGGCGCACTCACCGCACGGCAGTTGAAACTTTCAATATTATCCGCACCTGCCACAGCCACCCGATACCAACCGGAATCGGCTTTATGTACATTCGATAGATTCAGCACTTTCGATGTCTCGTTCAACGTCCCCCACGATACACTATCCTCAGAAAAAAACCATTTATATTCTACCGGCTCCGCAAAAGTACCGTCATTCGTAAACTGCGCAGTCAAAGTCGCTGCCTCATTCGTACATACTTCCGCTTCTCCCTCAATCGTCACCGGCGGCGCACAAAGACGTATCTCAATATCGTCGAGGGCGAAATCGTTACCCGTCGTACCGGTGGTGTTATTATAGATGGTTAACTTGATTCTGTTTTGTCCGGGCGGAACGGTGAAATTCATACCCACCAATCGCCATTCAGCAGATTGTTGCCAGCACTTATAATCGTTGATAAAAGCGGAGTCAAAAGGTATATCTCCGGTATCGTAGGTCGCTAATTCCGCATTATTAGATGGGTCCGACAACACGAACTTTAACCGTGGATAAGCGTATACTCCCGGACGCCCTACATACATGCCCCAAGTCAACACATTCGCAACGTACGCAGAGAAAGTCAATCGAGATCCTTCACAAAGCCCTTCTATAGTGGTCGAATAAAAAGCGGAATTACCACCTTTTCCGTCTATTTCCAATAAGTATCCTCTTGTTTTGTCATTCGGATAAGTATGATCGTCTTGTAAATGCCATTGAGAACCTCTGTTTTGCGGCAGATTAGTCATCGACGTATCTCCGTTACAGTAACCCGATTTGGTTAACAGATATTTGCCGGAACCCATACTCCGCCATGCGTCTGTAAGCAACTGGGTGTACGTCATTCCGTTCACCGGCGTTGTTCCCACCCTCGGATCATTCGGCTCGTTACCGCCAAAATCCTCTCGAAACAGTAACGTCCCGTCCATACAGAGTTCCGGCGCACATGGCTCAACCTTCAACTTAAAGGGTTCACTCACCGCACGGCAGTTAACACTTTCAATATTACCTGCACCGGCTACCGCCACCTTATACCATCCGGAATCGGATTTTTGTACAGCGAGTTTAGAGAGCATATGGGTGGTCGTGCTCAAATCCGCCCACGTAACGCTATCCGCCGAAAACCACCATTTATATTCTACCGGCTCCGCAAAAGTACCATCATTCGTAAAATTAGTCGTCAAAAATGCCGATGAATTCGTACATACTTCCGCCTCGCCCTCTATCGACACCGGCGGCGCACAGAGACGCACTTCAATATCGTCCAACGCAAAATCATTACCGTTACTGGCAGAAACATTATTATGAATACTCAGTTTTACTGTTTCGACACCTTCCGGCACAATAAATGTCATACCCACCAACTGCCAATCTGCAGACTCCCTCCAGTTTTTAGGATAATTGCTCCAATCGTGGCTGATTGTGTCGGAATTATAGCGCGCCAATTCAGCACCGTTGGTCAGATTGGTAATAACAAATGATATTTTCGGATTGGCCGAATTGCGTCCTTCTCTTTTCCATTTGGCATATTGTCCCGCTGTCTCCAGATTTGCTATATATGCAGAGAAGGTGAGCTTTGATCCGGCACATAAGCCGCTCATCGTCGTTTGGAAAAAAGCATCGGTACCACCCTTACCATCCACCTCCAATAGATAGCCTCTCGTCTTATCGCCGGGGTAGGTGTGGTCATCCATGATATGCCAAATAGAATAATCGGTAAGTGTGGAGTTTCTATATCCCTGCTTAGCCACCAGATAATGACCGGATCCCATATCATTCGAATTACCTTTTGGTGCCAGATTAGTCACCTGACTGTAGGCACTACTCATACCCTGTACAGGAGTCGTACTTACACCCGGATCACTCGGATCGTTCCCTCCAAAATCCTCCCGAAACAGCAACGTCCCTTCCATACACAACTCCTCTGCCTGCACGCTCAAACTTGCGCTCATCAAAACAAGCGCAACAACAAGAATCTTATGTAGGAACTTTTTTTCCATTTCTTAAAACAAAAAAGTGCGAACCTCTGTATATTGGTTAATTCGAGTTTGGACTCCCATGACTTCCAATATATATGCAGAAAGTCCACACTCGTTCAATATATATGCAGAAAGTCCACACTCGTTGTGCAGACATTCGCAATATTTCGGAAAGTCATTACAATTTGTCCAACATTGAATTGATCCTTAATAACAAGATTGAATTGATCCTTAATAAAGCAAATGTTTATTCATTATCTCTATTCCCGCGCACCCTTGCGCAGCATATTTTTATTTTTCGCTGCAAAATTACAACTTTTTTCTGATATATGCAAGAGTTTAATAAAATTTATTAAAATACAACACCACCCTTAGCATTAATGTTTTGCATGATTTTTCCTTCTAATTTTAAGTAATTCTTTAGTTCTTATTTAGTTCTTATTTAGTTCATATTTGGTTATTCTTTTGTTCATATCGGTATTATTACGGTACGCTCTACTACTGTCAAGCCTCCGTTTTACCTTTATAACTTTAAAATACTTTTTTTTTCTGAAAATCCTTGCAAAATTACTACTTTTTAAACAAATATGCAAATAAAAGTGCAGTTTTTTCTTAAAATATTTGTGTATGTCAAATATTTGTAGTACTTTTGCAGCCGCAAAAGAAAACGGAGTAAAGAATATGGACGATTATCACGCGGATAATGCAAATAGTACGTGCCAAAAAATTTTTGGGGCAGCACTTTTTGACGGACCTGTCGGTCGCCCAAAGAATAGCTGAAACCCTCACCTCGGGCCGAACCATCGAGATCGGACCGGGTATGGGCGTTCTTACTCAATATCTCCTTAAAAATCCAGCCATCCAACTAACCGCCATCGAGATTGACCGTGAGTCAGTCGCTTACTTGCGTGAGTGGTATCCGGAGTTGGATCTGGTAGAAGGCGATTTCCTCAAACTTGATCTGAATCAACTGATACCCGAAGGAGAGTTTAACGTGATCGGTAATTACCCCTACAACATCAGCAGTCAGATCTTCTTTAAGGTACTGGACTACAAAGACCATATTCCTGTTTGCTCTGGCATGATTCAAAAAGAAGTAGCCGAGCGACTGGCGTCCAAACCGGGCAAGAAAGCGTACGGCATTCTCTCCGTGCTTTTGCAAGCCTATTACGATATAGAATATCTGTTCACGGTAGATGAACACGTGTTCAACCCGCCGCCAAAAGTCAAGTCGGCCGTGATCCGCATGACGCGGAACAAACGACGACGGTTGGACTGCGACGAGGCGCTCTTTAAAACGGTTGTCAAAACAGCCTTTAACCAACGCCGAAAACAGATGCGCAACTCTCTTCAACAGCTGGTAGGAAAGGAAAATCCCGTCCTGGAAGAGAAAATATTTACAATGCGCCCCGAACAGCTGTCCGTAGAACAATTTGTTGAACTTACTAAATTGATTGAAAATGAGCGAAATCAAGATATTCTATAAAGATAAGGAGAAAATCAAGGTAGCACGTACCATCTCCGCACTCAAAGAACTCGATAAGAAAGATATCATCTGGATTGACCTGCTTGACGTGAGTGACAAGACCGAGGACACCCTCGAGGGCTTCCTCAAAATCGACATCCAGGAAGATGAAGAGATGGAAGAGATCGAGTTCTCCAGCCGCTATATCCAAACGGACGATTCGATTGTCGCCAACAGTAACTTTCTGAAAAATAACTTCGAGATAGAGCCGGTGAACTTTATCCTGAAAAACTCCATCCTGGTGTCCATCCGCGACAATGAACTGGATACCTTCAATGAGACCTTCAAGAAGCTGTTTGTTAACACCCGTAACTTCCCGACGGGCTTCCATGTGTTGGTAGCGCTGATGGAGACGCGAGTAGAGAAGGATGCCGATATGATCGAGGACACGACGGATCTTATCACCGCACTCTCCCAACAGATCAACGCCGAGACCGATCACGTAGATGAAGACTTGCTGGTACAGATCAAGGACTTGCAAGAAAAAGTGACCATCATCCGACAGAACATTATGGATAAACAGCGCGTGATAAGCAACCTGCTCAAGTGCGATTTCTTCCCCGAAGAACTCGGTCCGCGTTTGACGATGATTATTAAGGATATCAACTCCCTTTTCGACTACACGAAGTTCGGTTTTGACCGTCTGGACTACCTTCAGGATACCTTCCTCGGTTTGGTAAACATCGAGCAGAACAAGATCATAAAGATCTTCACGGTCATCAACATCATCTTCCTGCCACCTACCTTGATCGGTAGTTTGTATGGAATGAACTTCGACTTTATGCCGGAACTGCATTGGCAATACGGATATGCATTTGCGTTAATGCTGATGATCATGTCAGTCGTACTTATCTTGCTTATTTTCAGGCTTAAGAAATGGTTATAAACAATTTATTAACAACCCATTTGTTACACAGTACACAACTTGTTCCACATTGCAAGTATCAACATCATTAACAAAACCATTAAATTTTAAAATTGTTTTAATCCGTTGAAATCGAGCATATTGACGAGGTTATTAACAATATTAACATGCTATTTATATCATGAATTTAAAAGAAAAGAAGATATATATTGATAAAATAAAGTCTTTAGCTCGCGAAAAGAATGCGGTTATCTTCGCTCATTATTATACTCGACCGGAAATACAAGAAATAGCCGATTTCATCGGTGATTCTCTTGCGCTTGCACAACAGGCTACGCGCGTGGACGCGAAAATATTAGTAATGTGCGGCGTACATTTCATGGGTGAGACGATGAAAATCCTCTGTCCGGACAAGAAAGTGCTGATTCCGGATATGAACGCCGGTTGCTCGTTAGCGGACAGCTGCAAAGCGGAAGACTTAGCGGCCTTCAAGGCGCAACATCCGGATCATATGGTTGTTTCGTACGTGAATACCAGTGCAGATGTGAAAGCGCTGACGGATGTGGTAGTTACCTCTTCGAACGCCAAGAAGATCATAGATCAAATACCTAAGGATGCCAAGATCATCTTCGGTCCGGATCATAACTTAGGAAGCTATATCAATTCGGTTACAGGCCGCGAGATGCTGCTCTGGAACGGTGCGTGCCACGTACACAGCCGTTTCTCCTTGGAAGCTCTTATGCAGTTAAAGAAAGCGAACCCGGGCGTGGAAGTACTGGCTCATCCGGAATGCAAAGCACCTATTTTGGCGCAGAGTGAAGTTATCGGTTCAACGAAAGCACTTCTCCAACACACGATCCAATCGCCCGCCAAACGCTTTATAATCGCTACGGAAAGCGGTATTCTGTTTGAAATGCAGCGTGCCTGTCCGGATAAGGAATTTATTCCAGTGCCGCCTGAAGTGACGGAAGGTGTAGGATGTAGTTGCAACGAGTGCGAGTACATGCGGATGAACACTTTAGAGAAAGTATTTAACTGTCTGCTGAACGAGAGTCCGGAGATGATTGTAAAAAAAGAGACAGCCGACAAGGCCATCTCTTCCATTGAGCGGATGTTACAGATGAGTTAAGAAATCCGATAAGCACTTGCGCCAGACAGGCCAGTCGTGACCGCCTTGTGTTTCGATATACTGATGCGGATAATCTGCTTTGGTCATTCGGCGGTGAAAACGCTTGCCGTTCGGCTTAAAGAAATCATTCTTTCCTATATAAATTATATATGACTGCCCAGTATTTTTGGGTAGTTGTTTTTTATATACTACCGGCGAAAAGAGCCCTACGATATGAATCCGATCCGGACGTGTATTGGCTATGTTCGCTGCTATACGAGCCCCATCGCTCAAGCCGGCTACCGCACATTGCTCGGTCACCTGATAGGTGGTATCAATCATGTTCATCAAATCACTCACCGCGTATTCCAACACATGTTCGTGACTTAATTGCGGGTAGTGCGTAACACATTTCCATCGGTTACCATGCGTGATTGGACGCTCTTTGAAAATCCATTTATTACAATCGGGCATAACGAGTATTATCGGTCGGCAGCGCCCTTGCTCTATCATCTTTTTGAGGGTATCCACCGCATTACCTCTATCCTGCCAAGCACCTTCGTAACCGTTGATACCATGTATCAAATACAGCACCGGAAGAGGACCATCCGCTTCCGGCACATAGATATCCACGCGTCGTGCTACCTGTTCATAATGACTGAACCACCATGTATGAATAATATCAGGCGGAGTGCTTGTATACTCGGACGTTCTTGCTGTTAAGGGCAGTATGCTTAGGAGTATGAAGAGGATGCGTTTCATTCTTACTTTCTTGGATGGCTTTTTGGAACATCTCTATGAGGGCTTGTGCGCAGTTAGCAATCTCATACTGTTTCATCGATTCGGCATAACGGAAACCCGTCTCCCAACGCGCTTGCGGATGGTCGAACCAATAATCGATACGCTCGGCAAGGGCTTTGGCATCGCCGGCAGGGTACGTGCTACGTTCATCCAAGGCATAGGTGGCCGTACCGGAATAGCGCGCGGTGGCAATAACGGGTACTACCGCTTGCTGCAGGGCTTCGGTGATACTCATTCCTTCCACTTCGACGAAGGCGCAATGAACCGCTAAATCGGCTTTAGCAGCCAGTTGACGTAATTGTTCACGGTTATAGAAACCGACGGTAGGCGGATAAGTTACGACGCCGTCCGTATAGAGTTGGTTCGCCATCTTGCTATATGCCTCCAATTTAGGTCCGCGACCGGCTATATGGAGTCGGATACGCTTGGCATATTTACTCATTCGGATGGCTTTATAGAGCGTAGGCTGGTCTTTCTCAATCGCCGTACGACCGATATAAATGAGATTCAACGGACGGTTCTCGTCCAGATAATCTGCAGGTGGAGTGGTAGGACGGATACATTTATCGGGAATGACACCGTTGGAGAGGGTGAAACATTTGGCCTTCACATGATGGCGTTCGAGGCGTTCGCGTACGTTGTCGGTCGGACACTGGAGATAGGCGTAGTTATCATAGAAAATACGGCACCAATAGCGATAAAGAATCTGACAAACCAGATTACCGCCGGCAAAGCCCAAGCAGTTATATACAATATTTTCCGGGTGCACGTGGTACGTACCTGTAATGGGTTTGCCGAGTTTGCGGGCGATATTCATGGCCGCGTGATGCAGGAAGAAAGTCTCTTCCAAATGGACCACATCCGCCCAACGGATCGCTTCTTTGATGATAGGACCGTGCCAGTCGGCATAGGCGTAGCCGAACGAATCCAGCATCGGTTGCATCAACGGAAAATGAAATTTCTCCATCGGATAATCCGGTTGCGGGCCATTTGAATTCTCAAAATTCTTCCCGGATAAGACACGTACTTCCTGTCCTGCTGCACGCAGCGCTTCTACGGTTCTTCTTGCCGACTCATCCAGTCCGTTTCCCTGACTGAAATAACTGTTAACTACAAATAAAATTCGCATACTTTTACAATCGTTTTGTTCTAATTCGACTGCAAAAGTACTGCTTTTTGATGATTTATACAAATCGTTAATAGAAATCGTAAATAAAATACTAAAATATGTCGTTAAATATAACGTATAGTAGTATTTATCTTAATAATCGTATTAATCTCCAATCACTGTTGGAAAGAATTTGTATAGGTTGTAGGTTGTATAGCGCGGCTTCGTGGGTAAGTGCCTCTATATCGGATTCATAGAATCCGCTGAGCCATAACTCGCCGCCTTTTTCCAAGCTATGCGCGTAGGCAGACATATTGGCAAGTAAGATATTGCGATGAATATTGGCCAATATTAAGTCAAAAGTGCGATCGGTTTCCAAGACAGATTTGCAGAGCTCCACTTCGATATTTTCGTTATTGAGCGCTGCATTCTCTCGGGCATTGTCCACACTCTTATCATCGATATCCAATGCTAGTACTTCCGCTGCACCGAGTCGTTTGGCAAAGATCGCCAGAACGCCGGTACCTGTTCCATGATCAAGTACGCGCTTACCCTGTACATCGTTGGCCATGAGAGCCTCGATCATCATGGACGTTGTCTCGTGATAACCGGCACCGAAGGCGCAATGAGGGATAATCCGGATACCTAATGGCAGTTCTTGAACAGGGTGCTCGGCTTCCCAGGTAGCGTTCCAGTTCTCGTCCGGGCAGGCTTCGATACCTACTAAAGTTGCCTTTTCTTCGTTTGCAAAAATGGCTTTAATATCGGCTTGGTTGGCTTCCAATAATTCGGTCGGAATATAGGCATCTGTGCCGTCAAAAGTATCAAAACCGGCATCAAACAAAGACTGAACAAAGACATCTTTTTGCCATTCTTCATCAAAACGAAGCTCAATATGCGCTACATGATATTTCATAATTCGAAGTTTAAAATTATGGGTAAATGATCCGAGAAACCGTTCTGATAATGAACGCCGTTATAGGTGCGTTTGGGTCGTAAACCCATATATTTCTCATCCGGTTCCAGGATCCATTCCGCATCATAGATTTGTACGTTTCCCTCTATGTTGGGCGAGGTATAGAACTGGTCAAGGCAGGTCCATCTACCCTGATATTTATGCGTGCCTTTCAGTCTGTGCATCCGATTGGTCAGACCGGTAAGGTCATCTTTCGGCTCACTGTTCATATCCCCCATGACGACGATCTTGGCCTCAGCATGTGTCTGAAAGACCGAATCGACCGCCTGTTGCAGCATCGCTTTGGCGGCTTTCCGTTTCCACTCGCTGCCGGCTGTTCCGCCACGCTGCGAGGGCAGATGGCAGACAAAGAAATGAATCGTATCCCGCTTATCCACGCGTGCGCAGACATATAAAATATCGCGCGTGGTCTGCTCTCCCAGATCTACCTTCAGCGCTCGCGTGCGCAGCGTATCTACCCTACTCTTTTTATATAGCAACGCCACGTCGATGCCTCGCCGGTCCGGACTCTCGTAATGCACAAAATCATACTCGTTGCGTCGCAGCGTATAACATAAACGCTTCACACAAAGGGCGTTTTCCACTTCCTGCAATCCGACCACATCTACCCCATCCCATCCGCCTATATTCGTCAGCACGCGTGCGATATTCTCTTCCTTTTTATAGTACCGCGTATAACTCCAATGCCGCACACCTTCTGCCGTCCACTCCAAGTCATCTTTGAGGCTGTCGTGGGCAGGATGGAAGAGGTTCTCTACATTGTAGTTGACGATAAGGACGAGAAAGATGGAGAGTAACTGCATATCAGATCAGCATACTTTGTGCGCGTCGGAGCGCCGCGATAAAGGCATCGACATCGTGCTTATCATTGTACAAGCCGAACGATACCCGCACCGTTCCGGGTACGCCTATCGCATCAATCAAAGGCTCTGCGCAATGATGACCCGTTCGAACAGCTACGCCTTGTTGGTCGAGGAGCGTACCGACATCGAAAGGATGGACATCGGCAAGGTTGAAGCTGATCACTCCTGCTTTGGGCTGACCGGCAGCATAGATAGAAACGCCCTCGATGGCACTCAATTGTTGCTCGCAGTATGCCGTCAACTCTCGTTCGTGGGCTTCGATCGCTTCCCAACCGATAGATAACATATATTCCATCGCTTTTTGCAAGGCATAGGAACCGACGAAATTTGGGGTACCGGCTTCGAACTTATACGGCAACTCATTATAGGTAGTGCCGCTCCAGCGGACATGGTTGATCATTTCTCCCCCACCCTCATGCGGCGGTATTTTCTCGAACCATTCCCGTTTGCCGTACAGCACGCCGATACCCGTCGGACCGTACATCTTATGGCCCGAGAACACGAGAAAATCGCAATCCAAAGCCTGTACGTCCACCTGCATATGCGGTACGCTCTGCGCACCATCGATACAAACGGGAATCTTCCGCGCATGCGCCAAACGGATGATCTCCTCTACCGGCTGTATCGTACCTAACACATTGCTTACATGCGCCACACTCACTAACTTCGTCTTTTCACTCAGAAGGCCCTTAAATGCCTCTATATCGAGCGATAAATCCTCTCGTAGATGAATATGCCGCAACACCGCTTTCTTGCGCTCACAGAGCATTTGCCACGGCACAATGTTCGAATGATGCTCTAATCCACTGACGATGATCTCATCCCCTTCATGGATAAATGCTTCTCCAAAGGAGAAGGCAAGCGCATTGAGGCTGTCTGTTGTTCCTTTGGTAAACACGATCTCATCTGATGACCTTGCGTTGATAAAATCAGCCACCGCCTGTCGCGCCCCTTCGTGCTTACTTGTTGCCACCTGACTCAGATGATGTACCCCGCGGTGGATATTACTGTTCCATCGACTGTACGCTTCCACGATCGCGTCCAGTACCTGCTGAGGCTTCTGACTCGTCGCCGCATTGTCCAGATACACTAACGGCCGACCGTGAACGGTCTCATTCAATATCGGAAAATCTGCTCTATTCATGGTTATTTTTCAATTCTTGATTTGTTTTGTTTTCTCTCCCAGTACGCACCATCTGATAACAGGAATTCGGCGTATTAGTTCTACTAACAGCGGCGACAACGTAAATACGGCAACCGTAAGCAACACGTACATCGCAACCGGAGGAAGCGTTGTATAAACCTTCATGCTATACCCCAAACCGGAGATGATTATATAGTGAACTACATAGATAGCAAAACTATTGCGGCACATGTAATCTGCAAACTTGGATTTCCGGTCATCAAAGCAGGCAGCGAACCATCCGATCATGGCAAGACACATCAGCCATCCATACACACAATTGAGTGGACTGCTTAGGTACACAGGAGTCGTGTTATCTTCACCGAAGGTAGTGATTAATAATGTTATACCGCTTGCTACGGCGCACACCATCAGTGGTATCCATCCTTTTCGTAATGACGTTAATACATTTTCATGCGAGAAGACGAAGTATCCGCTCAAAAAGAAAAGAAGATAAAAGAATGGTTTGTATCCGTTATAAAGACCATCCAAACTATCGGGACGAGGGTTCATGATCAGCGTTCGGGTACCTAACCAATACAATACGCCCAACAGGATAATTCCTGCCAAACCCATCTTCCCGCAGAACCCGTAGAACCGATCTTGTGCATCCACCTTCCGAACGAGCAGCAAAACCAGACTGAACAACCATAGATCCTGTATAAACCATAACGGACCTGTTCCGCTCAGCGACCACGCCACATACTTAATGATGCCCGGAGTGTCGGCAAGCATGTCTATTCCATTCGTATAACTAAGTGTATGCGTGTTGAAATAACCGGCGATCCATTGAAAAACAAATAATCCTATTGTAGCAGGCACTAATAACTTGCGGGTGCGGCTTTGAAACCACTCTTTCTCCGAATGTGCATCCAATGCGTACCGGGCACTGATGCCTGCCAGCAAGAACAAAAGAGGCATGAACCAAGGATAGAGCAGATACATCACAAAATCTTGGTACTGAGGACCTCCGAAGCCACCTATTCCGCCTACTACCCCTTTGCCGTTGTAGTAGTAAATAACGTGGTAAAAGAGTACCAGCAGTACGGTCACCCAACGTAAATTATCGATCCAATGTTTTCGCATGTTTTCTTATGGTTTATAATAACTATCTTCCAGTATTTTTTGTGCGTCCGGTTCTGCCATCAGTTCCTGCAGGCTCACGGCTTCATTATGTGCCATATAACTCTCTGCGATCCGCCATCCGAGCCATATACCGAGTCTTCCGGGTGCGTCCTGGGACACCTCCGAAGTGAACGGACCATCGTTCAGATAGCCTGTCAGAACGAGGCTTTCGGTCTTAAACAGATCGCGTTTATCCATCACCAGATGCCAGATGGCTTCTTCGTTCTTCATGCACCATTCCCATTGCTCTTTCGTCCATCCCATCACTTCATATCCCGGCAGTTTGTCGAAGATCTGCGCAGTCAGATACATCACTTTTCCGCGGTATATCATCTGGTCCAACAGCCGGCTTTTGGTGGAAGTGTAGGGTAGGGTACGGAATAGAAAAGCGCTTATCACATCTACTGGGATGCACTCCTTCCGCATGGTCTGTTTCTGGTAGTCATAGACCACACGGTTGTAGTACTCATAATCGCTTCCGAGGTACATATCTGCCCCGATGCCGATCAGTTCATCCTCAAAAAATATAGGCGTCTGGAAACCCGAAACAAAGAGATAGAAAGTGGGTATTTCCGTTTGAGGATACAGGTAACGGATACGTGCAAAAGCGGTGCTTAGTCCTTGCTCCAGATCGCTCACGTCCGCAAAGACTTCTTGCTCCCGTTGATTGGTCTGCCGGAAACCGTAAAGGGTATCGTTTAAGAACTCCGGTAAGGCTTTTTGAAGATAAGCCGTATCTGCACTCGGGATACCCAAAATATCCTCCACCCACAGCGGCATGAACGTCGGATACTCATCGTACAGGACCTGTATATCCTGCGCCACCGTTGCTTCGTGTACATTCATCAGGGCGTTGTCAAACCGCACGATCTCGATGTGTTGCGGATCGATGTCTTTCGGGAAATATTCACGTCCTTTGTGGCACCCTATAAGGGCCAGGAGGCAGACTGCTATAAGGAGAATTTTTTTCATTCGATCATACCGTCTTTGATTTCGATGACTCGGTCTGCGATGCCAGCCAATTCCTTATCGTGTGTGACAAGCAGGATCGTTTGGCCGTACACTTTGCGTAATTTCAGCAGCAGCTCACTCAACTCTTTTTTGTTCTGTGTATCTAGGCTACCGGTCGGTTCGTCTGCCAGGATGATATCCGGGTTCATCATTAATGCCCGGGCTGCGGCTACACGCTGTTTCTCACCGCCGGAAAGTTCGTTGGGTTTGTGATGCATGCGCTCACCAAGCCCCAAGTCCGTCAGTAATTTTGTGGCCCGAGGCATGTACTCGTTTTCTCTCTCTCGCGCGATCATGGCCGGGATGCAGACGTTCTCCAAAGCCGTGAATTCGGGCAGCAACTGATGGAATTGGAAGATGAATCCGATATGCTTATTGCGGAACGCAGCCAGGTCCTTATCTTTCATGGCGAACACATCCGTACCGTCGATAAGTACCTGTCCTTTGGAGGGTCGATCCAAGGTACCGATAATCTGGAGTAGGGTGGTTTTTCCCGCTCCTGACTTACCTATAATCGCTACGATCTCGCCTTTTTTAACCTGCAGATTTACCCCCTTCAGCACTTCTAACGTACCGAAAGATTTCCATATGTTTTTTACTTCAATCATATCGTTCATCCAATTTTGCGCTGCAAAATTACTACAAAAAATCCGAATGTGCAAGATTTTTGATGAAAAAACTTATCTATCTCGCATAATTGCACTCAGCGCAATAAGCAGTAAATAGTACACAACGACCATGAAGACGCTTACGGTCGCCGGCCATGTGCTGCCCGGTAGCGCTTCGATCCAACCGACAGAATGGTTCATTAGCCAGCTGAGGCCGAACGTGATCTTGGTCCACCAAACACCGATAACCGAACCACCCATTACGATGCTGATCAACCCGCACGGAACAAGGAGCGTGGCGATAGGAAGTACCACCAGATTGGTCAGCAGAAAATAGGTGCTCACGTAGCCGAAATAGTACATTGTCAGCGGGAGGGTACCCAGTTGGGCAGCTATCGAGATGATGATCGTGGTGATCACCCAGCGAGTGAAGCGGTTGAGGTTCTTGTTTGCTAGGATCTTCTCGCCTTTTTTAGCAAAGAGTACGATGGCTGCGGTGGCAGCAAAACTCAACTGAAAACCGACGCTGAACAGGTCTAAGGGCCGCACCAAAAGGATGAACACCGCGGCGGCGGCGATCGTATTGAGCGAGAAACTCTGGCGGTAGCACATATGGCCGACCTCCACGAGCGTTACCATCACCACAGCTCGCACGACCGAAGGTGTCAGACCTGTCAACCAGGCATAGCTCCACATCGCAGCTATCACGATCAGACTGATGGCGCATCTGCCGATCTGATTCTCATAACGCGGTCGGATACGTCCGCCGAGGGTGAGTAAACCGATGATGAGGGCGTAGATAATGCCTGTGTGCAGGCCGCTCACTGCCAGCACGTGGGCCGCACCGGAAGCCTGAAAACGACGTTTGATCTCCGGATCCAAGTCCTCTTTGTAGCCCAAGGTGATCGCCCCGACGGTGGCTAACTCATCTCCGCTTAGGCCCGCAGCGTTCAGTCGTTGGTAGAGTCGTTTCTGTAGCGGGATAGAGTAGGAGGCTGTCGGCCGAAGGTCATAGTGACTGACAAAAGCCGTGCCGATAATGCTCTGCCGCAAGAGGTAGGTCCTGTAATCGAAGGCACCAATCGAGTCCGCATGACGGATACGGGTCTTGGCGACGATTGTATCGCCGATATGTAATGCGGACTTCAGGCTGTCCCGCAACACGTACACCAGAACTTTTCCTCCATAGGTTTGCGTCTCATAGCGCTCGCAAAGTGAAGTAGATTTGCTCTCGCTTTGCACCACGAAAGTGTGGATACACAGGCTGTCATATACCGCATCTTCGTCCGGATAGACTACCCCAACCCGCTCACAAAACAAAATTGCTACCACCAGAGGCAGTAGCAGGATCACCATCGGATATGCGCGGATGCGGTCTAACATTTATTGCTCAATGGTCAGAACTCGGTCTCCGTTCGCTTGTGGAGCGATCTTCACCCGGACGGTGTCGTCTGGTAGAAGCGGGGCAATGATATCGGGCCACTCTACAAAACAGTAGTTACCCGAATAGAGATATTCCTCCGCACCGAAATCCATCGCCTCGCGGATGTCCTTGAGTCGGTAGCAGTCAAAATGATACACCTCGCCCCTGTACGGTTGTTCCACGTCGTACACGTTCACGATAGCAAAGGTGGGGCTGTTGACGATATCAACTGTACCCATCTCTTCACAGAGCTGTTTGATGAAGGTGGTCTTTCCGGCACCCATCTGTCCGTCGAAGGCAAAGACGCGATGCGGTTCGCATACTCGGAGGATCTCAAGTGCACTTACCTGTTCGCCTTGCTCATTGAGGAGCACAAGACCCGAATTTTCGTGTTTTTTGATTGTATAAGTTATCATGTTCTTGCTTTTGATGCGATTCTCAGCGCGTTATTTTGGTCTGAAAATATTCATAAACTACTGATCCTAAGCGTTTTCCGAGTAATTCTTGTAGTTCTTCTTGTTTGGCTGCTCCAGCGCGTTTGACAGAGCCAAAATGCGTTAAAATTTTCTGTTTGGCGATAGGTCCGACTCCTTTTATTTCATCTAACTCACTGTGAATAAGCGATTTAGATCGTTTTTGTTTATGATAAGCGATCGCAAAGCGGTGTACTTCGTCTTGAATGTTGGTCAAAAGACGAAATACTTCGCTCGTCACCGGCATCGAGATCTCCGAGGGAGGAAAACCATAGAGCAAGGTTTGGGTGCGGTGCTTGTCATTTTTCTTCAATCCGGCGATAGGAATCTGCAATCCGAGTTGATCTTCGACTGCTTCCCGGATGGCATGCATCTGACCTAAACCACCATCGGCGATGATCAGGTCCGGCATTGGTCCGTTGGAATCGAGCAGATGTTGGTATCTGCGCCGCACTACTTCGCGCATCGAGGCGTAGTCATCGGCTCCTTCTACGGTCTTGATCTCGAATCGTTTGTAATCGCTCTTGCTAGGCTTGGCCATCCGATAGACGACACATCCGGCGACTGCGTTGGTGCCTTGTATATTGGAATTATCGAAACAATCGATCCATTTGGGCAGCGAAGGCAGATTCATCATCTTCTGCATTTCCGTCAGAATACGCACGCTGCGTTGCTCAGGATTGAGCTTGTCTTCCTGTTTGAGCCGGTCGAGTTTATATTGGCGCACATTCTGCATGGCCAGATCCAGCAGTTTTTTTTTGTCTCCGCTGACTGCTATATGCACATGCAACGAACTATCAAAAACCTCCGGAATGAACGGAACAATTACGTCTTGCGTGGAACTCTCCAGTTGCTGACGTAACTCCATCATGCCCATCGCTAACAGTTCCTCTTTCTCTTCCTCCATCTTACGGCGATACTCAATCGTTTGTCCTTGTACGATACATCCATTATGTACATGCAGCATCGATATATAGACACGGTCGTCTTGTTCATCGTAACCAAAAACATCTACATCTTTCGCCGATGAATTCGTGATAATGTTCTTGCTCTTGAATTGCTCGAGCATTTCGATCTTGCGTTTGATATCGGCAGCCTCTTCGAACTTAAGTTCTTCCGATTTCATCCGCATTTCATGCTCCAGTTGATGTCCTATCTCGTGGGCGTCTCCTTTGATGAGTTTGCGTGCTTGCTCGATCCAAAGCGCGTAGTTTTCTTGTCCCATGCCTTCACAAATACCGCAACAATATCCAAGATGGTATTTCAGACACACGCGCATCCTCTTTTTCACGACGGACTCGGAAGTAATTGGTATATTGCAGGTGCGTATTGGATAGAGTTTATGAATCAATTCTAGTACCGTATCTACCGTATAACCGAAGCTGTAAGGTCCGTAGTACTCGCCGGTCTTCTTATTGATGATCCGTGTTTTGAAGATACGTGGGTAGGCCTCTTTGGTGATACAGATGGAAGGATAACTCTTTCCGTCCTTAAGTAGAATATTGTACTTAGGCTGGTATTGCTTAATGAGGTTGTTCTCCAGCAAGAACGCATCCTGCTCACTTTCTACTACCACATAGCGAATATCCGCTATATGGGCTACAAGTTGGCGTGTTTTGGAAGAAGGATGATCTTTGGTGAAATAGCTGTTGACGCGTCGGTGTAAGTTTTTAGCTTTACCTACATAGATAATCTGACCCTCCTTATCGAAGTATTGATACACACCCGGTTGCTCGGGTACTCGTTTCAAAAGGAGGGCAATATGTTTATCTTTTGTAGCCATTATTCATCCACTTCAATACCGAACAAGCAGTCTACATTCTCTGCTTTTCCTTCTAGATACTTACGACCATTCAGTCCTTCGAGTTCGATGATACAGTTTACATAAATCTTCTTTACCCCTAATTTCTTTACCAGGTTTATCGCTGCTTCCATCGAACCTCCGGTAGCAAGAATGTCGTCATGAATCAGAACGATATCGTCCGGACTCAAAGCGTCTTTATGAATCTGTATTGTGTCGTCTCCGTACTCTTTAGCATAAGTTACCGATACCGTTTCTGCTGGCAGTTTGTTGTGCTTGCGGATAGGAACAAATCCGGCTCCCATCTCGATGGCTACTGCCGGAGCAAGGATAAATCCACGCGATTCGATTCCCACTACCTGCGTGATACCTTTGTCTTTGTAGCGCGATACGATCTCATTGCGCATCCATTTGAGACACTCCGGTTTGGCAAGTGCGGTGGTGATGTCTTTAAACTGAATGCCCGGAATCGGAAAATCGGGCACATTTCGAATAGCTTTTTTTACATCTTCTGCTGTCATACAATATATTGTTTTTTATAATTGTTCCACGTGAAACAATTTAAATTAGTTTGCTTTGCAAACTATAAAACCGTATTTTATCTGCCCATAAGTACCAATAATACGCTCACATCATTCGGACTTACACCCGGAATACGTTGGGCCTCGCCGATGGATTTGGGCTGGATTCGACTGAGTTTTTGCCGTGCTTCAGTGCTTAGACTTTGTATCTCATCATAATTGAATCCGTCGGGAATGCGTATCTGGTCCAAGCGTTGTAACTTGGCCGCTTCTATTTGCTCGCGTTTGATATAACCGGCATATTTGATTTGGATCTCGCAACTCTCCACGATCTCATCGGAGGTAAGTGCTGTTTTGGCTTTTAGTTCCGGAAGTACTTCTGCCAAAGCCTTGATGCTTACCTGCGGACGTAATGCCAAATCGGAAATTTTGCAGCCCTCATGAAGGGCAGAACTGCCAATCGATTCGAGCCAGTTGTCGACCGTGCCCTTATGCACTACTGTCTGCTTCATATACTCGATGAAATCGGCGCAAGCGTTTTGCTTTTGGCAGAGTAAGTCATACCGTTCCCGATCGGCAAGCCCCATCTCGTAACTACGTTTGGTGAGCCGCTCGTCGGCATTATCTTGACGTAGTAAGATTCTGTACTCGGCGCGGGAGGTGAACATACGGTAGGGTTCGTCCACGCCTTTGTTGACCAAATCGTCGATCAGCACGCCGATATAACTCTCGTTGCGTCCCATGGTGAAGGGCGCTCCTCCATGCACATTGATGTGTGCATTCACGCCGGCTACCAATCCCTGACCCGCTGCCTCTTCATAGCCGGTGGTACCGTTGATTTGTCCGGCAAAAAACAGATTTTTAATCTGTTTTGTCTCCAATGTATGATGCAGTTGGGTGGGGTCAAAGAAGTCATATTCAATGGCGTACCCGGGACGGTAGAGCACGACGTTTTCCAATCCTTTGATGGTGCGCAGGCCGGCTAACTGCACCTGCCAGGGTAGACTGCTGGAGAAACCATTGACGTAGTACTCGTTGCTATCCACTCCTTCCGGCTCGAGGAAGATCTGGTGGGCGTCCTTGTCGGCAAAAGTAACGATTTTCGTTTCGATACTCGGGCAATAACGGGGACCGATACTTTGGATTTGTCCGTTGAAAAGAGGCGAATCTTTCAGTCCGGCACGGAGTGCTTCATGGGTGGATGGATTGGTGTAGGTAATCCAGCACGGCATCTGTTTGAGTTCGCGATGCACGGACGGGAGGTAACTGAACTGATGCCAGTCGTTATCGCCGTCTTGACGAATCAGTTTATCGAAACGGATGGACCGTGCATCGATACGTGCAGGTGTACCTGTTTTCATCCGATCGGCCTGGAAACCTAATTCAACTAACTGTTCCGTAAGCCCATAAGAGGCTGGTTCAGAGATACGACCACCCTTGACTTGAGTCTTACCGCAGTGCATGAGCCCGTTGAGGAACGTGCCGTTGGTAAGCACCACTGCTTGCGCTTCCATCTCGATGCCCAACATCGTCTTGACACCGAAGACCTTATTATCTTTGATAATAAGAGAGGTTACGATATCCTGCCAAATATGCAGGTTGTCGGTGTGACTGAGCACCTTAATCCATTCTTCGATGAAGCGTTTGCGGTCGCTCTGACTGCGTGGGCTCCACATAGCAGGCCCCTTACTCTGGTTGAGCATGCGGAACTGGATGGCGCTGCGGTCGGTGACGATACCCATCTGTCCGCCGAGTGCATCGATCTCGCGCACGATCTGCCCTTTAGCGATACCGCCTACGGCAGGATTACAACTCATCTGGGCAATCTTATTCATGTCCATCGTGATAAGCAGTGTCTTACTACCCATCCGGGCAGCTGCACTGGCGGCTTCACAACCGGCATGGCCGGCCCCGACTACTATCACATCGTATTTGAAATCCATAACTATTTACGTCTTGTTCCTATTGTCTTGTTGCGGTGGGTCCATCGGCTCTGTCCATTAAAAAAGCCCGTATTCACCGACTTTATTTCGGGATGAAATGCATTCTCCATATGGCATCGGTAAGTAATTTGTTGCGTCTGCGGATCCACTAAAATACCGATGATATCAAACCGCAGGGATTTATCCGTTTTGCGGTGTTTGATATAGGCATTGCCTGCCGCTATCATGCGTCTTTTCTTGTTCTCATCCACGTACTCTTCCGGTCGGATCTCCCCGTACAGAGTTGTGCGCGCTTTTACTTCCACAAAAACAATCTCCGCCTTACTCTCTGCAATCAGGTCGATCTCCAGATGTCCCATCCGCCAATTATGCTCTAAGACCTTAAAGCCTTTTTGTTCCAGCATCCTGGCTGCTTCCGCTTCACCAATAATTCCTATGGGGTCTGTTACAAAAGCCATACTTATCGCAATTGCTCCATACGCGCTGCATCCAAACGCAGCAGGATGAATAATAAGAGCGTAAAGCCCCACAACGAACTACCGCCATAGCTGAAGAACGGTAGCGGGATACCGATCACCGGCAAGAGACCTAACACCATTCCGACATTGATCGTGAGGTGGAAAAGGAAGATGCTGGCGACGGCATAGGCGTATATCTGGGTAGAGGTGTTGCGTTGGCGTTCGGCGATCTCAATCAAGCGCAAGATAAAGAACAGATAAACCAATAAAACACCGATGGATCCGACAAAACCCCACTCTTCACCGACGGTACAGAAGATGAAATCCGTGTCTTGTTCGGGCACAAATTGGAGTTTGGTTTGGGTACCGTTCAGGTATCCTTTTCCCAAGAATCTACCCGAACCGATGGCAATACGTGCCTGATTGACGTTATAGCCCGCACCGGCCGGATCTTCTTTCATGCCCAACAACACCTCGATACGGATACGTTGGTGGGGTTGGAGTACTTTCTGAAACACAAAATCGCAGGCTTGCGTATAGCCGATGCAGAACAGACTGAACAGCGCTACCAACAGCAAGATATACTTGCGCCAATAGATGCTGATAAATACGGTATATAGTGCCAGAGCTACCACGATGCCGACGGAGATCCAGTCAAACGGAACGGTTACCCATATATTGATCAAAAGGCATATGCCGTACACAAGGAAGACGCTACCAATTAGGATCAGGGCTTGCCAACGCATACGATGCTCTTTGCATATAAAATAGATTTCTACGGCGGCTAAGAGCAGCATGCAACTCAGCATGCCGACACTGCCGCTACCCAAAGGCAAAGCGATTCCGCCGAAACGGATACTGATGATAAAGAGTGCCACGGCAGCCACGCATATCCATAGTACATAGCCGCTCATTCCTTGCCGATAGAAAACGAGGAGGAAAGCCGCAAAGACGAGTGCCGAACCGGTCTCTTTCTGCAGCACTATGATGATGAGCGCCGGTACGCCAATGAGTGCAAAAGGTACGATCAGATCGCGCCAAGTGCGTATTTTATACTCGTAGCGCCCCATGTATTTGGCGACGGCTAAGGCCACGATACACTTGGCGAACTCCGCCGGTTGCAGACTGACCGGTCCGAGGGAGATCCAGGACAGAGAACCCTTGATGTCGTGTGCTAAGAAGGGGGTGGCCAATAGAAGTAATAGCATGGCACCGTATGCAAAATAAGCCAGCACATCGTAGGTCTTATAGTCGATGAGTAGCAGGATAATGCCCATGATGAGGGAACCGATGATCCATGTGAACTGCTTACCGGCGCGGTTGGAGAAATCGAAGATGCTCGTTTGGTCAAAGGTATAGCTGGCACCGTAGATATTGAGCCAACCGAAGAAGACCAGCACCAGGAAGATGCCGATGGTGATCCAATCTACGTTTTGCCATATGTTACCACTTCTTGACGCTCTCATTGAGTACCGTTTCTCCTATTCGTCTTCTTAAATCTCTGCGTTTGACTTCGCCCGTCAGATACTGCTCGATCATCATGCTGGCTACCGGGCAGGCCCACGTAGCACCAAAACCTGCGTTCTCCACCACCACCGCTACGGCAATCTGCGGATCCTCCACCGGTGCAAAACCGATGAAGATAGCATGGTCGCGTCCGTGCGGGTTCTGAGCCGTTCCGGTTTTTCCCGCCATATGCAGACTATCTACCGCATAGTGACGTCCTGTTCCGTAGATCATCACGCGGTTCATGCCCTCTTTGACTACCTCAAAATGGTGCTTGTGAATGTCCAGATTGTGCCGATGAATCCGCATGGAATCGTTCTTGTTGAGGTGCGGAGAGATATAGTAACCTTCGTTGGCTATACAAGCTGCCTGGTTGGCTAACTGCAGTGGTGTCACGAGGATCTCACCCTGACCGATACTGAGTGAACGGATGGTGATGGCTTTCCAGCCGTCTTTGCCGTAGAACTTATCGTACAACTGAGTGCTCGGAATACTTCCGGACGATTGTTCGGCAAGGTCCGTGTCGGTGAATTTCTGTCCCAAACCGAACTGCATCACCGCGTTGCGCCATTTTTCATAAGGCTTATGGATATCTTTGTCTCTGTTCAGCAGATCCCGGAAAGCGCACCAGAAATAGGGGTTACAACTCTGCTCAATCGCCCGGTCCAAAGCTACCGGCGAGCCGTGATGGTGCGTACATTTGATGGGCGTACTACCCGGACCGGAACAGGGATAGAGGGTGTTGGGCGTGATGGCCCCTTGCTCCAAGCACACGAGGGATTGGATCGTTTTGAAGGTCGATCCGGGCGGGTACATCGCTTGGGTGGCGCGGTTCATGAGCGGTTTAGTGGGGTCATGGAGGAGCTTGTTGTAGTTCTTACTGCGCTCTTTACCTACCAGCACTTTGGGGTTCCATCCCGGATTGGAAACGAGTGCCAGTATCTCGCCTGTCTTCGGTTCGATCGCCACTGCGCTACCGATCTTACCGGCTAACAGTTCTTCGGCCAGCATCTGCAGCCGGATATCGAGGGTGGTGTACAGGTCCGTTCCGGCTTTGGCCGTCCGGTCCAGCTCACCGTCTTGGTAGCTACCTTGAATACGACCCTTCACGTCGCGCATCAGCACCTCGATACCTTTCTCGCCGCGCAGCTGTTTCTCGTAGGTGCGCTCCAGTCCGTCACGACCGGAGTAATCGCCGCGGATGTAATAATCGTCGCGGTCAATATCGTTTTGACTCACTTCACCGACGGAACCCAACACATGGGCCGCGGCTTTGTAGGTATAATCACGAAGTGTACGTTTCTGGATATCTACACCGGGGAAGAGAAACAACTCTTCCTGCAGGGTGGCGATATCCTCTTTTTTGAGCTGACTCATGAACACCTGCGGTGTCCATCGGGAATAACCGCGGTTCTTGCGCCGGTCTTTGATCTCCACCAGCCGCTCGTCAAACTCTTCCCTGCTGATGTCCAGACAGCGGCAGAAAGCTGTCGTGTCCCAGTCTTTCCCCATCTCACGCATAGTCATCGTGATCTCATAGATAGGCTGGTTGAACACCAACAACTCACCGTTACGGTCGTAAATCAGACCGCGAGAAGGATAGATTATATGCTTAACCAAGGCGTTATTGTCCGCCTGATCTTTGGTCGATTGGTCGATGATTTGCAGATAGAATAACCGGACTATATACACCAATACAATCAGCACGGCGATGCCGCTGATTACATACCGGCGTCTATAGAACTGGTCGTTAATCATCTGTATTCTACAAAGTTATAGGCGATAATAACGGTAAGGGTAATGATACTGCTTACCACCGTCTCCAGGAGCACAAATCCGATATGCTGCCAACTCCATGCGGCCAGACTGAAGACCGTCAGATGGTGGATTACTACGAGAATAACCGCATATTTGATTAGGGCTTCGATACCGATTGCTCGCAGGCTTATTTGCTCGTTGAGTCGGTCTTTATCGTTGACGATCGAGCCCAAGAGATAAGGGCGGATGAACATGATCAGGATACAAGCGGCCATGTGGACACCTAAGGAATTACAGAACACGTCCATGATGAGTCCGACCGCGGCGCCGATGAGCATGTCCACGTTGTGCGGTAAGGTGATCTGCATCATGAGTAGGCACAGGATATAGATATACGGGTGGCACGCCCCCCACAGTTGCAGTTGGTCAAAGAGTAAGACCTGCAACAGCATAATCAGCGCATAGCGTCCGAATTGTTTAGTCCATTCCATTTGTCAACTCCTCCAATTCTTTTTGATCGGCGTTTTGTACTACTTCTACGTATTTGAGTCGTTTGAAGTTCGTGCTCAAACGCACGCAAATCGTATGGTACGAATCGCCTTCTTTTAATGTGCTGTTTTCTACGATTCCAACGGGAATTCCTTCCGGGAAAACCGGACTTAAACCGCTGGTGATGATCGTGTCTCCCGGATTAACCACCATATGGGCGGATACATCGGCAAGCAAGGCGAACCGATTGTCTTTACCGTCCCATTTCAGGGTACCGAGATAGTCGTTTTTCGCAAAGCGGCAACTGATATTCGACATGGTGTTGATAACGGGTAGCACCACGCTGTAGTGCGGGCCCACCGTTTTGACGATGCCTACGACACCCTCTTCATTGCGGATACCCTGACCGCGTTGAATACCGTCTTTGCTTCCGCGATTAATGGTCAGGTAGTTATGCAGACGGTCGGTAGTCATCTGAACCACCTTGGCGCTCTCGTAATGAATAACCGCTGCGTTTTCCTCCGAATCCATCGAGGTAATCCGGTTGCGCAAGGCTACATTCTCTGCAGCCAGTTGTTCGTTTTGTGCACGGAGATTGAAGTACCCGCGGATATCGCTTACCACGGCATTCTGCCACGCCACGAACTCGTTAGCCGTACTGAGAATACTGCTTCGGGGGTAAGCGCTATTCATGCTGATAAGCAAAAAGGCAGCAACTTCCAGGAGCAGAAATACCAGAAAGTTGCTGTATCGCAGCAGTATTTTAAGCAGCGTCTGCATAGCTAACTACGGATGATTAGCGCAGCAAGAATCCGAAGTTATTCACATTCTTGAGTGCTACACCGGTTCCGCGTGCTACGGAGTGCAGCGGGTCGTCCGCTACGTGGAACGGGATCGTGATCTTATCCGTCAGACGACGTGCCAAACCGTGCAGTAAAGCGCCACCGCCGGTGAGGTAGATACCGCGTTTCACGATGTCGGAATACAACTCCGGAGGCGTGGTCTCCAGTGCCTGAAGGATAGCGCCTTCGATCTTGCTCACACTCTTCTCGAGGCAGTGTGCAATCTCCTGGTAGCTGACAGGAACAGACATCGGAAGCGCCGTCACTTTATTCGGACCGACAACAATGAAATCTTCCGGAGCATCCTCCAGTTCGGGCAGCGCCGAACCTACCTGGATCTTGATACGCTCGGCCGTCGGCTCGTCAATACGCAGGTTGTGCATACGACCCATGTACTCGATAATATCCTGGTTGAAGTCATCACCGGCGATCTTGATCGATTTGTTGCTCACGATACCGCCTAGCGAGATAACAGCGATCTCCGTCGTACCACCACCTATATCCACGATCATGCAACCTTCCGGACTCTCTACGTCCAGTCCGATACCGATCGCTGCGGCCATCGGCTCGTAGATCATGTAGATGTCACGTCCGCCGGCGTGCTCCGAACTATCGCGCACGGCACGGATTTCCACTTCAGTCGAACCCGAAGGAATACATACTACCATGCGGATCGAGGGAGTGAAAAGACGCGCCTGCTTCGGGATCATCTTGATCATACCGCGAATCATCATCTCGCAGGCATAGAAGTCAGCGATCACACCGTCGCGGAGCGGACGTACCGTGCGAATCATCGATCCGCCCTTACCAATCATCTGTTGTGCTTTACGGCCGACGGCAACCATTTTGTTGTCCGCCATCGAAATAGCCACTACCGACGGCTCATCCACCACGATCTTATCATCGCACATGATAATCGTGTTCGCCGTTCCCAAGTCAATGGCAATCTCTTGAGTAAAAGAAAAAAGTCCCATTTTAGTATTTTTTTGTCGTTATATCAGTCAAAATACTCCCGAAAAAGTGCATAATCCGGAAAATTGCGCAAAGTTACAACTTTTTTTTCATATATGCAAGCGCGCGCGTTTTTTTTTATTTTTTTTATAAAAAAGTGTTCTGTCGAAAAAGGACACAAAAAAGGAGGATAACTTTTCGTCGTTATCCCCCTTGCGCTCCCTCTAGGACTTGAACCTAGGACCCCCTGATTAACAGTCAGATGCTCTAACCGACTGAGCTAAGGAAGCGAAATCGGCTGCAAAAGTACTGCTTTTTTTTTATATATGCAAGTTTTTTTCAAAAAAAATTCGTATCTTTGCAAAGTTTTTTGAAAATTAACCCCATTTTGGGCAAAAAAATAGAAAAATAATGAAAAAAATTCTTGGTTTAGGTAACGCGTTGACGGATATCCTGCTCCAGGTGAGTGAGGATGATCTGCGTGAACTGGGTTTCCCGAAAGGAAGTATGAATCTCATCTCCCGGGAGCAGGCCGAACAGATCCAGTATCGTTTTATGTCTGTAAGAAGAAGAATGGTTGCCGGCGGTTCTGCCTCCAACACGATCAACTGTATCGCCTCCTTGGGTGGTAAGGCAGCGTTCATCGGTAAGATCGGAAACGATGAGGTGGGCGATTTCTATCGAGAAGACATGATCAAGAACGGAGTGAAACCGATTCTGTTAATCTCCCAGAGTTCGATGTCGGGTTTCTCGATCGTGCTGGTGACTCCGGATGGCGAGCGTACGTTTGCTACCTATCTGGGTGCGGCGGCCGAATTGTGTGCCGATGATATCCAGAAAGATGCCTTCAACGGATTCGATATCTTCCATATTGAGGGCTATCTGGTGCAGAACCACGAGTTGTTGGAGAAATCGATCCGATTGGCCAAAGAGGCAGGATGTATGGTGTCGCTCGATCTGGCTTCCTATAACGTGATCAACGAGAACCATGCCTTCCTCAAGAAACTGGTCAAGCAGTATGTGGATATCGTCTTTGCCAACGAGGATGAGTCCTTTGCCTATACCCACCTCAATCCCGAGGAGTCGGTGCAGATGATTGCTGAGCAATGTGACATCGCGGTAGTGAAGGTAGGTAAGAACGGATCCTATGTACAGCAGGGAAGCAAGCGCCACCATATAGGGGCGATTACCACCAGTTGTACCGATTCCACCGGAGCTGGTGACTATTTCGCAGGTGGCTTTTTACATGCGCTAAGCGACGGTTTTGATATCCGTCGTTGTGCCGAGATCGGTACGATCGCAGCCGGGCGGGTCGTGGAGGTGGTCGGTACCAAATTGCCGGATGATGCCTGGGAGGAGATCCGCCGTATATGTGCCCTTTACCGCGGATTTATGCAGAAATACGATAAGGAATAAGTTATGAAATATCTTTATTACATCTACCAATATCTGATTGCTTGGCCGATCTTATTGGTGCTGACGGTGTTCACGGCGGTGTTTACGGTTTGTACAGTGCATTGGCGCAATGCCGAGTTTGTGCATAAGGTACAGCAGTTCTGGTCACGCTCCTTCTTTTGGCTGATGTTTTTGCCCGTTTCTGTCGATGGAATCGAGCATATTCAGCCAGGTAAGAGTTATGTTTTTGTGGCCAACCACCAGTCGATGTTCGATGTATGGCTCGTGTACGGATGGTTGCCCGTGATCTTCAAATGGTTGATGAAAGCTGAGTTGCGTAAGGTACCGTTTGTGGGTACGGGATGCAAAGCTGCCGGCCATATTTTCGTGGATCGCCGTAATGCCAAAGCCGCGATGGAGAGCCTTAAAGAAGTGGAGAAACAACTCGTGAACGGAGTTTGTACCGTCATCTTCCCTGAAGGAACCCGTTCGCTCAACGGCGAGGTTGGACGCTTCAAACGCGGTGCTTTCCAGATAGCTTGGGACCTTGGTCTGCCGGTTATTCCGCTGTCACTCGACGGCTGTTTTGAGGTGCTGCCAAAAGGCAAACCGTTTGTACAGCGTCATCCGGTGCACATGCATATCGGCGAGGCGATCGATCTCAAACAATTTGCCGATTCCAACGAGGCTATTGAGGCTGTCCGCAATGCCGTGATCGATGGCCGATTAAAATAAACTTTCAACTTTAAACATTAAACTTTATATCATGTATTCCGATCCGAAAGATTGTCTCTATTGTCAGAACAATGAGACCTTACACAATTTGATGATTGAGATTGCGCACCTGCGCGTGTCGCGTGCGTTCGTGTTTAAGGAGCAGACCTACCACGGTCGTTGTCTGGTTGCCTACGACGAGCACGTGAATGATCTGAACGAACTGAGTGATGAGCAGCGTAACCTGTTCATGGCCGATGTGGCGGATGTGACGCGTGCCATGCAGAAACTCTTCCATCCCGAGAAGATTAATTACGGTGCGTATTCCGATAAGTTGAGTCACCTCCATTTCCATTTGGCCCCCAAGTATGTAGACGGTCCGGACTATGGAGGCACGTTCCAGATGAACCCCGGAAAGGTGTACCTGTCGGATGCCGAATATGCCGAGATGGTGGCCGCAATGCGTAAAGAGTTAGGCAAATAAGGCGTGCTTTTTAAAGATATAATAGGTCATGAAGCAACCAAACAGCAGTTGCGTCAGGCTGTGCGTGAGGGACGTATCCCTCATGCGCAACTCTTTACCGGTGTGTCCGGTATAGGTAAGCTGCAACTCGCGCTTGCGTATGCACAGTACCTGAACTGTCCGCATCGGACGGAGGAAGACAGTTGTGGTACTTGTCCTACTTGTCTTCAGTACCAGCACCTGCAGCATCCGGATCTGCATTTCGCTTTCCCCATCGTGAAGACCGATGCCGGCGATACATGCAATGATTTTCTAGAGCCCTGGCGGCAGATCATTCTGGAGAAGCATTATTTTGACCTGGACGACTGGCATGAGGCTTTGGGTGTGGACAACAAGCAGTCGATGATTTATGAGAAAGAGAGTGGGGAGATCCTCCATAAACTCAGTCTCAAAGCTTATGGAGACGGCTATAAGGTGATGATCATCTGGCAACCCGAGAAGATGAATGCCACCTCTGCCAATAAGCTGTTGAAGATCCTCGAAGAGCCTGCACCAAAGACCGTTTTTCTGCTGGTATCTGAACATCCGGAGCAATTGTTAACGACCATTCAGTCGCGTGTCCAGATGATCCGCATACCGCGCCTGGAAACGCAACTCATCGAGTCGGAACTGCAGCAAAGGGGAATCGCGGTAACGCAGGCTCAGGATATCGCGCGGTTGGCCAACGGAAGTTGGTTGGCGGCCCTGAAAAAAGTCGATGAGACCGAGAATAATCAGCAGGAACTGCGCGATTTCATCGCCCTTTTCCGCGATGCCTATACCGTCGGTGTTCTCAGAGATCCGCAGAAGAAATACGACTCGCTCAAACGCCTGCGTCAATGGTCTCTCGATATATCGGGTATCGGTCGCGAGAAGCAGAAACATTTCCTGCAATACGCCCAGCAGCAGGTGCGTGAGAACTACATCCGCAATATAGGCCAACCCGATCTCAATTACCAGATGGAAGCGGAGCGGAAATTCTCCGTTAAATTCGCGCCATACATCCATGAGGGTAATGTAGAAGGTATCATGAATCAACTCGATCTGGCAGAACGGCAGATTGAACAAAACGGCAATGCAAAGATGATCTTTTTCGATCTTTGCCTGCAAATGATAGTGTTAATTAAGAAAGCCAAGATATGAAACAATTTACAACCGGCAAGGAACAAAGTGAATTAGGAGCTGCGGCTACCAGGCGCAATTCGGCGCATATGTTGCCCGTGAGCGATTGGTTGAGTGACCTGCCGGAAAACACGAAACTGACGGACCTCATTGAGGTGCAATTTAAGAATACGCGTAAAGGTTATTTCCATAATAGCCAAGGCCTGCCGCTGGAAAAAGGCGTGAAGGTCGTCGTGGAAGCCAATCCGGGCTACGACCTGGGTGAAGTGGTGCTGACCGGTAAACTCGTAGAGTTGCAAATCAAGAAGAACAATATCGACACCTCCCGTTACGAGGTGCGTCAGGTAATCCGTATCGCCACCGAGGAGGATTTGGAGCGGGCGGAGCAAGCCCATGCACGTGAGCATGAGACTATGATCAAGGCGCGTGAGTTGGCTAAATCGCTCGGACTCGAGATGAAGATCGGGGATGTGGAGTACCAGGGAGACGGATCCAAAGCCATCTTCTTTTATATTGCGGACGGACGTGTGGATTTCCGCCAACTCATCAAGGTTTATGCCGAGACTTTCCGTATCCGCGTAGAGATGAAGCAGATCGGTGCGCGTCAGGAAGCCGGACGTATCGGAGGTACAGGTCCGTGCGGACGGGAGTTATGTTGCTCCACATGGATGATCAACTTCTCTTCCGTGGGAACAGGCGCCGCACGGCTGCAGAACATTTCGCCCAATCCGCAAAAACTGGCGGGCATGTGCGCCAAACTCAAGTGCTGCCTCAACTACGAAGTGCCGGTTTATGAGGATGCGTCTAAGTTATTGCCGTCCCGTCATACGGAGCTGGAGACCAAAGAAGCTACCTGGTATTTCTTCGCTTCCGATCCCTTGGCGGGCACCGTGACTTACTCTTCGGACCCTCAAAAAGGCATCAATCTGACGACGCTTTCTGCAGGACGTGCGCATGAGATCATCGCGATGAACCGCCGCGGTGAGCGGCCGGATACGCTCGAAGGAAGCAAGGCTGTCCCTGCAGAGATAGGCTACCAGATCGGACACGGCGACGTGACGCGTTTTGACCACAAAAAGAAAAAACACCATAACAGACGATGAGAAAAGTGCTGCTTCTTATAACCTTGGCGCTCGCGTTTACCGCTTGCCATCGGGATATTGTGTTCTGTCAATTTGCCTCGATTCCATCGGGAGAATGGCATGAGGATGCGATGGCGTCTTTTGACTATACTATCCCGGATAAGGATGCGGACTATCGCATGCTCATCTATGTGCGTCACACCGAGCGCTATCCGTATCAGAATATGTGGTTGTTCATAGACAACGGTGCTCGTCGGGACACCATTGAGTTCTATCTGTCGGATGACCGAGGTCAATGGTTAGGCGACAGACATCACGGGTTCATCGAGATGCCGGTGCTGTTAGAGGAGAATTACCAATTCCCGGATACCGGAATCTATCACATGACCATTCAGCATGGCATGCGGGACAGTGTATTGCGTGGCATCACGGACATAGGCCTCGAAATTCGACGTAATGGGAAAGAATAAATCGTGCTATGGCTAAGAATAAACTCAAGAAATTTGCGGAGATGGAGACATTTACTAATGTTTTCCAACCCCCTTATAAACCGATGGCAGGCCATTGGCAGGATACCTATTTCCGGAATGATCATCCGATTGTGCTGGAACTGGGCTGTGGACGCGGCGAATATACCGTCGGTTTAGCCGAGAAATACCCGGACAAGAACTTCATCGGGGTGGATATAAAGGGCGCCCGCATGTGGGCCGGAGCCAAGCAGGCCATCGAGAAAGGACTGAAGAATGTGGCGTTCCTGCGCACCCAAATCGAGTTTATCACCGAGTTCTTTGCGGCCGATGAGATCGATGAGATCTGGATCACTTTCTGTGACCCACAGATGAAAAAAGCCACCAAGCGTCTGACCTCCACTTATTTCATGCAGCGCTACCAGCGTATCGTCAAACCCAACGGACTCATTCATCTCAAGACCGATAGTCCTTTCCTCTATACCTATACTACCGAGATGCTGCGGCTCAACCCTTATCCGGTCTTGGCTAACACAGACGACCTCTATGCCTGCGATTGCTATCCGGATGCGCGTGCGCTGCAGACGCATTACGAGAAACAGTGGCTGGATCGCGGACTGAGCATCAAGTATATCGAGTGGCAGTTAGCCCACCTCGAGCACTTCGAAGAACCAACCATTGAAATTGTAAAAGACACATACCGTTCCTACGGTCGTAACTACAAAAGCCAGGAATAATGCGCAAAATTTTCACTCAAATACTCGTTTGGTTAGGCATCATGGCCGTGCTGACTTTGTTGGCGATGGGGCTGTGGTTCGCGGTGATGGGGATGGACCAATCGACGCAAGGTCTGAAGTGGTTGCAGTTCGCCCAAACCCTCGGCACGTTCTTGCTCCCGCCTATCCTCTGCGCATGGATCTGGAGTGAGAATCATAAACCGTTTCAATGGCTGCAAATGGACCGGGCAGCCGACGGACGCTTGTTTGCCTTGGCTGTCGGCATCATGATCTGTGCCCTTCCGGCCATCAATCTGTTGGCGGATCTCAATAGTCGCGTCGATTTGCCGGAATGGCTCGATTCCATCGAACAAAAACTAAAAGCCTATGAGGCGCAGGCGGCTTTGTTAACCGAGCGATTCTTAAAGGCCGATAACGGATGGCAGGTGTTGCTCAATATCGGATTAATGGCACTTCTGCCGGCTTTATCGGAAGAACTCTCTTTCCGCGGCACCTTGCAGCAGGTATTGGGAAATAAGCACATGGCGATCTGGGTAACAGCGGTGATCTTCTCCGCTATTCATATGCAGTTCTACGGTTTCATACCGCGTATGCTGATGGGCGCGATGTTCGGCTATCTGTTTGTATGGTCGGGCACGTTGTGGATTCCGATCGTGATGCATTTCACCAACAACTGTCTGGCCGTGATTACCTATTCGATTTTCGGTACAGAAACTAGTTACGCCGACACGATAGGTGCCGGCGCAACATGGTGGTTAGGCGTTCTCAGCCTGATTCTTACATCTCTGGGTCTACTAATATTCTTCCGCAGAACTCGCAAACAATAATCTTCTTGCGGGTACGAATATCCAGTTGCAACTGAGCAGGGATCTTTGCGTGGCAACCGCCGCAGGAGTCACGTTCGATCTTAACGACTGCGAGTCCGTTGCGGGCACTCTTGCGGATACGTTTGAAACCGGTCAACAGACGCTCATCCAGTTTCTTCTCCAGTTCGCTCGCTTTGAGAACCAGTGCTTCGGTCTCCGCTTTGGTCTCTGCCAGAATTTGGTCAAGTTCCGAACGTTTTTGGTTCAGATCCACCGTACGCTCCTCGATATCCTTGGTCGTCTTGGCTTTGTCAGCCAGACGCGCCTCGAGTTCGGCATTGAAATGTTTGATCTTACGCTGCGAGGCCTCGATCTCCAACTCCTGATACTCGATCTCCTTGTTCAGGTTGTCGAACTCACGGTTGTTACGTACGCTGTTCTGCTGCTCTTTGTAACGTGAGATGGATGCGTTGGCGTTCTCCGTACGTACACGGTGGTCGCTGATCTGCGTCTCGCACTCCTTGATGTCATTCTCGATATTGGCAAGACGGGTCTTCAGACCTTCCACTTCGTCGGCCATATCTTTTACTTCTTGCGGCAGCTCACCTGCCAATGTGCGCAAGTTATCGATCTTCGAATCTACTTGCTGCAACTCGTAGAGGTATTTCAGTTTGTCCTCTACGGTCAATTCTTTTGCTTTTGCCATACTTGTATAGGTGTTTTATCTTGTTTGCTGATAATACATTTTATGCCTAAGGGCGCAATGATATCGCGGAAAATCTCCCGTGCATGACGCTCGGAAATCCAGTGGTCGATATCGATCAGTCCGATACGTCCGTCGGCATCCTGGAACTCATGATACTTCACATCGGCTGTCAGATACACATCAGCGCCTTGCGCGATTGCTTCTTCGATGAACTCCGAACCGTTACCTCCGCATAAAGCAACCGTCTGTATCGTTTCCTTCGCCGGACGGGTATAACGGATATACGTACAATCCAGCACTTCGCAAATATGCTCGATGAAATCGGCATAATGCATTGGTTTTTGCAGTTTACCTATTGCACCTAATCCGCTTTCGATCAATAATTGAATATTGCTCATCCCTAATCGTTCGGCGAGACGCGTATTGATTCCGCCCTGTACGCTATCCAGATTCGTATGCGCAGAATAAATCGCGATATCATGTTTGATCGCCAACTCTACCACACGGGCTTGCGCACTCTGACCGCAGACTTGTTTAAGTCCGTGGAACAGGAGCGGATGATGACTGATGATTAGCTGGCAACCGAGCGCAATAGCCTCATAGACCACATCTTCCGTGATGTCTGTGGTCAAGAGAACGGAGCTGACGTCGCGTCCTGTGTCGCCTACCTGCATTCCCGAGTTATCCCATTCTTCCTGGGCACTCCGTGGCGCTACAGATTCTATGCTATTGATAATCTCCCTAAGGAGCACTTATTTTGATTCCTCTTCTTCGTCTTTCACGGTGAAGTTCGTGATACCGGCGTGGATGAGGATGTTGTACCATTGGATCAGTTTGCGGATGTCGGATGGATAAACGCGGTCACGGTCCCAGTTCGGCAACACCTGGTCGAACCATGCTTGTAACTCGGCGTTGCTCGCTTTCTTCACGTCCATCGCAACAGCCTTCAGTCCTTCTTTCTTACCGGCACTGGTCAGTACGTCGCTCAACGCGATATCGTCGGCGTCGGTGAACATCGACACATCGCTCAGCGCCACAATCTTGTCGCGAGCATAGGTCGGCATACGTTTACCGTCCACAAGTGACTCCACGATCAGCATGTTATTACCGCGACTGATTAACTTGTACAAACCCGGTTTACCGGTGATAGCAAGGATATTTTTCAACATAAATCGTTTGTTTCTTTTAAAATCGGCTGCAAAATTAGTATTTTTTTTTGATATATGCAAGAAAAGTAGTAATTTTGTGCCCGTTTTTGGTGTATGTGGACTGTTTTAGCTTTCATATCGGCTGTTTGTCTGGGCTTTTATGACATCAGCAAGAAGATCGCCCTGCGGGATAATCGGGTAGTGGATGTACTCACGCTCAGCGTCTGTATTTCTGCGCTTGTCCTCTCCGTTCCGCTCTTGCTCTCGTGCTTCTGTCCACAGGCGATGGCGGGTACGCATTTCTATGTGCCGACGCTCGATCTGCAAGCGCATCTCTTCACCGTCCTCAAGTCCATGATCGTACTTAGTTCTTGGGTTTTCGGCTATATATCCATCAAGCATCTGCCCATCTCGGTCGTCAGCCCCATGCAGGCTACCCGCCCTATGTGGACCCTCGTCGGCGCACTCCTTATCTTCGGCGAACGACTCAATACCTGGCAGTGGATTGGTGTCTGCCTCGCCATCGGTACGGTCTTTGTTTTTTCTTTCAAAAACAAATCAAAAATCAAAAATCAAAAAATAAATAATCGTTATTATATCGCCTTGGCCTTAACGATTCTTCTCGGTGCCTGCTCCGGTTTGTACGACAAATACCTCATGCGCCGCTATGACCATAACGCCGTTCAGGTCTATTATACCTTCTACCAAGCCATACTTATGATCATAACGTGGAGCGTTATGAATCGCAAAAATCTTAAATTTGAAATCATCCATTTGAAATCCATCAAAAAAATAGGCGTTATCGCATTGATAAGCCTATTTCTGATTGTCTCGGATAATGTCTATATGCTCGCGCTCCGCGATCCGGACTCCCTCATCGCGGTGGTCAGCACGATTCGTCGAGGCGGTGCCGTCATCGGTTTTGCCTATGGCCTAATCTTCCTCAGAGAGGAAGACCCGCTCCATAAGATTCTCTGCATGGCCGGTATATGTGCCGGTCTTATCTGCCTCGCAATCGGTTCGTTGTAGTTAACGCACAGCTTGTCCCGTAACGGTAAAGAGTCGACCCTGATGCTCAATAAGCAACTGTCCGTTGCGCAGTATTTTGCGTGCTGCGGGACGCGTTGCCTCTATACTACGCATGTCCGTGGTTCCGCCTTTGCGTGCCATCCGTACGGCTGCTATACCGCCGTCACCGCTCGATTGTGCCGAAGCAACGGTGAGCATGAAGGCCTCTGTTTGTTGTACAGCTAAGGCGTTACCGCTTGTGAGCAGTTTGGTCTTTGATCCGAAAGCCTCTCCATTGATATAGAAACGTACATCGCGCTGCGTACTCATCGACTTGATAACCACCGTGTCGCATGCCGGCAGGAAGAGTTCCACGTGCGTCTTTCCGGCGATCTCACGACTATAATCTTCGTCCGTCTTGGAGAAACGCCATTTCTTGGTGCTGTCCCATCCGTAGGCACTCCTGATCCAATCTCCTTCGGTGCCATTACATACGATTTCATCGGACGAAAAGGCCACCGGTGTCACCGGCTGTATGTCCATCGTATAGGCTGCAGTCGAGCCGTCTAAGGCCGTGATCGTGACTTCATTGACGTTCTGACTCCAAGTCGCTCCCTCACTCAGGTTCGTGCTTTGCACCGTCGGCACTTCCGTGCCGGCCAGATACCATCCGCGTATAACGGTCTCGCCGGAGTTGATATAAGCGTAGTAACCGTTCGAGAGTACCACTTCATTAATCGCCTTAGCCGTAGAATCGACCGGATCCGGCTCTACCGGCGGATCTTCTGGTGTCGGGTCATCACCGCCTTGCGAGTTTCCTCCCGCGCGCACGTATTGATAAATAGGAGTGTCTTTCTTGCTGTCGCTCGTGGAATAGAACGTCGTCGAGTCTTTCCAGGCTAAGGATTCTCCCTGTTCTTCTTTCTCGTAGGCTGCAATCTGCACCGGACGGCGCGTCACCGTCGTTGCCAGACTCTCTGAGCCCTGACGCTCCCACAACAAAATGTATTTTTGATTCTTGATACCCATCCACTTGCCGTCCGGACTAATATCACCACCGCAGCACAGTTCGAACTTATTGCCGGTACCTAAGTCGCATATCTTCGTCAACCGTTGTACGCTTATACCGTAATCCGTGCGGAAGGGCAGTTGGTAGATGGCACACGCACCACCATCTACCTTATCCACGATATAGATCATCTGGTCTATATTGTCGTATAGCAAGGTCTCCGTGTTATGTGCCGTGTTGTCCGGATAACCGAACTTAATATAGTCCACACTCACGCTCTTCGTTCCGCTCGTGATAGCCGGTTCAACAAAATAGTAGATGTAGTTATTGGTCATTGAATGCATGCTCGTTATCCCCGAAAGCACCGATAAACACGTAGTTCTGATTATTATACACACCGGTGGCAATATCCTCCCAGTCGTCGCGTCCCGGGTCGCCGCTGATATTCAGCGTCATCGCCAACGTGCCGCTCGGTTGGATGGCAATGATCTTCTTGTTAGAGCCGGTGTTCTCATCGCCGTGTGCCCACAGATAACCCGGCGTGGTGCGGGAGCAAGCCAGACCGCTGATCTCCTTCATCGTGTTCTTATACGACGTACCGCATTGCGTACGCGTAAATTCATTGTTCATTGTGAGGTCGGTACCGTCGTAGTTGATACCGGCAGCAAACAGCATGACGGCTGTCATAAGTCCCAAAAGGAAAACAGAAAGACGTTTCATCGTATTCGATTTTTGATTTCGCACTGCAAAATTACTGCAAAAATCGCAAACAAGCAAATACCGTACGTTTTTTCTACAAAATTCAACAAAATTTACAAAATGCAAACAAAAAAGGATGGCCTATGACCATCCTTTTTGTCGAGAAGAGGTGACTCGAACACCCGACCCCTACGTCCCGAACGTAGTGCGCTACCAACTGCGCTACTTCTCGCTCACTTTTGTTCGCTTCGATTATTTGCTGGAGCAAATTTTCTCGAAAGCGGGTGCAAAAGTACTGCTTTTTTTTGAATTGTGCAAATTTTTTTGCAATTATTTTGCACTTTTTCGCTTAAAAGTGCGTTTTCCGGGCTTTAATGGCTCCGATTGAGCGATGATTTCCTTCACTTCTGCCTCCGTCAGCGCTTCCCCATCTGTGCCTTTCGGCAGTCGATAATTGCCTTCCGGCGTATGGATATATGCGCCGTACTTGCTGCGAAGCACCTGCACTTTGCCCCATTCGTGTATAGGCGTATTGCTTTGCTGTTTCTCTTCAATCAGCGCAATCGCCTCCTCTTTCTTCAGACTCAACGGATCTTTGCCCTTCGGAATAGAGATATACAACTTATCATAATGTACGTACGGGCCGTACTTGCCTTCACCCAAGACGATCTCTTTTCCTTCGTATTCACCGAGCGAAATCGGTAATGCAGTCCGGAAGAGTTCCAGCGCTTCGTTAAGCGTGATCGTGTAAATCGACTGTCCTTTCTTGAGGCTTGCGAACTTTGGTTTTTCTCCGGCTACATCGCCTAACTGTACGCAGGGACCGATCTTGCTGACCTTAGCGATAATCGGCAGACCGGTAGCAGGATCATTGCCTAACAATCGTCCTTCTACTTTTCCCGATGGAATCGAAGCAAGTAAGGGTTGGAATGTCTTATAGAAAGTATCTACCGTCTCTACCCAATCGGCACGACCTACAGCAATCTTGTCGAACTGCTCCTCTTCGTGCGCCGTGAAGTCATAACTGAGGATGGACGGGAAATAATCGACTAGAAAATCATTCGTGATATAGCCCAAATCCGTCGGCAGGAAGCGTTGGCTCTCCGCACCGTACAACTCGCTCTTTTGCTTCTCTTGTACCATCCCGTTCTTGAGGGTCAATACAGCCGTATCGCGTTTCTGTCCGGCTACCGATCCTTTCTCTACGTATTTCACTTTCTGAATCGTCTCGATGATGGTTGCGTAGGTGGACGGACGACCGATACCTAACTCCTCCATTCGCTTCACCAGCGTCGCGTCGTTATAGCGGTAGGGCGGTTTGGCATAGGTCTGAACAGCTTCGGCATTCACCAGTTTTAATCGCTCGCGCTGCGACATAGACGGCAGGATACGGCGTTCTTCCGCTTCCTCATCCGTCGATTGGACATAGACGCGGGTGAAACCGTCAAACAGCACCACTTCACCCGTAGCGATAAACGCGTATTTCGATCCGTGTATGGACACCTCGATCGTGGTCTTCTCGCTCTCGGCCTCCTCCATCTGCGAAGCAATCGTGCGTTTCCAGATCAACTCATACAAGCGTTGTTCATCTTTGGTAGCACCCGCGCTGAGCGTACTCAGGTACGTCGGACGAATCGCCTCGTGTGCTTCTTGGGCACCCTTGGCTTTCGTATGGAACTGACGCGTATGCACGTATTCCTTGCCGTATTGCTCGGTGATCACTTCCTTCGAGGTGGCTAATGCCAGTGTGGAGAGGTTCACCGAGTCGGTACGCATATAGGTGATTTTTCCGCTCTCGTACAGTGTCTGCGCCAGACGCATGGTCTTGCTCACGGAGAACTTGAGTTTACGGGCCGCTTCCTGTTGCAGGGTCGAGGTCGTGAACGGCGGAGCCGGCATGTGTTTATTCGGTTTGCGCTGCACGTCGCGGACGATGAACTGGGCCGTGTTCAGACTCTCCAGAAACTCAATCGCATCTTTCTTGTGCGAGAATCGGTGGTTCAGTTCGCACTTAAGTACCGAAGCATCACCCGGATTTACTCCGATGAAATCGGCAAAAACACGATAAGCAGACGAGGCACGGAAATTCTCTATCTCGCGTTCTTTTTCTACAATCAGACGAACAGCTACGCTCTGTACACGACCCGCCGAAAGACCCGTCGTCACTTTCTTCCAAAGGATCGGCGATAACTCAAAACCTACGATGCGGTCCAGCACGCGGCGTGCCTGTTGGGCGTTCACTAAGTTATAGTCGATATCGCGCGGGTGCTCGATCGCCTCCAAGATAGCCGGCTTGGTGATCTCGTGAAACACAATACGCTTGGTGTCTTTCTTGTCCAACCCCAATACCTCTTTCAAATGCCATGCAATCGCCTCTCCCTCACGGTCCTCATCGGAAGCCAACCAAACAGTATCCGCTTTCTTCGCCTCCTTCTTCAACTGCTCGATCAGATACTCTTTCTTGTCCTCAATCGCATAATGCGGCTCGTAACCGTGCTCAAAATCAATACCCAAAGAGTTCTTTCCAATCGGCTCAATATCGCGTACGTGACCCTGACTGCTCATCACATGGTAGTCATTGCCCAAAAACTTACCGATCGTTTCCGCTTTGTGCGGGGACTCAACTATAACCAAATTTTTGCTCATAATAACAAATATATAAGGAGTGCCCTCCAAAATCGGCTGCAAAAGTAGTATATTTAATTTATTTATGCAAATTTTTTTTTGTTCGCTTGCATATATCAAAGATATTTAGTATCTTTGCAGCCGATTTGAAAAAAATAGTTGTAAATTTTTTTAACAAAATACTTGCATGAACGTTTTTTTAGTCGTATTATTAGTGCTCGCGGGCGTCACGTTATTATTAATGGAGATGTTCCTCTTGCCGGGTTTCGGCGTAGCGGGTATCGGTGGTTTTGCGGCTTTGGTCGGAGCCGTGGTCTTGGCGTGGCTTAAAATTGGTCATGTGGCCGGGTATATCACCCTCGGAGCGTGTCTGATTCTGTCCGGTCTCGCGATATGGGGATTCTTGCGTAGCAAGGCCCTTGATAAGATGGCGCTGGATTCGAAGATCGACAGTCATGTCGAGTTGGCAAGCAATAAACTCAAGAAAGACAATAATCAAAAATCGCAAATCGAAAATCAAAAATAATATGGAAGTTCTCAATTTCATTCTGATTGCGCTGATCTGTATCGGCTTAATCATCTTCTTCTATTATGTGCCCTTCATGCTGTGGATCAACGCAGCCGTGAGCGGGGTGCATATCAGTCTGGTGCAACTCTTCCTGATGCGTATCCGTAAGGTACCGCCCGCAAAGATCGTCAACTGTATGATTGAGGCGCACAAAGCCGGTCTTGTGGAAGTGAAGCGGGACGGGCTCGAAGCGCACTACCTCGCAGGTGGTCATATCGAGCGCGTGGTGCATGCCCTCGTCTCGGCGTCCAAAGCCGGTATCGATCTCTCTTTCCAGATGGCAACGGCCATTGACCTCGCCGGTCGTGATGTGTTCGAAGCCGTGCAGATGTCCGTTAACCCTCGCGTGATCGACACCCCGCCGGTAGCGGCCGTTGCCAAAGACGGTATTCAGCTCATTGCCAAAGCGCGTGTCACTGTTCGTGCCAACATACGCCAGCTTGTCGGTGGTGCCGGAGAGGATACGATCCTGGCCCGTGTAGGCGAAGGAATCGTTAGCTCCATCGGTAGTGCAGAGAGCCATAAGCAAGTGCTCGAAAACCCCGATTCCATCAGTAAATTAGTGCTCTCCAAGGGCCTCGATGACGGTACCGCTTTTGAGATCCTTTCCATCGATATCGCCGACATCGACGTAGGTAAGAACATCGGTGCCCAACTGCAGATGGATCAGGCCGAAGCCGATAAGAACATCGCCCAAGCGAAAGCCGAAGAGCGCCGCGCTATGGCAATCGCCAATGAGCAGGAGATGAAAGCGAAAGCCCAGGAAGCACGTGCCAAAGTGATCGAGGCCGAAGCGCTTGTGCCGCAAGCCATGGCGGATGCCTTCCGTAACGGCAACCTCGGCATCATGGATTACTACCGCATGCAGAACATGCAGGCCGACACTGCCATGCGCGAGCAAATAGCAGGTGGCTCCGCAGAGAAGAAGGCTAAAAAATAATCGTGCGAAGCTAAGAAGTGAAGATAGCGCTTCTCCAATATCCGATCGAGTGGGCGAATCCGCAGGCGAACATAGGCCTGCTGGATGAGCGCTTGCGCGCCATTGCCGGTCAGGCGGATATGGCGGTCGTGCCGGAGATGTTCAGTACCGGTTTCTGTACCGATCGTCCCGGCCTGGCGGAAGAGTGGGGCACAGGTCCTACCTGCCAAGCTCTCCAATTGATGGCGGATGCCTACAACATAGCCATCGTCGGCTCGATGATGGCCACGGACAAGGGCAAGCTCTACAACCGCGGATTTATCTTCCGCCCTCATGACCTCCCGCAGTATTACGACAAGCATCATCTCTATGCCAGTGGAGGCGAAGCGGAGTTTTTTATGCCCGGCAACGAGCGACGTATTTTTGAGTATCGGGGAGTCAAGATCCGCCTGGCGGTTTGTTACGACCTGCGTTTCCCTGTCTGGCTTAGACAGGACAAGCACAACCTGTACGACATCCTTATCGTCGTCGCCTGCTGGCCTACCGTCCGTATCCGGTATTGGGATGTGCTCTTACCGGCTCGCGCCGCGGAGAACCACTGCTACGGTATCGGTGTCAACATGGTCGGAACGGACGGCTTGAAGCTCGATTACAACGGCCACTCCGTGGCGTACGACACCTGGCTCAACGATATAGCGGGATTTGAAGATTACGAGGCGGCTACGCGTATCGTGGACCTCTCCATAGAAAAACTGCGGCATTTCCGCGAGGTGCTGCCGCAATGGCAAGAAGCAGATGAATATCAATTGGAAAATAAAAGAACTGACGCCTGAAGAGCAAGCGGCGGCACAACGTCTGACAACCGAACTGGAGATCAGTCCGGTGGCGGGGCGTATTCTGGCGGCGCGCGGGTTGCGGACGGCAGCCGAAGCACGTGCGTACATACGTCCCTCTTTAGACAGTCTGCATGACCCCTTCCTCATGAAAGATATGGGAGCCGCTGTGGATCGTCTCTGTAAGGCCATCGATTCCCACGAACGGATCATGGTCTATGGCGATTACGATGTGGACGGCACCACCGCGGTCGCACTCATGTACTCCTTCCTTAAGACCCAGACCGATAACCTCATCTATTATATCCCCGACCGGTATACGGAAGGCTACGGGATCTCGACCAAAGGAATCGATACAGCCAAAGAGAAAGGCTGCACCCTCGTCATCGCACTCGACTGCGGTATCAAAGCGGTCGATAAGATGGAGTATGCCAACTCGCTCGGCATCGATTTCATCATCTGTGACCACCATACCCCCGGGGACACCATCCCCAAGACGGTCGCGGTGCTCAATATGAAGCGCGCGGATTGTCTCTATCCTTTTAAGGAACTGAGCGGCTGCGGCGTGGGATTCAAACTGGCGCAAGCATATGCCCAGCGGCGCGGCATCGATCCGCAAGAGGTCTATCGCCTCTTGCCGCTGCTCGCTATGTCCATCGCTTCGGACATCGTGCCTCTCACGGGCGAGAACCGCATCCTCGCTTTCTATGGACTCCGTGCCCTCAACGCCTTCCCGTCCGTGGGTATGCAGGCCATCATGCAGGTTGCCGGTATAGAGGGCAAGACCATCACCATCAGCGATCTCGTCTATAAGTTCGGTCCGCGTATCAATGCCGCCGGACGAATCAAGTCCGGTGCGGAGGCGGTACGACTCCTTATCACCGACGATGCCGAGGCGGCTTTGCGTTTTGCGCAGGACATCGATTCCTATAACCAGGACCGGCGGGATTTTGATTCCAAGACCACCGATGAAGCTCTCGAACAACTCGCAAAAGATCCGATGAATTCGAGCAAATTTACTACGGTCGTCTTCTCGCCTGATTGGCATAAAGGCGTTGTGGGTATCGCGGCGAGCCGGCTCACCGAAACCTATTACCGCCCCACCATCGTCCTCACCGCCGGCGAGGATGATATCATCAGCGGCAGCGCCCGTTCGGTCAGCGATTTTGATATCTATACCGCCATCGACTCTTGCCGGGATCTGCTCACCAACTTCGGCGGACATAAGTTCGCGGCCGGACTCAGCATGCACCGCAAAGACCTGCCCGAGTTCCAACGCCGGTTCGAAGAGTATGTAGCCGAACATATCACCCCCGAGCAGCAATGTCCGACCCTCGATATCGAAGCCGAGGTCGAACTGTCCGACATGAACTGGAAGATGTTCAAGATTCTCCAATGCCTCGAGCCTTTCGGACCCGGCAACGAACGCCCGCTCTTCCTCTGCCGACATCTGATCAACAACCGCAACTCCCGTGCGTTGAGCGACGGACGCCATCTGCACCTCGACCTCACCGACTGCGTCGTAGCCATGGACGGCATCGCGTTCGGTCAAGGCGACAAAGCTACCCATCTCCAGAACGGCAAAGCCATCGATATCTGTTTCTACCTCGAGCAGAACACCTATCGCGGCCGCACCACCCTCCAGATGAACGCCCAAGACATCAAATTGAATGAATAAGATATGTTTTCGGAAAGAGACACCAAAGGCCCGAGTTTGAGAAAAGGCTCGATTGAAGTAGTATGCGGATCGATGTTCAGCGGGAAAACCGAGGAACTCATTCGCCGTATGAAACGTGCTAAATTTGCCAAGTTGCGTGTGGAGATCTACAAGCCCGCCATCGATGTGCGCTACAGCGATGAGGATGTCGTTTCGCACGACCGTAATGTCATCCAGTCCACGCCCGTGGATAGCAGTCAGAATATCCTGCTCATGGTGGATGACATCGACGTGGTGGGTATCGACGAGGCGCAGTTCTTCGACATGGGAATCGTAGATGTGTGCAAGCAGTTGGCGGATCGCGGTATACGCGTGATCTGTGCCGGTCTGGATATGGACTTCAAGGGCGTGCCTTTTGGCCCGATGCCGGCGCTGATGGCGATAGCCGACGATGTGTACAAGACCCATGCTATCTGCGTCCATTGCGGCGATTTGGCTTACGTGAGTCACCGTCTGGTCGCTTCCGACAAACGCGTGCTCCTCGGCGAGACGGATAGTTATGAGCCTCTCTGCCGCGAGTGCTATAATAAAGCGAATGCCGCTGAGAACAATTGATATCATATTACCGTTAGCCATCCGAGATTGTTATACCTATAGCATCCCGGATGGTTTGTCTATGCCCGCGCCGGGTACGAGGGTGGTCGTGCCGCTGATGAAGAAAGAGGTACGCGGTATCGTGCTGCGCGAACATACGGAACCGATTGACCCGGTATTGGCCGCGAAGATCAAACCCATCCTTTCGATCAGCGAGACCGCTCCGGTCGTATCGCCCGAACAATTGGCGTTGTGGCAGTGGATGAGCAGCTATTATATGTGTACGCTCGGCGAGGTAATGGCTGCGGCTTTACCCAATGGATTGGATAAACGTTTGCTCAATCCCCCGAAACGACGTCGCGCGCATATAGCGCCCTATACAGGCACAATCGAACCTATGCACGATTTATCTCCAGCGCAGACGAAAAGTGTCGATGAAATCGAGCGTTTTTGGTCGCAAGGTAAGGATATCGTGTTGTTGCATGGCGTGACTTCCAGCGGAAAAACCGATCTGTATATCCATCTGATAGAGAAAGAACTGTCCGCCGGCAAGAACGTGCTGTATCTCGTACCGGAGATTGCCTTAACCACCCAATTGACGAGTCGGTTACAATGTATCTTCGGCGATAAACTCACCGTCTATCACAGCCGTTTCACCGATGCTGAACGCGAAGAACTGTACCATGCTTCGGCGCGTACGGAACCGCATGTGGTCATCGGAGCAAGAAGTGTGGTCTTTTTGCCGATTCCGAATATAGGGTTGGTGATCGTGGATGAAGAGCACGAACCGAGTTATAAACAGGCGGAACCAAATCCGCGTTATCATGCCCGAGCTGCGGCGATTGTCTTGGCGCAACAGCATCAAGCGAAAGTGCTATTAGGAACAGCTACACCCTCGATGGAATCGTACTATTTGGCGCAAAAAGGTGTGTATGGACTGGTGGCGCTGACCGAACGTTTCGGAGGGGTGGAGTTACCGGATATCCGTCTCATTGACTTGAGCCTTCAGTACGAGCGCAAGGAGATGTACGGTCATTTCTCTGACCCGCTTGTGGAACGAATCCGCCAGTGTTTGGCGGACCATAAGCAGGTCATCCTCTTCCAGAACCGACGCGGCTATGCGCCGCAATTGCAATGCGTAAACTGCGGTCAACCGCCTCGCTGCGTACAATGTGATGTACCGATGACGCTCCATATGCGTGACCATGAGTTGCGTTGCCATTACTGCGGCTATCATGCACCGATACCTGCCGTCTGTCCGCAATGCGGCGGTGAACTGAAAGCGATCGGTTTTGGTACGGAGCGTATCGAAGATGAGATACAGACCATTTTCCCGGAAGCCAAAGTACTGCGCATGGATTTGGATACGACCCGTAATAAATCTGCTTACCAGGATATCATCAATGCCTTTACCAACCATGAGTGTGACATCCTCGTCGGTACGCAGATGGTGACCAAAGGACTCCATTTTGACGATGTGCGTCTGGTGGCTGTACTAAATGCCGATCCGCTCTTTAACCAACCCGATTTCCGAGCCTATGAGCGGGCGTTCCAGATGCTGGAGCAGGTAGCAGGACGCGCCGGACGAAAAGGCACGAAGGGGGAGGTATGGATTCAGACATTTGATCCGAAGAACGTGGTCTTGGGCATGGTGCAGGCGCATGACTATAAGGCGCTGTACGACCACCAGATTGCCGAACGCCAAATCTTCAATTATCCCCCGTTTTATCGGGTGATTCGCTTGCAACTGAAGGATCATAATATGGTACGGGTACATCGTGTGGCGGCCGAACTGCAATCGTATTTAGTACGCGTGTTTGGCCATCGGGTATCGGGCGTGATTGTCCCTTCCGTGGAGCGCGTACAGGCCTATACCATCCGCGAACTGACGCTCCGCATAGAAAGCACCGCCAACATGGCGGAAGCGAAGCGAAGACTACGTGAGTCTATCGACCAAGTTTGGTCGATTTCATCGAATAAAAATACCAAACTGATAATAGATATAGATCCAATATGATAGACGAAGCAAAACGCCGTGTGGCGTACATCAATGAGATGATCGAGTCCGGTCATGCCAAAGAGTTAGTGACCGAAGGGGAAAAGTACCATGCCGATCAATTAACCCGCATCGCCCATGAGATTGTAGCGCGTGGTGCTCGTGTGGTACTTATTGCCGGTCCGAGTTCGAGCGGTAAAACCAGTACGAGTCATAAACTCTGTTTGGAACTTCTGGCGCAAGGTAAACAACCGGTGGCCCTCTCCCTGGATAACTGGTATCTGAACGGGGATCTCACACCCCTTAAGCCCGATGGAACCAAGGATTATGAATCGGTCTATGCCATTGATTTGGATCAGTTGGAAGATGACCTCAAAGCGCTGGTAGCAGGTAAGGAGATCGCTTTGCCTACCTTCAATTTCGCCGACGAGAAACGCGAGTATCCCGGGGAGACTTTGAGTCTGGAAAACGAGGCGGTGTTGGTGATGGAGGGAATTCATGCCCTCAATCCGATCTTAACCCGTCATCTAAACGATTCGGATAAGTACAAGATTTTCGCTTCACCGATGAGTCCGGTGTCCTTGGACGGCGAGACGTGGATCCCTACCTATGTCCACCGTTTGCTACGCCGCATGAGCCGGGATTACCGCACGCGTGGCAAGAGTCCGCAGCAGACCATTGCCGGATGGGAAGACGTACGGGAAGGGGAAGTGAAGTGGATCGAACCCTTCCGCGATCAGGCGGATGCTGAGTTCGACACTTCGATGTTGTATGAGTTGCCGGCGATCCGCTATGCCGTGGAGACGGCATTGCAGTCCGTGCCGGCTGTCGCCGAGGAATACCAGACGGCCGAAAAACTGCTTTTTTACCTCAGTTTCTTTGAGGGACTGGAGGCTTCATATATCCCTAGAACATCCATTTTGCGCGAATTCATCGGAGGTAGTCAGTTTAACGTAGGTTAAAATCCCTACAATTGGGGATTGTGCATGTCGAAAAATAGCAGTACTTTTGCAGCGTGATTCGGATAGCCGTCATAGGATTGCCGCAGAGCGGTAAGAGTGCGCTTAGTCAGGCCCTGCAAAAAATGGCAGGACAGGACATGCAGTTCGTTGAGGTGCATCATCCCGATCAATTGCACGGTCATGCGTACGATGTCGTGCTGCAGGTGGTGGACTCTACGCGTCTTGAGGAGTCTTTGTTGCTCACCCCTCATATCATCGATGAGCAGGAGAAGATAGTGCTGGCTATCTGTCGGTATGATCTGTTGTTGCAGACCGACCACTCGCTCAATATCCCCAAATTGGAACAACTCATCGGTGTGCCGACCTGCCGGGTATCCGTACGCCTCAATTACGGATTGCCTAACTGTCTGTCGATTCTGCGTGAGGTAGCGGCACGTCCGGCTTCCACAGCGCACCCTATCTACCACCTCCGTGACCAAGAGGGCGACGAGGATACATATCGTGCGTACGTGCATGGTATTTTGACGGAGACGCTCACGCACGCAAAAGACGACAAGCACCAGACGCGGCTGGAGAAGATCGATAAGGTGCTGACCAACCCATGGCTCGGTTTCCCGATCATGATGGCGGTGCTGTATCTCGTGTTCTGGTGTACGTTCACGCTTGGTGCCTATCCGCAGGAGTGGATAGAGTTAGGCGTTAATGCCTTAAGCGAATGGCTATGGACTTTACTGGAGCCTGGTTGGTGGTCTTCCCTGTTGATTGACGGCGTGCTGCAAGGCGTCGGAGCCGTCTTGGCTTTCCTGCCCAATATCATCATTCTGTTCTTCTTTATCTCCCTGATGGAGGATTCGGGTTATATGGCGCGTGAGGCGTTCATTATGGATACGATCATGCACCGCGTAGGCCTGCACGGTCGTAGTTTTATCCCGATGCTCATGGGTTTTGGCTGCAATGTACCGGCCATCATGGCGGCGCGCGACATACAGAACCCCAAGGACCGTGTGCTAACCATGCTCATGGTGCCTTTCATGTCCTGTTCTGCCCGCCTACCGGTCTATATGCTGTTCGTGGATACGTTCTTTGAACGGTACAAGGCGCTCGTGATGATCTCGCTCTATGCGATTGGCATCAGCCTGTCTGTGATCTTTGCGGTTATCATGAAGCGCACCAAATGGTTCCGCCAGGCCAATGACGATACGGTCAATGAGTTGCCGGAGTTCCGTGTTCCGAAAGCGCGGAATACCGCCGCCCATATCTGGGAACGGGTGGCCGATTATCTGCAAAAGATATGTACGGTCATCCTCTGGGCTTCTATCATCATCTGGGCACTCGAGTATTTCCCTACGCAGGACCTCGAAGACCTCGAGCACTCCTATCTGGCTTCCATCGGTCAGTTCGTCTCGCCGCTCATGGAGCCGCTGGGCTTCGACTGGAAGATGTCCGTTTGCCTGTTGACGGGGCTGCCTGCTAAGGAGGCGATTGTCTCGACACTTGCTATCCTTTACGGCGGAGACATCGCCGCGGCCGGATTCACGCCGTTGACGGCCTTTTCGTTCATGCTCTTCGTGCTGCTTTATTTCCCCTGCGTAGCCACCATCGCTACCCTCCGCCGCGAAGCGGGTCGGGGCTGGGCATGGTTCACGGTGTTCCATAGCCTGTTCCTGGCGTGGTTCATCTCCTTCCTCGTTTACCAAATCGGCAGTTTGTTCTAACCGCCAGCGAAGACCCTTATGGGTCTCTTTTTGTAAAGTCTATTTTACAAAATGTACGATTTTTATATTTTTGTATTACAAAATGTTGGTAATATAAAAAAAAATGTGTACTTTTGCACCCTATTATTGTTTATTTAAGGCAAAAATTTTAAATTTCGTATTATTATGATGAAGAAGCGTTTACTCATATGGTGTGCGGCTGTGATAGCTGCTACTATGAGCCTCAATGCCGGTACGCCGGTGCTCGAAGAGGGATTTGAGGATGGTTTCGAAACCAACGGTTGGACGCAGGATCATGTGCTGGGCGAGATGGCTTGGGGGATCGAGAGTGAGAGCGACAACCTTGCTTATCCTTCTACCGTTCATGAGGGCACGCATCGTGCCTTTTTACGCAACCCGGGTAGTGAGACCTTAGGGTACAAGACCCGCTTGGTGAGCAAAGTGATGGATCTTAATCCGTTGAAGGTTTTTCAGCCGGAGTTGACATTCTGGTATGCGAACCCGAAGTGGGGTGCTGACCGGGATACGCTGCGTGTGCTCTACCGTACGAATACCCGTGGAGCCTGGAAAGAGTTGGCGGTGTATGCTACGACGGTATCCGATTGGACGCATGTCAAGTTGAAACTGCCGGAGGTAGGTCCTGTGTACCAGATTGCTTTCGAAGGAACGGATAACCTCGGTCACGGTATTGTGCTCGACGAGGTGATGGTACGTCCGGAGCCGGAGTGTACCATTCCGGATGAGATCATGGTTACCAACAAGGGAGCCGGTAAGGTCAATATATCCTGGCAGGCCAGTTGGGATGCCGATAACTGGGAGTTGATTGTTAGCCGTGACACGATTGATCCGGATATGATCAATGATATTGAAGTACTTATGCCTGAAAAGATTGCTTACCACGGTGTTGTGGATGAGCAGAACAAAGATCTGAGCTTGGAAGCCGGCGAGTTCTATCTGGTTTATGTCCGCTCCCTTTGTGAGGAGGAAAACAGTGCATGGAGCAGTGAGGATTCGAAAGACGGCCCGTTCGGTTTCCGTGTACGTGTGGCAAAGCAGATTCCGTTTACCGAGAAGTTCAATTATGCCAAGGGGACTACCCGCGATGAGGATTGGACTTGGGGTACTAACCTCAAGAATGTCGTTACGCCGTATGTGAACTCTTCGGCTACGGGAAATGCCCGTGCTTATTACTCACCGGATACGACAGCTGCCGTTATTTTCTCGGGTGCGTTCGGTTCTCCGTCCACTTTCATTCCGGCGGATCGCTATGTCTATGTAGCTACTCCGGCTTTGGCGGATACGCTGAATGATGATTTCGCGATCAACCAGTGTCAGGTGCATTTCTGGAGTACGGTTTATACCTATACCGGTCGTCAGTATGGTCGTAGTATCCTGGTCGGCGTGATGGAAGATCCGGAGGATATTACTACGTTCCAGCCGGTAGATACGGTCAGCGTATGGGGTAATAAGACCTTCCAGGAGAATATCGTGGATCTAAGTAATTATGAGGGTAACGGTACATTCCTTGCGTTTGTAAGTAATTTTGACCGTGATAACCTGTTCTATATCGACAATGTGACCGTGGAGTATATCCCGGACGTGAATAAGGTAACGAAGATTACCGTCAATCCGCGTGATACTTTTGCTACCATTTCCTGGGAAGGCAATGCTGATTCGTACAATGTGCTCATCACCAATGCTGAAGTGAACCCGGCTAATCCGTCTGCGGATGCGGTGGTGGATCAGGCTACCGTGACGGGCAACAGTTATCTGTGCGAAGCGCTGGAGGCCGACCATAGCTGGAACCGTCCGTACTATGTCTATGTTCAGGCAGATGGTGCGGAATGGTCCTACCGCTATCCGTTTGTGACGATTGCGGCACAACGGGAGATTCCGTATATCTATGATTTTGAGGCACGTACCACAACGACCTATAAGATCGGTACGGCGAACATACAGTACGCCGCGGGGCTGGGTATTTTCGGTAATGCAGGATCGTATCCTTCTGTCACGGTCGGATCCAGTTATAGCGGTTCGAACTGCCTGTTTATGAGTAAGCGTGGTGGTACGGATGCATGGATCACGCTTCCGATGGTGGAGAATTTGACTGGTACGCAGGTGAAGTTCTACCTCAACTGTGGAAACAACGCCTACACCCAGTCGCATGCGACGATTGGTATCATGACCAACCCGATGGATATCAATACTTTTATTCCGGTATCCAGTTTCAAACTCAATACAACCGGTTATGTCCGTTGTTATACGAACTTCGAGAACTACAGCGGTCCGGAAGGTGTGATCGCAATCGTATGGGACGATGTGTTCAACATGACGGCCAATACGATCAACTACATCGACGAGATCATCGTAGAGGAGTTGTCGGAGTGTGTTCCGCCGACGAATATCACCGTGGATATTGAGCCGGATTCGGTTACGGTAGGTTGGGAGGCATCCTCGTTGTCGGACGAATGGGAGCTCTTCCTTTCCCGTACGCCGTTGAGCGAGTCGCAACGTATCCACAAGACCCGCGAGGAGATTGCCGCGATGGGTGGTGTAGTGGTTGCGGATTTGCTGCAATGGAATGATCCGAATAACCCGCCGCGATTCGGTTTGGGTAATCTGGTTCCTCACTCGAACTATTACCTTTATGTGCGTGCTACTTGCGATATGGAGTGGTGGAGCGAGCTGGCCTTCAGTACGCCTTGCCGCGATGAAGACTTCCCGTATAAGGAGACGTTTGAAGACTACAACGTCGGCAGTCAGTCTGTCGGCTGCTGGCAGTTGGCAGATTATATGGGTGTGAACTATCCGTGTATCTACCAGGCCGGTACGTCGAGTTCAAGCAATAAGACGCTGGAGCTCTATTCGTCCGGTACGATCCACCGTTCGGTAGCTATCTTGCCGACGGTTGACGGCTACCTGCCGGATATGTTGCTCACGTTCGACGCGCGCACGAAAGCCGGTACAGCTGCGTCCACCGGTGTGGTGATTGTCGGTACGATGGAGGATATCCTTAATCAGAATAGTTTTGTGCCGTTTGACACCGTATATGTAGGTGGCGCTTCCTTCCAGAAGGCACGTTTCATCTTGTCTAATTACGAGTTGGAATACGATAATATCGCTATCACTTCCGGTTTGGGAACGAATCTGATTATGACCAGCGATATCTTAATTGACAATGTGGAACTGAAAGATCCGTCTTGTATCGATGCTTATGATATCAAGCAGGTCAACCCGGCTCCTCATACGATCGACCTGGAATGGAAAGGTGTTTCCGCCAATGACCGGTGGGAAATAAAGATGTTGAGCAAAGAAGTCTCGATCGCTTCTATCAAAAATAATAACTACAATCATAGTTACGATATTATTGCGGATACCATGGTGACCGGTAAGGCCTTCCAAGTGGGTGATTTGGCTACGCAGCAGACTTATTACTTCTATATCCGTACCTTGTGCGGCGATAGCGTATGGACTGCTTTCAGTGCGCACACGACCTGTGAGTTGCTGGATCCGACCAAGTCGAATAAGGAGACCTTCGAGTCCTATGAAGTCAATGCTGTGCCGGGTTGTTGGACGGTAGGTACCACCGGTACTTCGACCTCTAACATGCCGCATATCACTGCGCATGGCGGCTCGAAGATCTTGTATATCTATGAAACATCCTGTACGTCTTGGGCAGCTACGCCGGAGATCAAGTGTGACTCCTTGTCCCAATTGATGGTTACGTTCGCATCCGGAGCTTCGCTTTCTAGTGAGTATTGCGTATTGGGTGTGATGACCGATCCGGAGGATCTCAGTACGTTTGTCGCGCTGGATTCCGTAGCGGGTCAGGGTTCGTCTGCCGATTTGGTAACGAAATCGTTTGACTTGAGCGATTATGCTTCGTTGATTCCTAAAGGCGCTAAGTATCTGGCATGGCGTGGTCGTCCGAAGAAAAGCGATTATGTCTATCTGGATGATGTGTCAATTATCTCGATGTCATGTCCGCTGCCCAAATCGAGCATCTCCGATTTGACCACTTCCAGTGTGCGTGTCAGCGGCGGTTTGAGCACGTCCGATGATTGGGTGCTGTTAATGACGAACCATGTGTTGACCGATCCGCAACTGGAAGGCAGTGAAGCCATTCCGGATTCCTGGATCATCAAACGCGATACGACGGATAAGACATCCATCAAGGTGAACGGATTGCAGGGGCAGACCAAGTACTACGTACATACGGCTACGCTCTGTAGTGACACCACGATGTCGCAGTGGAAGACCTTCTATTTCGTTACGCCTTGTGAGGCGATGACGCCGGAAGCTTTGGGCGTGGTGACGTTTGACGAGGAAGATGGTTTTACTACCGGAGCAGGTGGCGATATGCCGTGTTGGATTGCAGGTAGCAAGACAGACGAGGTGTCTAATGCTTATATCCCGTTTGTGGACAATTCAAGCAGTTTGATGCATAACGGAAGGAACTACCTCAAAATTTACGATAATGTCACTTCTTCTGTTTCGGCAGTAGGTGCGTATGCGATCATGCCGGAGCTGAATGTCGATTCGATCAGTAAGTATCAGGTGAATTTCTGGGCCCGTGCGAACAACAGCACCTCGAATACAGCTCAGTTGATCGTCGGTGTCATTACAGACCCGACGGATCTGAGTACCTTCGTTCCGATGGATACACTGAATGTGAGCAAGACCGCTTGGGATCCGTTCAGTGTCGGCTTTGAGAACTACTGGGGCGACTACATGGGTGACTTCGGTAAGAACATCATGTTCCTCTCCGATTTCGGTGCAACGAACCAAGTCTATGTGTCTGAAATATCAGTAGAACTTATTCCGCATTGCCGTCCGATCTCTACGTTTGAGGTGGACAGTGTAGGAGAAGATGCCGCAGTGATCAGCTGGAAGGGCTATCAGGATACCTACCGTATGCTCTTGGCGAACCGTGCATTGACTGATTATGAAAAACTGCACTACCAATACCTCTTGGATACCATTGTGGATCACTCGGATGAGGTGCTGATCACCGGTCTGGAGGCAGCTGCTACGTATTACGTCTATGCGCAAGGTATCTGCGACGGCGGTGACAGTACGGCGATATCGATGACCTATGCAACCGTTCATACGACTTGTCCGACGGTAGGAGGTGCAGGACTTCCGTTCTATGATGACTTTGAGAGTTATGAACTCGACGATAGCAGCCCGGGTTGTTGGCAGCTGCTATACACAGGATCGGCTACTTCTTTCTTTGCGGTTAAACGAGTATCCAGTAACGGTTCCAAGGCCATCGATGTGTACTCGACAAGCAGCCGCGGTTGTTATATGGTAGTGCCGAGAGTGAATGCAAATCTGGAGAACCTCAAACTGAGTTTCGACGGTCGCTCGTATGGCGGTTCGTCGGCGGCTAAGATGTTTGTCGGTGTAATGGCAGACGTGAATGACGTGACTACTTTCCAACTCTTGGAGACCTTCGATTTGCCTGCAGGTACGGACTTTACGCATTGCCAGATGAACTTGGGCGAATATGAGTTGCCGTATGATAATTTGGTTATCACGGCCGGCATACCGGATGTTACAGTATCGCAGCATGATGCATATCTGGATAACGTAGGCCTGGAACTGGTAGCGACCTGTAACTCGCCTAAGTTGAAATCCATCGGTGCTTCGTATAGCTCGGTAGAGATCGGTATCACGCCGGCCACCAAGCAAGATTCTCGTTGGGAGATAGCGATTATTCCGGACTCTGTTTACAACCTGATCAGTAATATCACGGAGTATCTGAAGAATGTGGAGACGATCGTGCTGGATACGACCTATGTGGAAATCGATCATTTGCAATCCGCTACTTCCTATCAAGTTTTTGCCCGTACGCTGTGTAGCGACGAGGATATCAGTGCTTGGACGCGCAACCCACTCAAGGTGAGCACACGCTACTACTATGCGGACAGTTATTTCTTCGGCTTTGAGAAGAAGACGGAGATGTGGGATCGCAGTACGTATTCCGAGAGCGATGCGTACTACATGCATCCGGCTTTGGTTACCGGTCGTGATTCCTTGGGTGCAGAGTCGCAGTCGTATATGCACTATCCGCACAGCCAGGAGAATACCACCGATTATACCTATTCCCGTACAGCGGACGGCGCAATGTTGCTCTACGCCAAGGACGGTTATTATGGCAGTTATGTCATTTTCCCGAGTCTGGGTGAGCCAAAGGCTCGTTCATTCGAGTTCAAGGTTCGTCCGGGTTATGTCAACAAGGCTACCGACCGTTTGACGGCTTCGACGAATGGTCTGTTGGAGATCGGTTTGGTGGACAAAGATCGTGATTTCAGTACGTATCAGTCTTTGGCTTCGTTGCAGATTGCCATGCCGGATGTAACGGTACAACCGAAATCGAAGAATAACTACCACTTCAAGAACTACAACATTGATCTGGATTCGGCAACGATTGCGGACAAGCAATTGGTTCTGCATATGCCGAAACAGCCTTCGGACAGCGTTTATCTGTTCGTGGACGATGCATCTATGAACGCTACGAAAGGCTTCAGTCTGGTTGCGTTCAAGAAGATCATAGCCGACGGATCCGGTGCTTTGGTAGAATGGCAGAATATTGGCGGTCCGTGGAACCTCTATATTATGACGCCGGAGGGTGATGTGGTGCAACAATTCTTGAACCTGAGCGGTGTGACTTCACAATTAGTGGGTGATCTGGAGGCACAGACGAACTATGTTGCACGTCTGGAAGCAGCCAACGTGCCGAATGCAGCGAAGAACTATGTAACTACTGATACGAAACCCTTCCGCACCTTGTGTAGACCACAAGAGCCGGATAAGGACGGTGTGTTTGCATGGAATTTCGACTATGCATATGATTGGGAAGCCAATGATGTACTGGCGGGCGATATCTATGACTCGCTGTACCTCAAACCGAATTGCTTCCAGACAGGTGTCACCTACGATAAGCCGGTGAACGGTTACCAGTGGTTGATCCAACGTAAGGGCTACGAGTACTACGGTCCGATGACGGGCTATAACTCCAGCCGTCACTATGAGTCCGGACGCAATGACAGTCCTGCGCTGCGCGTACACACGACGGACGCGAACTTTAATTCTTATATCGTACTGCCGGAACTCCACTGCGGTTTCGATACGATGATGATTGAGTTCTACGGACGTTGCTTCGTCAACTATGACAATACGTTCGGTACGGTAACTAACCGCGGTAAGATTGTGGACGCTACTTTCTTGGGTGGTGCTTACAGCCAGTCTATCGTGGTAGGTACGTTGACCGATCCGAAGGACCTGAGCACCTTGCAGATCATCGATACGCTGACCTACTCGCATACGGATTTGACGGTCAATGACAATGTGAATGACGATCCGTCGGGGCTCCGCTACTGGGATCTGATGCAACTGCCGTTGGCAGGTACGCAGGGTAAGTATATCATCCTCTTCCAACCGGCTGCAGGTCTACTCTATCTGGACGACCTGCGTGTGAAGCCAGTAGGTAACACCTTGTTCAAACCGGGTCATACGCAGACCACGGATGTCAGTGCGACCTCGGCTACCTTGCATTGGACGGTATGGCATCCGGAATTGGCAACGGTTGTTGTGCTGCTCGATGTAACCGGACAGGAGATCTTCCGCGACACCGTTTATGGCACGCAGTACCAACTGACCAACCTGCAGGCATCGAGCATGTATGACTGGTATGTTTACCAAACGGATGGAACGAACAACTCGCAGGCTACCAAGCCGTTGCGCTTCTACACCGACTGTGTAACCAACTCACCGGAATACACCTGTGGCTTTGAGGATGCAGAAGGTTGGCAGTATATCGCTGGTCAGACAGCTTACAAGCAAACGCTCTGCTGGACGTACAACGATGCACAACAAGGCGAATGGAAATCGGCAACCTACGATCCGTATAACCAAGCCAACACGGCTAATTATAAGTATAGTTACGAAGGTCAGAACGCAGTCATGATGCGTGCTTCGTTCAGCAACCGTCTTTCTTACCAGCCGTACATCGCTTTGCCGGCTATGGATGTGACGGCATACGATACGCTGCAAGTCATGTTCTGGATACGTCCGGCAATCATCTCCGCGACGAATGACTCGGTAGTACAGACCTTCACCGGTTCGGCTTACTCGAAGTCCATCATCGTCGGTACGATGACCGATCCGAATAATGCGGCTACGTTTGTGGCTATTGACACCGTGACCTACGACGGTACGCTGTCTGTTGCAGACAAAGCAACGGAGGCTAACAACTGGCTCTTCCAGCAGATGAAAGTCGAGTTGACCGGCGCTACCGGACCGTATGTGGCCTTGATGACCTCCGCACAAGCGAAGGGAAGCAAGACGCAGGCAACGGGCGACTACCTCTGGATCGATAATGTATCGTTCGGACGTATCAATGAGTGTAAAGAGCCGAAGGATCTGACCGTGCTCCAGTTGGGCGCTACCCATGTAGTACTGAACTGGGATGGTCCGGAGTCTGCCGGCAGGTACCTGTTGCAGGTATCGACCGATCCGTTCTTTGCAATCGAGGATGCCTTCGTCTTCAACGACATAGTTGAATCGAACACCTATCGTGTAGAGCACCTCGAATCGCAGAAGACATACGTATGGCGTGTTCAGTCAATCTGTGACGAGCGCTGGGGCGAGAGCAGCTTCTCGCAGAAAGCGACATTCAAGACCTCTCGTACACCGTACTTCTACGAGCCCTTCACAACGACCGTCAGCGCAACCGAGTGGCTGTTTAGCAAGGCGCATGCGGATAATGTATTGGATACGACAGGTGTCATAGCACGTGGAACGGATAACTGGAGCTTTGCCCGCACGACCGTCAGCTATGGTCTCGAGGGACCACATTACTGTGCACCGGGTTACTCCAATGACTACCACTGGATGATTACGCCGAACTTCTACTTGCCCGAGGACGACAGCGTTCATTTCTCGATGGATGTAGCGCTTACGGCATGTAACACGTCGCATTTGACGACCGGTAATGCAGTTACGGAGAATGATATGATGAATGATTACTACTTCATGATCATCATTTCCGACGATGGTGGACAGACTTGGAAGAGCGAGAATATCCTCGGTAAATGGCAGAATACCAACCCGGAGGGGCAGCAACTGCGCGATATCCCTGTGGACGGTATGAAGGTACGTTACAGCCTTGCCGCTTATGCGGGTAAGAACGTCCGTATCGGTTTGTACCGTGAGGCGCGTTCGGCTTCGCCGACCGGTATCGCTATCCATGTGGATAATGTGCGTTTCGCATACTTCAAGAAGAACGTGGACTACGCTTCGGCTTGCCAGTATGAGGATGTTCATGTAGGCGATATCTACCTCTCCGGAGATGAGACCACACCGGGTATCCATGCATATCCGACTTGTTACTACGTATCGGATGCGGAGGCAAAAGCAGGTAAGAAAGATAGCGTACAGCAGCTCGAGATTGAGGTTTATCCGGCAATGGAGACCATGCTGGCAGACACGATCTGCGAGGGTGAGTCCTATACCGGTTATGACTTCTTACCGAAGGATCGCACCGGTGTTTACCACCGTAAGCTCCAGACGGTAGAGCATGGTTGTGACTCGATTGTCACGCTCAACCTCTATGTGAAAGAGCGCCGTTATGCGGAGGATCTGGAGGTAGCTATCTGCGCCGGTGAGCCGTACGAATGGAACGGCCACGTATACAACCGCGCCGGTATCTATTACGATACGATTGTTTCTTCCATTGGCTGCGACAGTGTGATGACGCTTATCCTTACGAATGCAGAGGGTACGAGAGACACCATCCGCGCTAACTCTACAATCAACGTAACCGATCTGCCGTTCACTTACGAGGATCCGGCTCATCCGTATGTCGCTGGTGAGACTCCTGTTTATTACGAGGTAGGCACGAAACCGGGAACCTATACGGATATCAAGTATGTACAAGGTGGCGACTGCGCAGATGTGCTCATCCATACTCTGACCATCCTTGATCGCAAAGAGGGTATCGACTATGTGAATGACCCGCAGAGCGGTGCGCAAAAGGTACTCTACCGCGACCGGATGTACATCATCCTCAACGATGAGTGGTACACACCGACAGGCCAAAAAGTCGCTGATCCGCGTCAATAAATGTTAAGGAACGCGCATATGCGCATATACGAAAGGCTGCCCTTGTTGGCAGCCTTTTTGATGTATTTCTGCCATTTTGCTAACTAAACTTTGCAAAATTGTAACAAATTGACGATTTTTTAGAAAAAAATTTGTACATTTCGAAAAAAAGTTGTAATTTCGCCGCAAAAATGTCTTAAAATATACTATATTAAGATAGTTTGTTTATTTTATTGTTTAACAAAATTAAGTGAGTATGAAAAAACTACTACTTTTGATGACGCTTTTCTGTGTTATGTTTAGCACGGTGAAAGCGACAGAGGTGGAGATTGGTGATCCGGATAATGCCGGTACAAACACTTATCTCCCGTGCTACACGCTCTACAACTACGGTTGGACTCAGCAGATTTATACTGCTGAAGAAATAGGGCAGGCTGGCACGATCAATTCGTTGACCCTCTGGTTGTATCACACAGCGGGTGCTTCGGCTACTCCTCTCACTATCAAGATCTACATGATGGCTGTGAGCAAGGAGTCGTTTGAGAGTACTACCGACTGGGTAGCAATGACTGAGAGTGACTTGGTCTATTCAGGTACACTGACTGTTACGCACGGTTCTCCGGCTCAAGAGTATACCTTTGAGTTGGATGCTCCTTTTGCGTACAATGGCACGGACAATCTGTTGATCGCATTTGCGAACAACACGGGTTCGTACAAGAGTTACCTGACGGGTTTGGTGTATGATGGCGAGGCAAACAGTGCCATGTACATCTATCAGGACAGTCAAGCGTATGACATCTCGAATCCGGGTACGGCTAAAGGTCGTCTCGCCAAGAAGAATGTCATCATGTTGGACATGACAACTTCGGGCGGCGGTCCGACTTGCGACAAACCGGAATCGGTTGAGGCTAATGACGTAACGGCTAACTCCGCGACCATCAACTGGATTGGAACGGCTGCTGCTTACAACTTGCAGTACAAAGGCGCTTCCGATGAGGATTGGACGCTGGTGAAGAACCTGAGCGGTACTTCCTATGCATTGTCGAACCTCGCTTCGAACACTGCTTATCAAGTGCAGGTACAGGCTATCTGCGGTGAGAACACCAGCGCTTGGAAATCCGTTTCGTTCAGAACCCTGATTGCCCTGCCGTATGCTGAGCATTTCGATGGTACGTCTGCACCGAATGGTTGGACGAACACAGCCGGTTTGTTGCAGCCTGATGGTTCTGTTACATTGTCCGGTACTACCGGATGGTCTTTTGGCACAAAGAACGATATCTTTGACAGCCATGCGTATGTGAACATCTGGAGTACAAACGTTTACAGATGGCTTATTTCTCCGGCTATCCCCATTCCGGCAATGGAAGAGAACGATCCAGGATTCCAATTATCTTTCCAAATCGCATTAACCAAGTGGAGTTCTGCTACTGAAGTGGACAAAACACAGCAGCAGGATGACCGTTTTATTGTGCTGGTTTCGAATGACAACGGTGCCAACTGGACGATTCTCCGCGAGTGGAACAATACCGGTTCGGCGTATGTTTATAACGACATTGCTGTTACCGGTGAAGAGGTGGCTCCGATTGACTTGAGCGCATATGCCGGTCAAACGATTCTTTTGGCGTTCTACGGCGAGTCCACTGCTTCCGGTGGTGATAACGCATTCCACCTTGACGATGTGATTGTAGAAAAGATTCCGACTTGCTTGAAACCGACCGGTTTGCATGCTTTGGATGCACAGGCTACGAGCACGACGCTGCCGGTTGCATGGACGGCTAACAGCGGTGAGACTGCATGGCGTCTCCAATACAAGCCGACGGCTGATGCTCAGGCAGAGTGGATTACGCTGGATATTGCCGCTAATCCGTACACGATTACGGGTCTCAATGCATTTGCAGAGTATGAGATCCGCGTAGCTGCGGTTTGTACCGAGGAGGATTTCACCGATTACGGTAAATCCATCAGGGCAAAGACCGCTGCAGTGGTTCCGTTCCTCCAGACCTTTGACACTACGGCTATGCCGGGTGAGTGGAAGCGCTATGAGGCACTTCTCGAGAATGTACAACAGAGCGGTGCTGAGTTAGAGGCAACCCAGGATGGTTGGAAAGTAGGTGCACAAAACGGTGTGTTCAACAATGAGCACCTCTATCTGAATATCAAGGATTCGACCGATTATTGGTTGGTAAGTCCGGTTATTGAGATGCAGGAGGGTTATCAATTGACCTTCGACCTCGCTTTGACGACTACGAATGGTGCTGCAGTTACTGCCGGTGAGCAGAACGACGATAAATTTATCGTCTTCATTTCTACTGACGGTGGCGCAAACTGGATAGAGCTGAATAAGTGGGATAACGCAGGTGCAGGTACGTCCTTCGACCAGATTAATACCGAGGGTCAGACCGTTAAGTTTGAACTGAACGACTTTGCAGGTCAGAGCATCATGCTGGCATTCTACGGTGAGTCCACTGAAGCTAACGGTGATAACAACCTCCACATCTCGAATGTGGCAATTGATTTGATCCCGGCTTGTGAGCGTCCGCTCAGCATTACGTTCGGTACCATTACCGGTACGACCGCCCAAGTTACTTGGGATGCAGACGGTGACGGTCTATGGGAGTATGGTTATAAGGCTAATCCGGCTGCTTCTTTTGAGCCGGTTGATGCAGACTATACCTATTCGACCAGCAATAAGTTTGCTGATTTGAGCGAACTGGCTGAGACCACCGATTATATCTTCTTCGTTCGTCGCGCTTGTGGCGAAACCGAGAAGAGTGAACCGCTGATGAAGGCCTTCAAGACCCTCCAGACTCCGGCTTCTCTGCCGTACGATGGTGATTTCGAAGAGGCTAACGGCTGGTTGCTCGTTAACGGCGAAGCAGAGATTGTGAATAAATGGGCATGGGGTACGGCTACCGCGAAGACCGGTACACACGCACTCTATATCTCCAATGATAATGGTTTGACCAATGCCTATACCTTCGGTTCTTACTCGGAGGGTTATGCTCCGGCTATGGTTTATGCTACTAAGACCTTCTATTTCGGCGAAACGGGTATGTATTCCTTCTCGTTTGATTGGAAGTGCCAAGGTGCAGGATCTACGGACTATATGCGTGTTGCTTTAGCTCCGATTTCTGTTGATCCGGAAGCTGCTACTACGGTTCCGACCGGATTCAGTGGAACAGCTCTTCCGGAAGGATGGATCGCTTTGGACGGTGGTTCGAAGTTGAACCTCAGCTCCGATTGGCAGAATCAATTGGCAGAGATCAATATTGAGAACGTAGGTAACTACAAGGTGATCATTGCTTGGCGTAATGATAACTCCAGTGGTACGAATCCTCCGGCTGCTATTGATAACTTCAAGATCAGCCGTATCATTTGTACGCGTCCGACCGGTTTGACCGTTTCGGATATCACTTCTTCCGGTGCATCGTTCGCATGGGATGAAGAGTCGGATGGTATGACCTGGGTATATGCGATCGCTCCGGATACGGTTGCAGAACCGGCTGACGAGGCATTCCTCCCGGTTGAGCAGAACTCAATTACCTTGGATGAGTTGAACTACAATACCTCTTATGTATTCTACTTGCGTAAGAACTGTGAGGCAGATGGTTTCAGCCAGAGTCGTACGATTGCTTTCAAGACGCTCAACCCGTACCTGGTTGTTATCAACGAGCATGCAACTAGTACGAACTTGTATGTTCCGTTCTATAGCTACTACGTAGATCAAGCTAACCAAAGCCAGTTCGTTGTTCCGGCTGACTCGCTGTTGAGAATGGAGTGGGATACGATTACTCAAATATCCTTCTACACCAGCTCTACTACTTATGCAACGGCAGATTGGGGAGACGCTTTGTTTGAGGTATATATGGCTGAGGCTCCGTCTGCTTCTATCTCTGCATTTGCTAACTGGGATGATCTGACCAAGGTTAAGAATGCGGCAAGTCTGGCACTTGTTGACCAGGTTATGACGATTACTCTGGATCAACCTTACGTTTATCAGGGCGGTCACCTGCTGATCGGTTTCAAACAGACCGTAGCCGGTGATGACTTCTCTTTGTCTTGGTATGGTAAGTCGTTGACAGGTGCAGCCATGAGTGCGTATGGAACTTCGGGCACTCAGACGCAACGTAACTTCTTGCCGAGAGTGGCATTCGATATTATTCCGGGTGACGCTCCTGCATGTGCGAAACCGGGTAATCTGGTGGCTATCGACTCTACGGCTACTACCACATCCATTGAATTGGATTGGATTCCTGCAGGTCTCGAGAACTACTGGTTCGTTCAGTATAAGAAGAGTGCGGATGCAGAGTGGAGCTATGCAGCGGATTCTGTAAAAGCACATCCGTTTGTCCTGACTGGTCTGGAGCCGTCTTTGGATTACGATGTACGTGTAGCTGCTTGGTGTAACCTCGAAGATTCCACCGCAAGTGACTATTGCGCAGTTGTTTCCTTCCGGACTCGCTGCGTATCCGTTACTTCGCTCGATGAGGACTTCGACGGTATCGAAGGCTCTACCAGCAGTCATGTATTGCCGATCTGCTGGCAGTCCATTAATACGACTACCTATAGTTCGTATGCATATTATCCGACGGTTTACAAGGGCGCATCGTCTGCAAATACACCGGATAATTACTTACGTTTCTATTCGTATTACTATCCGAGCTCTTCGACGGATTACGATCCGCAAGATCAGTATGCAATCCTTCCGGAGATTGAGAATATCAGCGGTCTGCGTCTGAAACTCAACGCTCGTAAGTATTCAGCTTCGTATGATGCTACCTTCTATGTGGGTATCATGACAGATCCGGAGGATACGGCTACGTTCGTTCCTATTGATACGCTGGCTCCGGTTGCAGCTGAATACGAGCAATTCATTGTTCCGTTCGATTCATATCTTGGCGCAGGTAAGTATATTGCTATCAAGATGAAACATGCGGAGATCACTACTACTTCTTCGTATCGTAGTGTTTATATTGACGACGTCGTTGTGGAGCCGATCCCGAGTTGTCTCGAACCGAAGGATCTGATGGTTGTTGATACGACCATTACGATCAACTCTGCTGTATTCAAATGGACGGTACAAGGTTCGGAGACGGAATGGATTTTCCAATATAAGAAACATGCAGACGAAGAATGGACCACTGTTCCTGCTTTGCGTGCAGATTCCTTCTTGTTGACAGGTCTTGAGTCCACAGCGGTATATGATGCAAGAGTAGCTGCTAAATGTAGTGAGTCTGAGAATTCGTCTTATACCGACGTAATCAGCTTTGCAACGCAATGCGAACCTTGGTCGATCGCTGAGAATGGCGAATATGTCGAAGGATTCGAGGCATACGAGGGTGTAGCATACAATGCGAATGGTGTAACTCCGTTATGTTGGGAGACCGGTGGTACTTCTACCTATGCGGATCCGCACGTAGTGGCAAAGGGTCAGTACGCTTATGTGCACGATGGTAATCAAGCGCTCAATTTCTGTGCTTCTTCGAGCAGCTATCAATATGCAGTACTGCCAGAATTCGTAGAACCTTTGAATACGCTCCAGATTAGCTTCTGGACACAGATGGAGAGTACTTCAAATGGTACATTGTATCTGGGTTATTTCGATGCTGAATCGAACTTCCATCAATTGACTGCATATGAGAATGCAGGTTCTATGGCTAACTATGAGTCTATGTTGGATACCGTTCCGGCAGAGGCTGTTCGTTTGGCATTTGTTTGGAATCATTCAGGTACATCCTACTATTCCTGCTGTATCGATGATGTGAAGGTATCGTTCATCCCGAGCTGTTTGAAACCGAATACAGTATCTGTAGATAGCGTATCTGCACATCTGGCAAAGATTAGCTGGAAAGCAGGTGAAGAAGGTCAAACAGCTTGGCAGATTGCTTATGATACCATAGCATCCAGCCAACCGGATACCTTGGCGAACGTTATTGACGTAACGGATTCGGTCTATGTAGCGAACGGCTTGCTTGCAGAGAAGATGTACTATGCGTATGTACGTACGAACTGTGGTGGTGTTTATAGCGCGTGGACTAATGCGGTAAGCTTCACTACTTCAGTGGCTTGTCCTGCTCCGACTGCTCTCACGGCAGAACTGACTATGGGTAACGGCACGGTTGCTACCCTGAAATGGAAAGCCGGTAGAGAAGAGACGGCATGGATTCTTGAGTACAGTCTCAATGCAGACATGACCGACTCGATTGCTATCGAGGTGGCAGATACGATGTATAACTTCGAGGGCTTGACGCCGGAGACAACGTATTACGCACGTGTCAAAGCAGACTGCGGTGACATCGATGGCAAGAGCTTGTATAGCGATGTCATCTCCTTCAAACCGACCAATGCGCTCTCGCTGACCATCTGTGATAGTACGGCTACCAATGAGTATGTACCGGTTTATGGCTTCTATGTAGATAACTACTCGATGAGTCAATTCATTGTTCCGGCTGATTCGTTAGCTTCGATGCAATGGGGCTCTATCGATGGTTTGACCTTCTATGCAAGTACATCTTCTGTAGCATGGAATAATGCTAAATTCGAGGTGTACGTAGCAGAAGTACCGTCCACTACTATCTCGGCATTTGCTGATTGGGCATCGCTGGAGAAAGTAATGAACGAAGCTCATCTGCAGATCACGAATGGCAAGATGGTGGTAGCATTCGATGCTCCGTATATCTACCAAGGTGGTAACCTATTGATTGGTATCAAACAAACGGTATATGGCTCCTATACCAGAGCTTATTGGTATGGTGTAGATGCTACGGGTGCTTCCTACGGAGGATATCTGAGCAAGTCCGGTACAACGCCTACAGCTTCGCAGCGTAACTTCTTGCCGAAGATGACGATTAGTTATCTGGCAGGTTCGGCTCCGGAGTGTATGTTTGTAAGTGGCTTACAAGTAACGGCTACTACGGCTAACTCTGCTACCATCGGCTGGACAGCTGAGGAAGGTCAGGATGCATGGCAACTCGTTTATTCGACGAATGCAGAATTTGACCCGAATGAGGCTACTCCGGTTGAGGCGGCTTCCAACCCGTATGTATTAGGCGGCTTGACACCTGAGACTTCTTATACGGTTTATGTACGCGCTAACTGCGGTGAGGACGGATTCAGTGCTTGGAGTAAAGCCCTGACCTTCACCACGGCAAGTTCTTGCCAGATGCCGGATGATCTCGAAGCTTCAGATATCATGCCTAATTCAGCGGTTATCAGCTGGAATACCTACGGTCAGACCGGCTTCAACCTCCGCTACAGTGCGGATGCTCAGAACTGGACGGTAATTGAGAATGCTGAAATGCCGTGTACTATCACAGGCTTGACGGCTGCAACCAAGTATTACGTACAGGTTCAGGTTACCTGTGGTGATCTGACTCAATGGTCGCAGTACATTACAGTTAAGACGGAATGCGAGCCATGGTCTATCGCTCTGAAAGGAAACTATGTAGAAGGATTCGAATCTTACACAGGTGCCACTTACAGCGCTGCCGGAGTAGCTCCTGATTGTTGGGATGTGGCTGCCGATGCAACAGTTAAACCGCATGTCATTGGTTCCGGTTCTTACTATTACAAGCACGATGGAACAAAGGCGCTTACCTTCTATGGTAATGGTAACTGCTTTGCTGCTCTTCCGGAATTTGAAGAGGCACTGAATAGACTCCAGATTAGCTTCTGGATGCAGACCGAAAGTGCAAGTAACGGTGTGCTCACGCTGGGTTACATCACAGCGGCAGATGAAGGTGATTTTGCTACCTTCCATCCGATAGTGGACTATGATAGAAGTTACGGCGCAATGACGCAACACGAGACTATGCTGGATACACTTCCGGCTCAAGCATATCGTCTGGCATTCCGTTGGAATTATAGCGGCCAATATAGTTGCTGTATCGATGATATCATCGTATCTTTCCTCCCGACATGTTTCAAACCGACCGGTTTGACAGCTTCGGATGTATTTGCTCGTTCGGCTAAACTCAACTGGACAGCTGCAGAAGGTCAGAACGCTTGGGAGATCGCTTTGGATACCATCGCAGCCTTCAACCCGGATACGCTGCAAAGCATTATCACGGTTGCTGAGAATCCGTTCACGCTGACGAACCTCCTGCCGAGCCACACCTATTATGTTTACGTACGCGCGAACTGCGGTGAGACGGACGGTGTAAGCGTATGGACCGCTAAGCAGTCCTTCCGTACGACGGTTGCTTGTCCTGCTCCGACCGGTTTGGCAGCAGAGCTCACTCCGGGTAACGGTTCGATTGCGACCCTCACTTGGAACGCAGGCGAGGCACAAGCATGGCAGGTTGAGTACAGTCTCAACAGCGATATGTCCGACTCGATCGCGATCTTCGTTACCGAGCCGGTAGCTAACCTGACCGGTCTGACGGCTGAGGCTACCTACTACGCTCGCGTGAAAGCAGATTGTGGTGAACTCGATGGACAGAGCGTTTATTCCGCTACGATCTCCTTCGTTCCGACCAACATCTACTCGATCGTTGTGAACGACGGTACTCAGACCAATAACTACGTACCTATCCATGGTTCCTATGTAGATGAAGGTAATACGGCTAGCCAGTTCATCGTTCCTGCAGAGAGTCTGCAAGAGATCCTCTGGGATTCGATTACCGAGTTGACCTTCTATGCTTCTCAGGCATCCGTTGATTGGGGCGCAGCAGAGTTCGAGGTTTACATGACCACGGCCGAGGATGCTGCCTTGGCTGCTCTGAACGATTGGGACAACCTGACGCAAGTCATGGTTGCAGGCAACCTGTCTATCGTGGACAACAAGATGGTTGTAACGCTCAGCGAGCCGTTCCAATACACGGGCGACAACCTGCTCATCGGCTTCAAGCAGACCGTTGCAGGCGAATGGAAGGCCGCCACCTGGTATGGAAAGAACACAACCGGTGCTTCTATCGGTGGTTACGGTACGGGTAACAACATGACTCAACGTAACTTCTTGCCGAAGATGACGATCGCTTATGTTCCGGGCCAAGCTCCGTCTTGTATGTGGGCTACCCACCTCGAGGTATCCGAGATTACGGCTGTTGGTGCTACCTTCGCATGGGATTCCATTGAAGGCGCTAACTGGGAATATGCAGTCGTTCTGGCTGAGTCCAACGAGGCTCCGACGCAGTTCGCTCCTGCAGCTAACCCGCTCGTACTCGATAACCTCGAGGAGACAACGGCTTATATCTTCTACCTGCGCAATAACTGCGAAGTAGAGAATAGCAAGCTTGTTTCGGTTGCCTTCACGACGATTGAGAATGTACAGTCGATTCCGTACTCGACCCAATTCGCGGATGCAAGCGGTTGGAAGATGGCTAATAGCGAAAACGCTTGGGTTATCAACAATAACCGACTCTTCATCTCGAACGATGGTGTTGACTACGCTTACGATGAGTCCGAAACTTCTGTATCGTTTGCTACCAAGCTCTTCGACTTCGACTCGACTACGGTTTATACCGTATCGTACGAGTGGATGTGCGAAGGTGAGTGGAATGATGAGGATGGTGCACTGGACTACCTCCGTGTTGCTCTTGTTCCTGCAGCTGTTGAGCTGACTGCCGGTGTTCAACCGGAAGGTCTGACTGAAGCACTGCTGCCTGCAGGCTGGATAGCATTGGATGGCGATAGCGCTTTGACCCGTCATGCTACATGGCAGACAGTTGCTGCTGAGGTTACTGTTGCGGCTGGTCAGTATCGTCTCGCCTTCATCTGGATCAACGATGAAAGTGGTGCCGATGGTGATCCCGCAGCAATCCGCAACCTCAGTATCGCCAAGGGTACCATCACCGGTATCGAATCGGGTGCAGGCTTCGGCTCGAAGGCGGTTAAGTTCATCAAGAACAACCAAGTTTACATCCTTGTTAACGGTAACATCTACGATGCTATCGGTCGCAAGATAAAGTAAATTACGACATCGGCCATTAATGACCGATCTAACGAAAAAGGCTGCTTCGGCGGCCTTTTTTGTTGCCTTTATGTGACAAAAAGAAAAAAAATCGCTAAAAAAGTAACAAATATTTGCATAATTTAGTTTTTTTTTGTAATTTTGCCGCCCAATTGTTATTTTAAGGTAACAAATAGTCTGTGAAGAGGTATATACTCATAGTAAGTATGGTAGCGTACTGCACGCTCGCAAGTGCGTTCACTCGTCTCACTCCGGAGACCTACCATTTCGTATCTTTGCACGTCGATGCGGGCTATTCCGCATTGCTGCATACGATCGAGGGACGCCCCGCGTCGCCCGGTATGAACAGCAACCTCGGTGTGGACTACCGGCTTTTCCATAATAATTTTCTTTTCTCTATCGGTGCAGAGGGTATGTACCAGCTGAGTGCCAACCGAATGGAAGACCTGGATGTATCGATTCCGATGATCGATACCGAGGGCGATTTGTTCAGTATGCACGTGCAGGTCGATAAGGCTCGCGATTTGGCGCATATGGTCAACCTCAACGTGCCTCTCCTGGTTGGTGGAGAGTGGAAACGCTTCTATTTTATGGTCGGTCCGAAACTGTCGCTTAACTTGTACGGCGTAACGTCCTCCAAGGCGGAGATCACGACTTACGGTGAGTACGAGCGCTACTACGATGATTTCTATAACATGCCGAACCACCAGTTCCAGTCGGACCAGAAGATGAGCAGCGCTGTCTTGCCCATGAAATGGAACTTCAACATCTTGGCGCACCTGGAGATAGGTGGTCGTATCGGCCATATGTTCAAGCACAAACAGTTCCGCCTCAACCCCGATAAGGTGCGTATGTACCTGGCGGGATACGTGGATTTCGGACTGCTCAATCTCCATAACGGAGCGGACGGCGAGCCGATCTTTGACTACCACGAGACCGAGGATCAGGGCGTGCAGTTCTATATCCAACCGCTGCTCCGCAGTAATCTGGCATCCGGACAGACCTTCCGCAACCTCAACGCGGGTATTAAATTTACTGTAGCATTTGAGATGCCGAAACGCGGCAAATCCTATATTTACGACTCTAACAAAGTGGGCCGCAACTATCGTATAAGGGGCGGTAACCAAGGACTTAAATAACAAGCTCATGAAACAAATCATCTACATACTGCTGATGGCAATGGGTATGGCTACCGTCGCTCCGATGGTATCCGTGGTAGATAACCGTATTGCGGCTGTTTATGCCGTAGATGCGAAAGCGAAGGCAAAGGCACAACGCGAGAAAGAGAAAGCCAAACAGGCGAAGGAGCGCGAGAAGGCCAAAGCCAAAGCGGCCAAAGAGCGTGAGAAAGCGGCTGCTCAGAAGAAGAAAGAGCAGGCAAAGGCTGCTGCTCAAAAGCAGAAAGCACGCGAGAAAGCCAAAGCTCAGCAAGCCAAAGCGAAGGCGAAGTCTTCCTCCAACAAGCAGGTGGCTTCGAAGAAGGCGGCTGCTCCGAAATCGCAACCGAATTTAACGGCTGCGGAGGAGAAAGCGCAGTACATGGAGCAAGTCGCAGCTATCGATAAGGCAAATGCCAAAGCGATCGCTTACAACGAGCGCGACATCGCGCACCGTCTGGGTGTTTGGGGCTTGATCGGTTACTCGAACCTCTTCACTTCCGGTATCCAGTACCAACCTAAAACCGCTCCGGAGACCACACTCGGCTTCCAGAACAAGGACAAAGGTTTTGTAGGTGGCGGTCTCGGTCTGGGTTACCAGATGCGCTATAAGCAGATGATCATGACCGTCGGTGCGGAGTTCACGTTCTACAACTCCGTCATGGGTATCCGTAACAACGAAGAGGGCGCCGTCCTCCGTCATTACGGCATGGAGCCGTACCCGCAGACCATGATCTATTCCTATGATTTCCGCGAGATGCAGGATAAGATCATCGGAGGTTTCGTGCAATTGCCGATTATGTTCGGTATGGAGCATAAGAATATTCCGCTCTTCTGGCAAGCCGGTCTCAAAGTGGGTATCGGTGTGCTGGGTCAATCGACAATTAGCGGTATCTATACCACTACCATCGAGGATAAGGAGCTCATCAACGGCCTGACCGATATGTTTAACCACTCACTTGTGACCGATGCGGAGATTGTCAAAGCGAACACGAAAGTGAACTTCGGTCTCAATCTCGCCGCTACGGCGGAAATCGGTGTGAACCTCGACCAGTGGGTGAAAGCCAGCCCGCGTCTGCGTGCGTCCTTGTTCGTGGACTACGGCTTCCTCAATGCCCTCAGCTACACGCCGGCAGCTGTTTCTACGCCTGCAGCAGAGACCGATATCCCGGTCAAACTCCTGGATAATGTGGATCCGTTGGCCTTCACGACGCATTCGGCTTTGGCTACTTCGTCGGCTGCTGGTGCGAAAGTGAACCCCTTCCTTGTAGGGGCGAAGTTTGCCGTTTGGCTCGATCTGCCGCGCCGACCGAAAGCCACGCAGGATTATCCGAAGGCGCCGACGCCGCGTATGGGCGTTTATATGTATGATGAGAATAGTGCTTTGGCGCTGGGTGGTGTGGCTGTCGAGATCGTCAATACCGAGACCGGCAAGACCATGCAGAAGAATACCAACCGTCAGGGTCTGTTGCAAGGCCGCTTCACCCCGGGTACCTATCGTATCTCGGCTACCAAGAACGGTTATTATCCTTCGGATACCGTGCTTAAGACCGTGGAGGTATTTGATTTCGATACCCTCCGTCTGCCGCTCGAGCGCATCCCGGCGCCGATCATCTACACGCTCTGTATGAATATCTACGACGTGGAGACCCAGCAGCCGATTGAGGCAACCGTTCGTCTGACTTCGACCAAGGATTCGGTAGCGCTCTATACCGCGCAGTCTGCGGATGACGGCTTCATTGAGACCCCGCTCACCGAGGGTGATTATATCGCCCATTTGAACGCACAAGGCTACATGCCGAAGGATGACACGCTCCACTTTGTACGCGACACCTTCGACCTCTATATGCAGCATATCAAAGAGGGTATAAAAGTGAAGATCGAGAACCTCTTCTTCGCTACCAACAAGACGGTCATCCTGCCGCAGTCTGAGCAGTCGATGTCCGACTTGGCGAACTTCCTCTTGGAGAACCAGACCGTCAAGATTCATATCGTCGGTCACACCGATGCAGTCGGTACGGACGAGGCGAACCAGATCCTGTCCGAGGGCCGTGCGAACTCGGTACTTAATGACCTTGTCAAGCGTGGTGTAGCTGCAGAGCGTATGACCGCCGAAGGTAAGGGTGAGAAAGAACCGGTGGCTGATAACGATACCGATGAGGGACGTCAGCTCAACCGTCGTGTAGAATTTACCATCACCGACGTAGGTGACGAAGACATCCAGCAAATTTATTAAATTTGAAATTTGAAATTTGAATTATGAGGAAAATCCTCACATATATATTCCTTCTGTTCAGCGTCCTGGCTTGGTCGCAGGGTTCTACTGTGGCCACAGCATTGCCGTACGAGTGCAGCTTCGAGGAAACGGATGACTTGACTCCATGGGTATTGAACGCGGGAACGCCGACATCGCATGATAAATGGATGTACGGAACGGCTGTGCATAGCGCGGGACGTCGTTCGCTCTATGTATCCGAAGACGGACAGAATCCCGGTTATACCAAAAAGAAAACCGTTTTGGTATCCTACCTGCGTTATAAATTCCCGTCCTCATCGAGAACGGAGTATTATGACGTCAACTTCGATTGGAAAGGTATCGGCGACGAGGATCAGTCCTGCGTTTATGTGATGGTTTGTCCGGAAGACGAGTTGAGCAAAAGCAGTAGCGCGTATAACCTCAATGCGCTGCTCAATGCCCCGAATGCCGTACTCTCGAATCAGCAGTTGAAGGCATGTCAGACGATGATCTTGGGCGATTCGCTCGCCAAATACCTCAGCGGCGGAACGGCTTGGCAGAACGTGTCGTTGTCCAAGTCCGTCGGTGTTACTTCCGGTAACTCCTCGAAGAACTTCGTCTTCCTCTTCATCTGGGTTAACCAGAACTCCCAGACCACGGATACGATTGGTAATTCGAGTATAGCAATTGATAATTTCCAGATCAACACGAACGCGATCTCGAAGCCGAATAAGGTGCAAGTCTATCCGCACTGCGAGGACTCTACCTTATTGGTAGCATGGGAGAGCAACCAGCCTGAGTTCGATATCCAATACCGTCAAGTCGGAGATGTCGATTGGGTACGCGGTGTGCAGGGTATTAACGACTATACCCCGGGCTTCGTGCGTACAAATGGAGACCAGTGTGAATTCTATATTCCGAAGATACTGGAAGGAAGTTACGATATTCGCATTCGCAGTTCGTACTACGACGACGAAACCAGCAAGACTTACCACTCCAATTATGTCTATGTATCGCAGGTTTTGGTTTACTGTCCGGAGAACCACTGTATCAACTATATCGATCTGTATGATGCGGCGAGAGTGACCTGTACCTACGGTATGAACCCGGATGCCTACGACGCAAGCGGTCAGACGCCTTATACGAATGTAGGAGTGATCGATTTCGGTCCGGATGCGATCGAGAGTCGTCATACGCTGCATGTCGATCCCACGGAGGTCGATCCGCGTACCGACAGTCTCTTGCATACGGTACCCCCGGGAGCGCTTGCTTCGGTGCGTCTCGGTAACTGGAACTGGCACGGCGAAGCCGAGGCAATTACCTATGATATCCATGTCGATTCGACCAACCAGGGTATCTTGATCGTCAAATATGCGGTCGTGCTGGAGAACCCGGGCACCTCGCATACCAGGGATGAGGAGCCGCGTTTCGAACTACAGATTCTGGATCAGTATGACCAGCTCATTGATCCGGGATGCGGTCACGCTGTCTTCTCGTATTCGGACGGTGCCGGCGCAGGTTGGCAGAAGACCAAAGGCGATAAGGCCGTTTGGAAAGATTGGACCACCGTAGGTGTCAACCTCATGCCGTACCACGGACAGGATATCAAGGTGCGCTTCACGACTTACGATTGTAGCCAGAGCGGTCACTACGGATACGCTTACTTCACCGTCGATTGCGCCAACGGACATATCGAGACCGAGAACTGCGGTTTACAGTCCCAGGTGACCTGTATCGCCCCGGCAGGATTCTCGTACTATTGGTATAAGAACGATAATTACAATGATCATGCGGATCCCCCGTATGACCAGCAAACGCTTGTTGTGGACGCTACGCGTACCAAATATACCTGCCGCGTAAGTTTCATTGAGCAACCGGACTGCTATTTCGAGATCAGTACCACCTCCGAGCCGCGTTTCCCGGTTCCGGAATATACGTACGAGCCCGTCTATGACCAATGTACGAGCGCGCTGCAGTTCACCAATACCTCGCACGTCATGAATAAGTTCGAGGGCTATGAGAACCATACGAGCGAGAAGTGTAACGAGTCGCATTGGTTCTTCCGTAGTCTGGTAACCGGACGTACGAAAGAGGTGACTACTTGGTCGCCGACCTATCCCTGCCGCGAGTACGGCGATTCGATCGAGGTGACGCTGACATCCTATCTCGGTGTGGATAACTCCTGCGACAGTACGATCATTGATACGATCATTACGCCCAATATCGTGCCGCAGAATACGGAGTATCATTATTCTACCTGCTCGGAGAGCCCTGTGAAGTTCGACGGCAAGTGGTTCAGTACGGATACGATTTATACAGGGCACTTCTTTAACTTCGCCGGTTGCGACTCGCTCTCGACGCTCTATCTGCGCGTTTATCCGAAGCCCGAAGATAAGATTATTAAAGACTCCATCTGTTCGGACGATTATGTGCTTATTGACGGCAAGAAGTACAACCAATCCTGTGAGAACTTCCTCATCATGCTCAAGACCAAGAACGGTTGCGACAGTGCGTTGTATCTCACTCTGACGGTCAACGAACGGATCCAAGCGGATGTGCAACCCCTGCCCTTCGCATGTGCGGATGACGAAGTGTTCTTTATCAATTATGATATCCATGCCGGCCAGTACGACAGTCTGCATATCGCCTTCTCCACGCCTCAGTTGCGTGACACGACGATCTACGATCCGGATGTGAACAGCATCGCGATTCCGTATCCGGCATCGATCACGCCGGGGCACTATACGGCGACGATCACTTTCTACCAGTTCTGTTGCGGCAAGCACATTGAGCAGCGGGCAATAGACGTGCGGTATATGAGTTCGATCGTGGAGCAGAAGTGGAACGATGTGCTCACGCTTTTGGCGCCGGCGCATAACGGCGGTTACGAGTTCCTCGATTACCAGTGGTTCAAGAATAACGAGCCGTTGTTGGGCGAGAACCACTCTTACCTCTACCAGCCGCTCGATACGACCGCCGAGTACTACGTAGTAGTAACGCGTAAGGATAGCGTACAGATTGCTACCTGTCCGATCCAACCGGTTTACCACGAGCAGCAGTCGAAATATCCGTCGGTTGTCAAAGCCGGACAGAAGATGAGAATGTATATGGCGCAGGAGACCACCATTTGGTATTATACCGTTTCCGGCCAACTCTATAGCACGTTCACCATGCCGAAGGGTCATGGAATGATGGACGTTCCGAACACGCCGGGTGTCTATGTGCTCCGGGCCGTGGATAAACAGGGCGAGACGCAAGCCCAGGTACTATTAGTCGAATAATTAAACACCAATGCATATGAAACGATTGGTTCAAATAGTGATGGTAGCAGCCCTCGTGTTGGCTGCTCCGGTACAGGCAGTAAGAAGATACAGTTGTGACTTTGAGTCACCGACATCTCGTAATAGCTGGGTGCTGAACCCGGGTGGCGCTGCGAGCGGTATCTCTAACAAGTGGTATATCGGTGCGCCGGGTAATAACAGCCGTACGGGGCAGTATGGTCTTTTTGTCTCGGATGACAACGGTGCATCTGCCCATTACCGTAATCAGGGTTGTTGGGTCTTTGCCTACGATTCCGTTACGCTGGACAATATCTCTGCCGATTATACATTGACCTTCGACTATTGCGTAATGGCGAACATGTCCAGTAATTTTGACGGACTCTACTTGTTGTGGATTCCGGAGAACGATGAGGACGGCAATCCGATTGCGATCAACTCGATTGCTACCTCTCCGGGTAAAGTGCCGACGCGCTATGCCGATTACGTCATTCCTCTCCAACCGACGGCGAACATGGCGTACCTCGCCGGTACGGTCACTTGGAAGGAGTGTTCCGTGAAGATTCCGGCTGAGCTTGTTGACGGAACGAAGCACTATCTCGCTTTTGCTTGGACCAACGGTTCGCGCTTGCCGCAACAGCCGGCAGCGATGGTAGATAACATCCTTATCACCGATGGTGAACCGTGTCCGCAGCCGACGAACCTCGTGGTGACGCCGAACGGTGTATCTGTTTCCCTGTCGTGGCAAGGTACGGCTACCGAGTATGAGGTCAGCGCCTATTCCTATGATTCTAAGTCTTGGGCAGGTCCGAAGATCGTGACCGGAAACTCGACCCAATTCACCGCTTTGGCTATCGGCCAGACGGACTTTATCGTTCGCGCGAAGTGTGATGAGGGCTTCTACAGCCTCAAGACCATTGTCTCGCAGCTGATCTATTATCCGGAGCAGATGTGCGTGGATTATCTCAACCTCCAAAGTGCCAAGTGCTATGTCGCCAATTCGCAGCCGTCAGATACGCGTGATTTCTCGGATTTCCGTCTGGTCAATGCTGTGGATTATGGTCCGGAAAGCCAAGATAGCCGCCACACTGTCCATTTTGACCGTACCGAGTATGAACCGCGTACGGGCAATGTTGCGAAGACCATTCCGGACGGCGAACTGGCTTCTGTTCGTTTGGGTAACTGGGAAAACGAAACAGGCGAAGGAGCGGAGCAGATCGAGTTCTCCTTCAAGATAGATACTATCAAGTATCCCGTGTTGCTGCTCAAATATATGCCTATTATCGAAGCTCCGAATCACGATGACTATGAGAACTCGCGTTTCACCTTGGATATCCTGGTGGATGGACAAACGATCGGGCGATGCGGTCAGGCAGATTTCAATGCGAATGATGCATACAATAAGATTACACAGCAGTTGAAGCCCGGTGCGTCTGAGCAGGGATGGCATCTTGTTCCTCCCGGCTCCTTCGAGGGCTCCACTACCCCGGTGGTTTGGAAAGAATGGACCACTGTCGGTGTCAATATCAAGAAATATGCCGGTAACGGAAGTACAATCACGGCTCGATTGGCTACTTATGACTGTATTTACAATGCCCACTTCGGCTATGCCTATTTCACCCTCGGTTGTTCGGACGGTAAGCTCAAAGGAATGAAGTGCGGTGAGATCAACGAGACTTTTGAGGCACCGGATGGTTTTAAATACCGCTGGGCATATGCTTCCGACGAGGTGTATCGTCGTCCCGATAGATCGATTCCGGAGCAGTACGTGAAAGGGCGCAATCAGAAATATCAGGCCGGAAGACATGACGACCACCTCTATGTTGTCGATTGTATGTTCGTCCAGGATACGACTTGTTTCTTCTCGCTCTATGCGTCCACTTTGGCGACCAACCCGATTTCGGTGATCGACCATAAAGTGATTCGTAACTGTCAGGAAGGTACCTATAAAGTGCAATTCGACGGTTCGAAATCCTGGGTACAGGAGATCGACCACGTGACCGAGGATACGCTCAAATCCAAGGCATATCGTATTGAACACTACGAGTGGATGGTAGAGGGTCTGCCCGATCCGTATAACTGGTCGGACGACACCATTCATACCTTCGATTTCCCGATTGAGGGTGGTGATTATACCGTCAAACTGGTAACCACTTGCGGTACTTGTACCGATACGGCTGTTTATCAGTTGCATCTGGATCCGCTCGGTCCGACCCATGAGACCCAAACCATCGTGCTCTGCGATGCCGATCGCAAGGCCGGTTACAAATGGGCGGAACGTTCGGATACGCTCCATTATGATTACGGACTCGTGGATTCGATCAAGCTCTTCAACGAAGTATCGTCTTGCGACAGTTTCATCTACCTCGAGCTCGTAGAGCCGATTCGTATCCTTGAAGATACGATGATTCTGCCGGAGGACCTGCCGTACACGCGGCACGGGAAGACTTATCCGGTAGGTACGGTTTCGCTCGTGGATACCATTCCGTTCCCCACGACTTGTGATACCACTTGGGTCTTCAACCTCGAGGTCTATGAGTCGCTTGTCGTCGAGCCGGCAACGTCCTACGTCTTGTGCGAGGGCGCGGACACGCTCACGTTCGTTTATGATGTCAAGCGCGGGCGCTCGCAGTCCTTCTTGTATGGCTTCACCAACCAGGATCTCGATACGCTCATTAATTATGAGCAGAAGAAAGGCCATTATGAGGTGCCGCTGGTACTGGATCCGAACATGGAGCCGGGCTTGTATAACGGTGCCTTTAAGTTCACCGACCTCAAACCGGAGTTCAGCGTCAATGTGCCGTTTGCCCTCACGATGAACTATGCGCCGTTCGTTATCGCACAGCGCTGGAACGATGTGCTGGCGATCCGTAACGATACAACGATTCGCAATGAGTATGAAGCCTTGTGGGGCTATAAACCGGTTTATCACTATGAGTTCGACTCCGTACAGTGGTTCATGAGCGGACTGCCGATCGATAGCGCCAATAACTTCAATTACTACGCCGGCGAAAAGCAGCAGCTGCAATTCGGTAAAGAGTATCAGGCACTCTTGCGTCGTGTGAAAGACGGTGCGTTGGTATTTACTTGTGCGTATATTCCGCAGCCTGTTCCGACGACTTATACCGAGCAGCCGCACCTCACCGCATATACTGCGAAACCCAAACAGGCCCTGCGTATGCGCGGTCGCGGAACGGCAGAGTGGTATGACATGCTTGGCCGCCGTCACCACGTGGATGGCTTCAACGATTCCGACATCCTTGCACCGGCTACGGTAGGTTATTACCTGCTCGTCCTCCAGCGCGAAGATGGCCGCGAAATCAACCAGGTACTCGTTAAGTAAGGGTAATGGTAATAAAGGGGTAAAGTACTGGTATTTACTGGGTAATTACCTGTCGTCGATTAAACCGGAAGCCTATGTGGCGGCCGGTTTTTTTATGTATTTTGCATAAAAATGTACGTTTTGCTAACTATACTTTGTAGTACCTTTGCCGCCGAATTTATTATGCGCACGCATATACTCACGCATCTACGCATATATAAACATATATAGATGCAGAGCATGTCGGGAGTAGAACGGGACCATCACGGGACCACGTCCCGAGAACAACCTAAGAAGAACCTAAGCACAACGAAACAACACCAAGATAGAAAGTCCGACCGAGGACTGAAAAGACGGCAAAAAGATCTTTGACAGATTGAGATATTTGTAGAGTAAAGTACTCTGAGATGGCAGAATTTTGTGCTATTAAGTGCTGAAATGAATAGAAAATTAAAAATTTCAGCAATTTATAATAAAATTATTTGCTCAAATCAATTATTTATTGTATCTTTGCAGCGATTTTAAAAGCAGATGCTATGACTGAACCAATGTTTGGGCGCGACGAGGAGTGCCGATTGATCAAAAAGTACTTGAGCAGTAATCGTTCAGAGTTTGTGGCTGTGTATGGCCGTAGGCGTGTCGGAAAGACATTCCTTTTGAGACAGACGCTGGATGATTCGTTATGTTTCAGTTTTACCGGAATGGCGAATTCAAAGAATTCGGAACAGTTACTGAACTTTTTCGTTACTTTGCGTCGGTATTATCCGAAGGCGAAAGCATGTACCAATTGGTTAGAGGCTTTTGACCAACTTCAGGACTATGTGGAAAACTGTAAGCAAGAACAAAAGGTAATTTTCATAGACGAGTTACCTTGGTTGGATACTCCGAAATCGAATTTCATGCCGGCTTTTGAGCATTTCTGGAATGGATGGGCTTCCGGACGTTCGGATATCAAACTGTTTGTCTGCGGAAGTGCGACATCGTGGATGTTGGATAATATCATCAATAATCATGGCGGCTTGCATAATCGTATAACGCACGAGATGTTTCTGGAGCCTTTTACGTTAGGGCTGTGCAAACAGTATTTCGATGCCTACCATTTCGGTTACTCGGATAGAGAATTGGCAGAGTTCTACATGATTTTCGGAGGCGTTCCTTATTATTTGTCCCTAATGGATAAGGAGCAAAGCGTAACGCAAAACGTTGATCGGCTCATCTTCAGCGCTAAAGGAGAGTTGCGCGATGAGAAAGAGAACCTCTTCCGCTCCCTCTTCCGGCATTCAGAAGATTATGTCGCCATTATAGATGCTATTTCCGAAAAGCGAAAAGGTCTGACGCGTGCTGAGATATTGGAAGAAACCAAGTTGGATAACAACGCATTGTTTACCAAGCGATTGGAAGAACTGGAGAAATGCAATTTCCTTCGCCATTACGAGGACTATTCCAATCGTCAGCGCAATACGCTCTATCAGTTGGTCGATCCATTGTGTCATTTCTGGTATAATATCGTGGAACAGAACAAACACCGTGACGAGCAATTCTGGAGCCATTCACAAAATAGTCCGCTATTCAAAACATGGTCCGGCTTTGCTTTTGAGATGCTTTGTCTGAACCATGCGCAGCAAATTAAACAGGCGTTGGGTATATCCGGTATACAAGCTGACATATATTCTTGGCGTACACCTGCGGACGTTACTCCGGGCGCACAAATTGATATGATTATTGACCGAGCAGACAGATGTGTGAATATTTGCGAGATGAAGTTCAGCCGGGCAGAATTCGAGATAGATGATACAGAGCGGAAGAAGATTGAAAATCGCGTTCTGCAATTCCAACGCTATGCTGAACCGCGTAAATCGATTCGTCTGACAATGGTGACCAGTTATGGAATCAAACGCAACACGCATAGCAGCATTGTACAAAACGAGGTAACATTAGCGGATATGATGTGATAAGGCGCTTCCAAAATCCTTGATTACTCTGCAAATTCTTGATCACAAAGATTGAGAATTTGTTTTTTTTATGATGCATGGCATTGTAAAAAGACAAAGAGAAGAAAAAAACAAACATAGAAAAAAGGACCAAGTGAACTAGGAACCTAAGGAGCCTAGGAAATTAGAAAAACACGAATAATAACATAAAAACACTTAAATACAATGAAAAACTTTACACAAGTTAATCGAGCACACTTTGTACTTCTGTGTATGTGATAAATTGACGGAAATATGCGACAAATAGTCAAAATGCCGTATTTTTCCTATTAAAATTTGCATATATAAAATAAATTTTATACATTTGCACCCGTTTTGTAAAACAGAGTTGTCAATTAACCCCATGAAAGAGGAATACATACTTCAAATAGTGTGTTTTTTCTGTCGCCCGACTCACCCTTCGCCCGCGTATGAGCACGGATAAATAGTCAAAAAAGATACAAGCTGAAAAAAGAATCAAGTGAGACAAAAAAGGACCAAGTAAAAAAATAAAATGACGCTATATCGCTATTAAAGAGATGAGACGATGAGACTTTGATACTTTTATGAGACTTTGTAAGAGGTTGAAAATCAGCAGATTAAGCAAGAAAGTCTCAAAATCTCAAAAATCTCACACAAAAAAAATATTAGCGACAAAGCGACAAAGCGCCACGAAAAAAAGCAAATGGTCAATATGGACAAAAAGGACAGAGAGAAATTCGAATGAGGTTGAGGTGACCATAAGTAGACGGAATGGTAATAACGAACGAATAACCAAGTAATATCGAACGAATAACTAACGGGTAGAAGCAAAAATGATAGGAAATTCTAGGTAGACCTAGGTATACCTAGAATAATAAATTAAAAAACATATACTATCATGAAAACAAAACAATTTTTACAATCTAATCTATCGGGAATGGATCGGAAATGGAACGGGAATGGATCGAGATTACACCGACTCGATTCTCTCTCGATAGTGTCTCGCTAGTCTGATCTGGATGAATGAGGTGGGAGAAAGAAAGTGTCAAAGTGTCAAAGCAAATTTTTAGATAAAGAAAATAACTAAAAAGACAAAGTATAGAAAAATGTCCAAGGAAATAGAGAAATATAATGCGAGTGACGAGTCGGTAGTAATATACCGAAGCGCGGATAATGCAGTGCAGTTGGACGTGCAGTTGGCAGATGAGACGGTATGGCTGACGCAGGCACAAATGGCAATGCTTTTTGATTCAACAAAGCAAAATGTCAGTCTGCATATCAACAATATCTACAAGGAGGGGGAATTGTTCAGAGAGGCAACCGTCAAGGATTACTTGACAGTTCAAAATGAAGGAGGCCGCCAAATAACCAGACGCGTGTTATATTACAACTTGGATGTCATTATCTCTGTCGGTTATCGGGTAAAAAGCCAACGTGGTACGCAATTCCGTCAATGGGCAAATAGAGTCTTGAAAGAGTATTTGTTGCGCGGTTATACGGTTAATCCGCATTTGAGATATATGGAGCAACGGATAGATAATAAGTTGCAAGAGCACACAGAGCAGATACATGAATTGCAAGATAAGGTCGATTTCTTTGTTCGTACATCATTGCCGCCGCGTGAAGGTGTGTTGTATGACGGACAGATTTTCGATGCGTATGAGATAGCAAGCCGTATTATCAAGAGTGCAAAAAAGCGTATAGTGCTGATAGATAATTATGTGGATGAGTCGGTGTTGATGTTGTTGGAGAAACGGGCCAAAGGAGTAGAGGCGGCTATATATACGAAAGCGATAACAGCGACTTTGCAGCAAGATATAGATAAACACAATGCGCAATATACCCCGATAGAGGTAAAAGAGTTTGCGCAGTCCCATGACCGATTCTTGTGCATAGATGAGACGGTTTATCATATAGGTGCATCATTGAAGGATCTGGGCAAGAAATGGTTTGCTTTCAGCCAGATGGAGATAAAAGCCGAGACTTTGTTGGAAAAACTAAAATAGAACTCGAAATAAGATAAAAACACAAAGATATTATGGGACAAGGAAGAGAAATAAAGGCATTGCCTACGGAGAGCATAGTATTCTTAAAGAAAATAAACTTGGAGAATACGTATAGTAGTGATATTGTATGCTATGCGCGTAAAATATCACCTCAGTATACAATAGTACCCAAGAAAAATAGACAGGATATATTGTTTTTTGGCTATGATGAGGATGAATATCCTTCTGATGCTTTAGATCAAGGTATATTGAGAGAGTTACAAAAGAAGTTTCCTAATGCCCAGTGTCATACGAGTCTAATTATGTTTGATGCAGAAGTTGAGAACCAAAGAAGATTATCGGAAGCCCTTAAACTAGAAAAGACAGAGTTGGTTATAGAATATGCTCCGACTTCTCTACCTCCGGTAGTTTTATTAGACCCTGTTATGCGCAAAAGAATATATGTGCTGCATAATCCATATAATGATGGGAAGAAGACTCTTAATACATTCATACAATTAATTTCAGATAACGTTGCTGAATATAGACATTTATGTGAATTGATGAATGGTACATATGTGTCTTTTGAGGAAGTATTAGAGAGTGTTAAACCATAAAATCCAGCAACTATGATACAACCGACTTTACCTGAGAGATACAAAAGCCAGGAAGATAGCGATTTTATTGTTTATGAGATACAGTTAGTGGATGGAGAAGGTACCAATTATGGTTTAGTTTCCTATGTACGCATGGGAAACCCCAATAATGATACGTTGAATAAGATAATTTTAGAAGGCATACAAAAACATTACCCATCATCTTTTTTGAGCCAAACCACATATAATACTAAACAAGCGAATCCGGATCAATTCCCTGTTTACGAAAAATATGCAAGATTGTTTATGGGAGTTAAGAATTTAGCAAAACAAGACGCCTTGTGTCCGGTCGAGTACATAACGAATGGTCTGCCAATCTTTTTGGATATATATAATCCTATTGAAGGACTTGTGTATGATGAGTATTATCATTTTGCCTCAGAAAATCAGCAAGCCTTTACTAATGCATGCGATGAGGAAAATATTAATTTTGCAACATATAACAGTTTTATACGATAACACGAATAATAATTAAAAACACATACTATCATGAAAAATTTACTTAACAATTTGTTAAATTGGGTTCTGAAAAAAGGATCAAGTGAGACAAAAAAGGAACAAGCTGGTTCAAAAAAGGAACAAGCTGAGCAAAAAGGGAACAAGCTGGGCGAAAAGGGAACAAGCTTGGAGATGAACCCAGGTGTAAGGGGTAGTGAGGTGCGAGAAGTATTGGGTAGTGAGGCGGTGAGTGCGAATCACGCACTAATCACCCAATTATCACGCACTAATCACCCAATATCCCTCCGTGCCATCCGCTATGCGGCCGTGCTTTTCATGGTATTTATGGTTGGCATCGGAAATGTGTGGGGTGATACGAGTTATTATCTGCAAGGTATATCTGGTTCGTCTGGTACAAGTTCGTTGACAAGCGACTTCTATACAACCGCTCCATGCAATCAAGCTGTTAGTGTTTCATATGGCGGAGTTAGTTATTCGAAGGCAGTTAAGTTTGGAGGAAATTTGAGTTGGCCTGCAGGTAGTTCCGGATTTAGCTATCCTGATAGGATGATACGTTATGATTGTAAAACAACTTCTACAGAATTTACCATTGTTGCCTATGCAAATTCAAATAGTAAGCATATGAGCATTGGCGACATTAAGCAAGCAGCATTAGGTTCCGCTAATACTGTGTCATCAGCCACAACAGTAACTCTCAATAATGGTTCTATAACCACTCAAACATATACGATAAATTCATCAACGCGAGCTTCGCTATATGTCAGCGTAGATGCTAATAGTAATGCTTTTATCGTGCAAATTATTGCGACGGAAAAAGGTACAGCGCATCCTACGCCTGGAAATATCGGTTATATAGCCAACTTTAATAAAACTCGTCTTGTTGTCCGCTCTGGTAATGAAACACAGTTAGATAATAATACATTCCTTTTTAAACCGAATGAAAGCCAAGATGCAGGTAATAAGGCCTATTTTAAGATGCAAACGAAAGGGACGCACTATATTAAATTTACGACAGGTGCTTATCCTTCAAAAGTAACGGTAAATGTGTCATCTTCCTCTACTTATTATATCGGTACATCATCTTCTGCGACAACAAATTCGGCAACCGCAAGCCAAACGGTTGAACTGGCAAAAAGTACCACATATTATATCAATCCGAATGGTTCTAATGTACAAGTAACAGGCATTAAGTTTGAGGCTATACCCTATTCGGTATCTCATTCGTTGACGAATGTAACGAAAAAAAGTGGATCAACAGGGGCAGGCGCAGCACAATCCGGTTCAAACTACGATGCTGTTTTTGCGGCGGCAGACGGATATGATTTACCGGACGACATTACGGTAACCATAGGCGGAGCAGCGGCAACAGCAGGTACAGATTATACATGGAACTCATCAACCGGTGCCTTCCAAGTTCCGGCAGCAAAAGTTAACGGAGCTATTGTTGTTACTATCGCTGGTGAGGCGGCAGCTGCAGGAACGACATGGTATGTGAAAGGCGGATGGAATAGTTGGGGAACGACGGATAATTTGACAGGTAGTGGTACAGAATTGAGTGCGACTGTCAACATCACAACAGCAGGTTTGTATGAATTTAAGATTCATAATACGGACGGAGATGCTTGGTACGGTAATGGAGGAAACATCGGTTGCAACGTAAGCGGATGGACTTTTTCAACAGGCGAAAGTGCCAACTGTAAATTCTTTGCTTCGGAGACAGGTAATTATACCTTTACTTTCAATACAAGCACAAAGGCATTGTCCGTAACTTATCCAACGGCACAAGGTAAGTATTATTACAAAAACACAGGTTCTTGGTCGAATGTAGCTATTTATCGCTATGTAGGAGATAAAAACAATGGTTGGCCTGGATCAATTGTCGTAGAAACGGAAGAAATATGTGGTGATACTTATTTCGTAACCTATGCCGATCCAGGAACAACTCTTATTTTCAACAACAATAATAATGGTTCGCAGACAGGCAACATGGCTGCTTCCGGAAATGCAGGCAAATATGTAGCCGGAACGGGTAGTAGTTGGAGTAATTTCCCAACTTACACAATTTCGTATGCAGCAAATGGCGGTGGAAGTTCGATGAGTAACCAAACAAATATCGCATGCGGAACAGACAAAACGACCACATCGAATGCGTTTACTGCTCCTGATGGTTATCAGTTTGCCGGATGGAAAGCAAACGTGGATGTTACGATAGGTGGTTCGACTAAGACTGCCGGAACGGTTTTGGATAATGGAGTAACAATCCAAAACATAAGTAGTAATATCACACTTACGGCTCAATGGGAATTGATACCGACATATGATGTGATTTATAATACAAACGGCGGAACGGGCGGTTCGACGGCTTCGCAGACAGGTAACTTGAGCGGTGCGCAAGTAACGACCAGTGCAAATGGATTCACCAAGACGGGTTATAAGTTCAAATGGTGGAATACAGCCGCTGACGGTAGTGGAGAAGATTTCTATCCCGGCGAAAAAGTAACTATCGCAAGTGCGGATGTTAATCTGTATGCCCAATGGGAACAAGTAAGTGATGGATGGGAGTTCTGGTGCGGAAGTCCAAATGCGTTTACTACAAGTCAAGCAGTAGTTGGCGATATGGTGCTTACATCATATGGCGCAAAAACGACTATCAATACCGGTCTTACAGCAGACCCGACTATAGTAAGCAAATACAATAGTACCGTTGATAAGCATGCTATTTGTATTGCAGTAGCGGATAACGACCAATACGTACAAGTTCATTTTTCGGACGGAAGCCCGATTAACTCTTTGAAACTATGGGCCACTACAAACCAAACTTCCTCTAAGAAACTTGTAGTTATTTATTCGACAACTGCGGATTTTTCTTCCGGTCAATACGAAGCAAAGGAAGTGAGTGTGCCTGCCAATAATGCGGCATCGAAGGCATTGACGGATTTTTCTCCTGCAACGGCAGACAAGTATTTCTATGCACGCATTTATCGTAAAGTAGAAACCGCGGTTTATGAATTTACCGGTGGTTCTGGTAATACAGCACGTATCTATGGTGTCAAAGCGCAGAAGGGAGCAAATTGTACCGCGCCTTCGGCATTGACGGCAGCGACACCGACGGCGAAGGGTATCACATTGTCGGTAACGGATGCCAATAATGTGAATAACTACGAGTTCTATGTTTCGACCAGTAGTACAGCTCCGGAAGCCGGTGCAACGGCAACACATAGTGTATCGAGCGCTAAGAGTTTGACAATAACAAATCTGGTAGCAGGTACAACTTATTATGCATGGGCACGTTCGGTTTGTGGAGTTAGCAATAAGAGCGGTTGGACAGCACTTGGCGGCGGAGGTACGTTTACGACTTCGACGGTAACCATGACTCCGACTCTGACGAATGTGACGAAGAATAGCGGTGCAGAATCCGGTATAGGTGGTAGTGACTATACGGCGGAGTTTGAGGCGGATGATGAATATTCGATGCCAGATCCGACGGTTACTATTGGTGGCAATGCGGCTACTTCCGGTACCGATTATACGTGGTCGGTTGTGGGAAGTGTAGGAACCATCACTATTCCGGCGAATAAAATTAACGGAAACATCGCTATTACGCTGAACTCTGCGGATGCGGCTCCGTCGAGTGCAGTGATTAGTGGTACGTACCATTACTTCCCCGGAGATAATATCTCTCTGACGTGTACTCCGAGTGGCAATAACGGTCCGACAACCTACCAGTGGTACAAAGGCGGAAAATCTGATGAAGATAATTTAATAGACGGTGCGACGAGTGCGACCTATACGAAGAATAGTTGTGCCTTTGCGGATGCGGGTTCATACTATTGTAAGGTAACTTGTAATGAAACGTCTATTTGGGCAGAAACAAATAGCGCAGAGAATTACGATGTGAAGATACTTCACTTGTATGTCAAGACCGGACGAAACGGTTCCGATTATGGAGACGTGGACTTTACAAAGGTGGATGGTTCGACAGCTACCGCTTCTATCTCTCTTGGTTCAAACTGGGATTATGGTTTTAATATTGCGGACGGTTGCGGGCACTACTATGGTAATTCAGGTAAGATGACCGAAGATAATTGTACCGATTGGAGCATGGATGTGGACGGTACGGACTGTTTGATGCGTACAACCAACGGAGCAACCTATACCTTCACGGTGGATTATTCGAATCTTGAAGAGCCGGTAGTAAGTATCTCCTATCCTTCCGCGAACCAAGCAGCAGACAAAGTAATCTATTTCGATAACCAGACGGTACAATGGAGCACGTTGCATTACCGTATCGGTAGATCCGATCACACGCAAGCTACGGCGATGAGTACGAAGGTGCCGGGTACGAACAACTTATATTCGGTAACTACTGCGGCATATAATAATTTCTCCGGCTGGCACATTGCTAATAATGCCGGTTGGACGGGTAGTAACTCGATTTATCGTACAGACACAGAAGGCGATGAATATGAGATTACCTATGCGACGGCGCACGAAGGTGGCGCGGTAACAGACGCAGCGATTACTGTTACGCCGACTACTAGTAGAGGAAAAGGTAGTGATGAAGGAATCAACGACAACTGTACCTTCTATAACTATACTATTACCAACGGCATGAAGACCGACCGCGTGACGATTAGCGATTATTCGAATGGTACGATTACAGTCAATTACGTGGATACCGATGAGGAGGCGGCAAGTTTCACCAGCGGCTATGCCGATTTGGCACACACGGTTATTCTGACGTCAATCACTGCAGTTGCAGATGAAGGATATGATGCGAGTGCTATTACAATTAACGGCGGTGCTTATAGCGCGAACTACGTAGTCACTGGCAATACAACTATTGCTGCAAGCTTTACGCTGAAGACCTATACTATTTCCTATAATAAAGGTACTAACGGAACCGGTTCAAAGGCCAGTGAAACCAAGACACACGGTGTAAACTTCACGTTGCCGGGTAGCACGTTCACTTATGGCGGGCACGCGCAAGACGGTTGGTCGACGAGTGACGGCGGTGCATTAGCTTATGCGCTGAGCGGTAGTTATACCACGAATGCGGCACAAGAGTTCTTCCCGCACTGGAAATGTAATACGCCGGAGATTAGTTGCTCAAGTAATACAATCACTATATCAGTGCCGACCGGTGCGACGGTTTATTACACGACGACTACCGATGGTTCGGATCCTGCCGATCCGACAAGCAGCAGTACGGCATATAATCCGTCGTCTAAGCCGACAATCTCTGCCGACACAAAGATTAAGGCGATTGCTATTCAGAGTGGTTGCACCAATTCGGCAATCGCGAGTGCGTCTTTGACATATGTAGCGCCGGGTCCGAGCTATACCGCTCCGACATCGGCATTGGATATATCTGCTCAAACAAGTCTCACGGCTGCGGGTTTGATTACGGCTAATTACGCTACTCAGAGTAATTATTTGAGCACGAATACAGATACATTGTTGCTGATACCAAGTGATATATTTTATAATATTGCCAATAACAAGAAGATAACGTGGGCAAAAACGGATGGTTCGCCTAGTCCAACATCTGCGGATTGGAGTTGCCCGAATGGAAGTGTTTCCTTCAAGGGTAGAACATGGTGGAAAAGCGGTGGAAATATCAACACGCTGCAAGTTCGTTCGGATAGAACCCTAAATATCCGCGTAAAAGGTTGTAAGACTGTAAGTGTATTGAATGCTGCGGCTAGTAGCACAAAGTACTTTGTAATGGAAGCCTATGAATATGACGATGGTTATAAATCCTCCGATCCGGATGTAAATGCTTCCAATACCAGTACATCAGTAACAGAGACATCATTATCGCTGAACTCTTCCAAAGAATATGTCGTAGTATTACGTGGTAATACAGAGGACAACAATAAGGTTTATGAAATCAAGTTCATTGCTCCTTCTTCCGGTTACACCGTTTCTATTGCTGCTAATCCGGCGGGATACGGAACGGTATCGTCATCCAGCGTGACTAGTGTGGCGTCCGGAACGACTTTGTCCGCATCGACTAATACGCTGTCGGTGGGTGCAACGGATGTGACGGCAAGTGCCACTTCGGCTACGGCGGAATATACCTATGCGTTCAGCAATTGGACGATGAGCGACGGAACGGCTCTGCCTTCGACCGTAACGGCAGACTTGAGTGTTTATGCTAACTTTACTCGCACGGCGAATAATTATACCTTGACTTGGAATACCAACGGCGGTAGTGACGGAGCCTGCACGGGTTCGTGTACCAGCGGTTCAACGGCTTACGGTGCTTCTATTACGGCTCCGAATGATCCGACATTGAGTAACTACACGTTCGACGGATGGAAGACGAATAACGATGGTACGGGTACGACAGCGGGTGCAACGATGCCTGCTGCTAACACGACCTATTATGCCGCATGGAAACAGACAGTAACGCTGACAACCGGTGCGCAAGGAAGTGGTAGCAACCAGACGCCGTACGTTTATCTGAACGGAACGGGCGTAAGCAGTTTCACGGCTCATACAGCATCGGGTTACACGCTGCAAGGATACTACACAGCCGGTAGCGGAGGAACGAAAGTGCTGAACGCGGATGGCACGTTTGCAGGTACAGCTGTAACGGATTATATCACAGGCGGCAAGTGGTCGCGTACCGGCGCCGCTCCGACGTTGTATGCACAATGGGTGGCTTCGGAAGATTGCTCCACTTCTGACTTCGTTATTAGGAAAGGTGATGCTACAGAATATCAAGGTTGTATGGAGAGTTCTTCGTACAATGGAACCGCTACATCCTTTACTGCCGGAAGTCCTACCACGGTCGGAAAGGCAAAAATGACTATCTCTAACTATAGTGATGGTGGTATAAAGCGTCCGGGCAGCGGTAACACATTCTCTATCGTGATAGAACCTGTTTCAGGATATTATCTGAAGAGTGTCTGCTGGGCAGGTAAAGTAGAAAGCGGAGAAACAGTTTCTTACTACTGGGATGACGCTTCCGGAAGTGCAACCACCATTTCTGCGCAGACGACATCCGGAACCGGTGTGACCTACAATGCTCCAAGCAGTACAACCAAATTTACCGCTTCTTATGTAGATGATGGTGTAGATGGTGGTGGTATCTGGTGGCGTAACGTACAAGTGGAAGTATGTGCCGGCGGCGGAACGACTTATAATGTGACGTACAATGGTAATGACGAGACAGGCGGTACAGCTCCGACAGATGCAAGTAGTCCTTACGCTTATGGAGCTACGGTGACCGTTTTAGGCAATACGGGTTCGCTTGAGAAGACGAGTTATACTTTTGCCGGTTGGACGACGAACAATGATGGTACGGGTTCCAGTTACGTGGCAGATAACACGTTCTCGATCACCGGTAACACGACCTTGTATGCCAAGTGGACGCAGGCAGTGACGCTGGATAAGAACGGTGGTTCGACGGATGGTAGTGCAACAGCTGTATGGAATGCAACAGGCTTGACGGGTATCACGCACGCTAAGCCGGCTGCGGGATATAAGTTGTTGGGATACTACTCGGCATCTTCGGATGGCACGAAAGTGCTGAACTCAGATGGTTCGTTTGCGGCAACAAATGTGACAGGTTATATCACAAGCGGCAAGTGGTCGAGAACCAGTGCAACGACGCTCTATGCAGAATATGAGTCGGCTGGTGCGTTGACATGGAATCTGATTGTTAATTCGGATACAACCAACCTGTCCACCTCGACCAAGACGAGTGCGTTCACGGAGATTTCCACATCGAATATGTCGAATGCGACACTGGCGGGCGATCTGACGTATGAAAAGGCAAAGAAGAGTGCGCTGACCGGTAAGATAAGTACTCCTGCTTCTTACGATGCCGATGATTATGTATATGTGACCTTCCAAGTAGCAAGCGGTTATAAATTCACGCCGAGCAGTGTTAAAGTGAAGGCACAGCCTGTAACATCGGCCAAGAGTGTGAAACTTGTCTTGGAAGATGAGAATTCTCATAGTATTAACTTTACTACTGCTTCTACGATAAGCGGAGGTTCTACTCAAACTGTTGAAATGACGAATGGTAGCAGTGTTTATTTCGAGGGTACCGTAACGCTGAAGATCTACTGCTATGGAGCAACGGATAAATACCGCCTCGGAACACCGATCACGATTGAGGGTGAGATAGAAGCGGCGTGTGGTACAATGCCGAGTTACACGAGTATGAGTTATACCACTACGACGTTCGCGCCGGGCGATGATGCTTCGGGTAGCCCGATTACTATTGTCGGTGGTGAGAATATCGACACCTATCAATGGAAGTACAACAAGGTTAATGACCGTACGTCAGGAACTAACTGTGGTACGGGTACATCTCTCACGCCGCTGACGGATGGCGGAGCGGCAACAGATGTCACTCGTTATTACTGGTGCGAGATGACGAATGACGCTTGCGGCATTACGATTAAGTCCCCGGCTGTGGCTATTACGGTAGCGGCTGCGAAGAGTGATGCTACGGTAGCGTGGACCGATCCGGCAAGTACGCCGAACTACGGTGGTGGCGGTTACACCATCAAGGCTACGGTAGATCAGACAGGTTGGGACGGCAATGCAGCAGACCTTGTTATTACCGCGCCCGCGGGCATACGTATTTATAATGTGTCGTCTGGAACCGATGGCAGCAGCAGAAAATACGTACAGGCTGATTTCGATGTACAGACATCGTTTGATAGATCGACGTACGCAAGCAATATTCCGTTCACCGTTTCAGCTGCGGCTACAGCAAGTTACAACGCGATCAGCAATGACCATAACGTAAGTTACAGCGCTTGTACAGGAGCAGGAGAAGGTAGTTCGTATAACATCCGCATGCGTAAGACGATTACTAAAGATGGCAATTATTATCATTGTGCTAATACAGATGGTTGGATCTCGCCGAATATCAGTTCTTCGTATTCAACAGGTAAGGCCGGAACAACGATGGCGACTTACTTCGATACGGTAGCTTCATCGAATACGCAATACGTCTGGGTACGCTCGTATCACGCGAATGTGAATAAGGTACGTATCTACGCAGACTTCCGTGCGAATGATATGACGGTATCTAATGTGTATAAACATACTGCTTACTTCTCTGCGGATTCTAAATATGCAGTAGATTATACGGCGGTATATAATGGCGATGAGGAGAATGAGAACACCGGAACGGCGGCGCAAGGATATGTAGATATTACCTTGGATGAAGTGATGGCAGCGAACGATATCTTGCTCGTTAAATTCAATGACAGTAAAGTTCGCCCGTTAGGAGCTGCTATCACGGAGGGTTCGGCAGGATCGTTGAATACTCACCTGCAGTGGAGTAATAGTCTGGCAGATAAGGCAACGGTTAATAAGTATACAACGGATGCGTACTTCACGTACTCGGCATCGAAGATAACCGAGAACACAAACACGTTAGGTGCTATCACGTATAGTTCGTCAAACCCGAGTGTGGCTACCGTAGATGCAACCGGTAAAGTGGCTCTGATTGCAGCCGGTTCGACTACCATCAAGGCAACGTTGGCCGCGAGCGGATGTTACAAGAAAGCGGAGATCAGTTATACGCTGAATGTAACGGAAGTACCTTGTGCAATTACTGCCGGTACGCTGACCTTGACTTCCGGTACGGAGAGTAAATGTAGCGGCGATAATGTAACGCTGACGCTGACAGGCTTTGAGAGTGGTGCTTCTATCCAATGGAAAGATGGTGACACGGATATTAACAACGGAGGCAATTATACGATTGCAACGGATGGTACTACCAGTACACTGACTACTGATCAGGAAGGTACGTATAGTGTAATGGTAACCAAGGATTGTAGTGTTCGCTCGAATCGTATCACGATTAGCAATAAGAGCACGGAGGTCAGCGCTAAGCGTATCGTTAAGAACTGGTATATCAAGAATGGTCGTCAGACTCCGGATATAGAGTTGTGGACCTTGCAGAACGGCGCTCACCTAAGAAGCGTAGCTTGGAGTCCGGATAATGCAACAGGCTTGACCGCAAGCGACTTTTACGAGAGTGACGGTAAGGTTTATTTGAAGGGTAAAGAACCGTCTTCCAATACATCCGGAGCGGATATTAATTACACCTTGACGTTGACGGTAGAGGATGATTGCGGCAGCACAACTGCGATGTCTGCTTTAGGCCAACTGATTTATCTGCACCATCAAAAGAACACTGACAAACACGTGCTGGCATTCGTTGTAACCGGTAAGGAGAAAGGCGGATTCACGGAAGGTATTTCCGCCGCTCAAACGACGAGCGTCGAGTTGTACAACACGATTGCAGCGAACTTTGATGTGCTGGCGACGAATGTCTACTCGACGGATGATGAGCAAGCGCTGAAAGAGTACTACTCGCAGTTTGATATCCTTTGCGTAACCGACTACCCGAATACAGGTACGAAGGGTGTGAACAAGAAGAGTTATGTGGATGCCCTCGGTGCGTTGGTGGATATCCGCCCGATCTTGACAATGGAGGCCTTCGTAAGTAAGTTGGCCAACTGGAAAGCAAAGGGTATCAGCGGAACGCCGAGTAGTCCGACGACACGTCAGTACACGATGTTGCTGCAATGTAAAGACCACGAGGTCTTCTCAGGAACGACGCTAACCAAGGTAGGTGAAGGCGACGAGACGATGTATCGCGTAAGTATGGTTTGTGATACTCTGGAGGATTACAAGACATTGGATGCTACGTACGGTTCCGGAACGCATGCAGAGAAAGACGGATATAACTACGGTGGTAAACCGGCATTGCAAGGCTTCACGTTCACCGAAGAGATGCTGGATAATGATCTGTTGCCGCTTGGATTGATTGATGACGGCGCAGGTAATGATCTGCAAGTAGGTATCGAGCGCCAGACAAAGATGGAAGCACGTCTGATGGTACTGGGTATCAATAGTTATGCGATGGAGCGTCTGACGTCTGACGGACAGACAGTCGTGGTAAACGCATTGAAGTACCTGATGAAGAAGAACTCCGAGGATATCGCAGACTGCTCGAATACGTTCGTCGGTGGTGATGATGAGGAGGATGAGTCCACACGTTATGACTGGAATGTGGATTCACACTGGTCAGGTAATGCCATTCCTGAGCGGACGCAGAAAGTACGTATCGTGGCTCCGTGCGTGATTAAGGCTAACCAGAAGTTCCACGTTACCGGAGTTGTGATCGCTCCGAGCGGTAAGTACAACCATGGTGCGAATACGGCTAATGGTAGTCTGACGATTGCAGCCGGCGGTGCACTGATTGTAGATGGCAAGGTAGAAGCGGCAACGGCTCCGTACTTCACGGAGACCCGGGCAACGAGTGCCGGAGACCTGACCATTAAGGCCAATGATGAGGCACAAGGTGCGTTGATACTTGATAATGAAGATGGCAAGACCAATGCGACGGTGGAGATGTATAGTGCTTCGCATTGGGAAGTAGTGGAAGGAAAGAAAAAGAAATACTGGTCGTACGTGGCTTTGCCGGTTCAGAGCGGTAACGTAGGCGAGTACTTCTACAATGGCTTCTCGTATCTCTATGACGAGACGGAAGGATGGATTAAGAAAGGCATGTACGCTGAATTGCATGCTTTTGAGGGACTCGGTATCTCGATGCAGACGGGTAATATGGAGTACTTCCATGGTGCTCTGGCTCCGACGACAACGCAAGAGATCACGCTGACGAAGACTGACGGCAAGGGAGAAGGTGAGAACCTGATCGGTAACTCGTGGACAGCGCCGATACAGATTGCTAATTTCGATGCCAGTGACTTCGGCAGTGCAACCGCTACGGTTTGCGTCTATAATACCGGACGGGATGAGCAAGCCAGTGGCTCGCAAGGCTCTTCTTCGTATGGCGGTACTGGCTCAGAGACCGCAGGTCAATGGGTTTCGGTTCCTATCGCTACAGCGAAGGAAGGTGGCTACACAGGTTTGAAAGTTATTCCGGCTATGAATGCATTCCAAGTAACCACGAGCTCCGAGACAACGCTGACGCTCGATTACGACAAGTTGGTTCGTGGTGGAGCGACTTCTGCGGCTGTGGGAGATTTGACTGTTCCGCTGCGCGCTCCGAAACGCAGTCCGGAGAAAGCGCAGAATGGTATCGAAGCGATGATGTGCGTTCGTATGAGCGGTGAGAAGACCCATGCAGACGTATGGTTGCAGCAAGATGAGCGTTTCAGCAATGAGTTTGATAACGGCTGGGAGGCAACGTACGTAGAGTGTGATAACCGTTCGCCGCAGTTCTATGCGCAGAGCGAGATCGGTAAGATGGCGTTCTTGGCACTGCCGGATCTGGAAGGAACGGTTCTGGGCTTGGCTCCGAGTCGCGACGGCAATGAGTATTCGTTCACGTTCCACTATGTGGGCGAGGAAGAGTTCTACCTCAACGACCTCAAGCTCCATGATGCAGTGCTCATTAACGAGGAGAATAGCTATGAGTTTACTTATAGCGAAGGCGATACGAACCGCTTCTATATCAGCCGCACGGCAATCAATGCGCCGACTGTCACTACCGGCGTAGGCAATACCCGCGACGGCGTGAAAGCGCAGAAGATTCTGTATAACAACAAGCTCTATATCATTATCAACGGACGGGTATATAGCGCAGAAGGTGCACTTGTAAAATGATGAGAAAGGAGGAACGTACAATGAAAATGATGAAAGTTATGAATAGCATAATGATTGTAGCGCTGCTCCTGACGGGAGTTGTGCAAGCGCAAGCTGTAGATTACAAGAGTACATATAAGGGTCAGAATCGCACGATCCAGCAGACGGAGTACAAGGTAGCCAGTACGACTACCGCTCCGTCCGCGACGTTCCAATCGACGAGTACGATGCCCGCGATGTCGGTGGGAGAGAGCATGCTCAATGAGGATGGTTCGGTGAATGCGGAGGCATATGGCGTTGGACAGGATGGTACGGCGCAGGCACCCGGGCGCGGGCATATTCGCAAGATCACCAACCCGGACTCAGAAGATAATGACGATGTAGAAAACCCCCTCGGCGATGTATTCTGGCCGCTGATGCTCCTCGCTTGTGCGTACATGAGCCTGCGCGCGTTCCTTAAAAGAAAACGCGCGGTGAAAGGGTAAAAATTCAAAAAAATGGCATACAAATTTGCGTATGTCATTTTTTTATTGTAATTTTGCGAGCAAATCGCAAAAGGATAAAGATTATGGCACAAGAAACATTAAACGGACTGCTGCAATATGTCTTAACGACCTTGCCGTTAGAAGACAAAGTATGGTTCAGCCAGCAGATGGAACAAGACATTCGTCGTCTGCGTATAGAACAAGACGAAACAGATGCCATTGATTCGGCTGTTGATATGTCGCTTGAGGACATAACTGCCGGTCGAGTTTATACGCAAGAGCAGGCGAAAGAGAGGCGTGCTCAGTTAGCTGACAGTTTATTTTACGCAACTGCCGTATGAAACCCATTTGGACTGAAGGTGCCCTTTCTGACTGGGAGGGTATTGCCCGATATATTGCCGTGAACTTTGGTAAGAAAGCCTTTGATGAATATGAATTGGCAACCGATGAAGCGGAGAAGCAAATTTGCGAGTTCTCAGGTAGTGGTACGCCTTTCAAGACTCGTAAGCATCATGATTTAGATCTTAAATTTGTCTTTATAGGGAAATTGAGTAAGATGATTTATCATGTGGATGGTGAGAATGTTGTGGTTGATGTAATTTGGGATACGAGACAAAGCCCTAAACGTTTAACGGATAGACTCTCTAAATTATAATCACACCTCAAACAGAGTTTAGAACTATAAGCAGTGTTCCGAATGGAATGCTGCTTATTTTTTTGTGTCTTGAGAGGGGGAGCGTGCAAAAATTGTTGAAAAGTGTGTAAAATGTGCGCGTGCGCGTAATATATAAGGAAAAGATTTGCATATTTCGGAAAAATTATGTAATTTTGCACAGCAAAAACATAAAAAACAACTTAAAAATCGAAATACAATGAGAAAGACCTGGTTCTTAAATCGCTTTACCGCTATTCTGTTTCTGGTTCTCTGGGGATTTGGTGCAACCGTTAGTGCGGCTGTGACCTATTGTGCGCCGAGTGCGTTCGGTTATAGTACCGCTACGGGTGGTGGATCGGCTACGCCGGTATTGGTGTCCAGCGTGAGTCAACTGCAGAACGCCCTAAATAAGGGTAAGAACAAGGTAATCATCATTACCCAGGACTTGACGTTTACCACTTGTATGAAGGTACAGGATGGCTCGAACGTAACGCTGATGGGTCTGCCGGGCGTGACGTTGACTAGTCTGCAACAAGATAAAACGAACTCGGGCATATTGTACGTAAAGCGATTCAATAACCTGATTATCCGTAACCTCACCTTTGTCGGCCCCGGTGCATATGACTGCGACGGATGGGACTTGTTGTGTTTCGAGAACGTCACGAACGCTTGGGTCGATCACTGTGATTTCCAGGACGGCTGCGACGGTAACTTCGATAATAAAGCGGGCACGGATAATGTGACGGTTAGTTGGTGTCGTTTCCGCTACCTCAAAGCGCCTAAATCCGGAGGCTCCGGTGGTACTGCGGATCACCGATTCACGAACCTCTTGGGCTCCTCTTCTTCCGACGCACCGTCTGACGGCACCTATAACTTCACCTGGGCATACTGCTGGTGGGACAACGGCTGTAAGGAACGAATGATACGCTGCCGTAATGCGGAGTTGCATTTCCTGAACTGCTACTGGAACTCGTCGGTGGCTAGCTATTATGTCGGTCCGGAGAACGCAAAAGCTTATTTCGAAGGCTGTACGTTTGAGGGGAAGGCCAATACGAAAGATAAGATTTTCAAGAGTTACGGCGGTACGAACGCTTGTAAGTTTGTGGACTGCTCGGGTAACCTGCCGAGCAATTCGGGAACTGTTTCTAAACCGAGCTATTCTTACACGGCTTCCGGTCGTGCTGAGGCCAAGACAGCAATAACGAATGCGACCTGCGGTGCGGGTGCCACACTGACGGTGACGACCGCCGGTGCGGTATCGAGCAGTTGTGACGGTGGTGCGCCGCTACCAACCGTTTATACGGTGACCTGGGATGCTGCGACAAACAGCGGTTCATGCGGAACGACCAGCACGCAGGTGACGGACGGTGTAGCGATTGGTACCCTGCCGGAAGCGACCAAGGAGGGTTATAATTTTGACGGCTGGTACACCTTGCCGAGCGGCGGCACGAAGATCAATTCGACGACGACGGTGACAGGCAATGTGACGTATTATGCGCAGTTCACCAGTGCGCCGGTGACGGTTTATTATACCGTGATTTGGGACGCCAACGGCGGCACGTGCGGTACTGCTTCATCGACCATCGAGAGCGGGCAAGCAGTCGGTACGCTGCCAGATGCAACGAAAGCGGGCGACTATACATTTGACGGATGGTACACAGCGATCAACGGCGGAACGAAGATATTGACGACCACGACGGTGTCGAGCAATGTGACGTACTATGCGCACTACACGGCTACCGGCGGTGGTGGCGGAGGAGACTGTTCCATTACGTTAACTCATTTCGGAAGGCAAATTAGAACAAGTGCTCCACGTCGCGGTTTTGCGTATGTGGGAAGTACTTCCGGGACAAAGTATATCATTGAGTCTAACAGCAGTGATGTAAAAAATATTGATAACGATTCATCCGCTATAAGGCTTCCTTATTCCAATAAGTTCTTAAAAGTGTTAGGACCCGGTGCAACAACAGATATCGAAGACTCTTTATTTACTGGAGTAACTCAGATTTCATTCAAATGGAAATATGCCGGTTCTACATCTAATTATACTACGGATTTAGATGTTTTGGTGGGCGGTGTTAAAGTAGCTACTAAAACTTTGACAGGAAACAAGAATGATGATTATGCAACAGCAACTATTTCTAGTATAGCATCTAAAAATGGAGCAGTAAAAATCATCAATAAGGGATCTTCCAGCTCAAACCAGAAATTCGATATTGACGACATAGCAATTACATACACTTGCAGCGGTTCGACACCTCCGCCGGCAAGTTATACGCTGTCGTATGACGAGAATGGCGGAAAGGGAGAGCCGATGGAAGATCAAGTAGGAACGAGTCTAACCGTTGCAGCCAATACCTATACCCTCACCGGATATGCGTTCCAGAAATGGAGTACATCCAGAAACGGTGGTGGTGTGGATTATGCGGCCGGCGATCCCATCACGCTGACGGAAGACGTAACCTTGTACGCGATCTGGCAGGCACAAAGTTACACCGTCACCTTTGACAAGCAAAGCGGTGATGGCGGATCGGCGAGCGTGACGGCTACGTTTGACGAGTCCATGCCGGATATAACGGTTCCGAGTAGAGCCGGATATATCTTCAAGGGCTATTATTCCGAAGTAGATGGCGGTGGCACGCAGTACTACGACGAGAACGGTAGTAGCACGAATGCATGGAATCAGGCTGCTGCAACGACGCTGTACGCATATTGGGAAGCGGGATCGATTACGCCTGTATCCAGTGATCTGCATTTCTGGTTCTTTAAGGCAGCAGATGCGACCGCGAACGGCAAGACGAATGATGCAACGATGTTTGCAGACATGGTAAGCGATGCGAGCAATATGGCCGGTAGTATCACAATTGATGGTACATCGTACAGCGTAACCCGCAGAACAGGTGACCATGCAACATTCGGTAGTTTCACGATTCCGAGCGGCAAGACGGGTGTCTTCTACGCTCTGGCTGTATCCTCCGGCGGTGGAGATAGACAGATTAACTTGGTGGGTGCAACTCAGACCTACGAGCTGGATGTGCCGGGCGGAAGCGATTCATACAAACGTCTTGAGAGCGAAGAGTTGCCGGCAGGTACGTACTCGATAGAGCGCGACGGAACCAGCAATGTACGTTTGAGCGTTGTGATCGTAAAACTCATCACCGCGCTTCCGCCTTCGGCTGCGCCGACGATCAGTGATCAACCGGATGGTGCGACCTATTGTGCGGGCGATGCAGTGAGTGCGTTGAGCGTGACGGCAACGGGAAGCGGAACGGTGACCTACCAATGGAAGAAAGACGGTGCGGCTATACCGAGTGCGGAGGCTTATACGTATATGCCGACGGAATCGGGTACCTATCTGTGCGTGGTGACGAACACCGAAGAAGGAAAAGCACCGAACTCATTGAACTCGCTTGAGGCGGTAGTGACCATTAACGGCGCGATTGCAGCTCCAACGATGAGTCAGACGGAGAACACGGTGAATATTACGACCGCTACAGCCGGTGCAACCATCTATTACACGACAGACGGAACCGACCCGACGACATCGAGTGCCTCGGGAACGAGCGTGACGATTTCGGAAAGCTGTACCGTGAAGGCCTATGCCGTTAAGGACGGATGTGCATCGACTGTGACGAGTTTTGTCGCGACGTACGATGCGGATGTTTGTACCGAGCCGGCTACGTTGACCAATGAGATTGCACGGTTCTTTGTTCCGTGCGATGTGGACAGGACGCAAGCATATAATGTTACGGATGAGCCGTACGGAACGACCAATACATTTACTACATCCAGTTTCGGCGGCACAGGTACCAACTGGTATTACAACGAGACCACCAAACTGTCGTATGGTAAAATGAATTCAAGCACTGGACTGACAATTACCATCAAACTAAATACAGGTAATTTCCTTGCCGGTGATGTGGTGTATGTGTATGGCAATAGAAATAACACCTCAAAAGGAGGAGTAAAACTCCATTCTTCTTCCGGCAACACGATAAGTCTGGCTTCTACTGCTTCCGGAGTAGAAGCAGAAGGAACATACATTTTGACTGCAGGCGATATAGAGTCTGACGGTTCGCTGAAGTTCTTCCGAGAGAATTCGAACTCGTATATCAACCGTATTATCATCACCCGTCCGGTATCGTATAGCATCACATATGACTGCGACGGAGCAGAAAGCGGATGTCCGAGCAATGTGGATGTTGCATACAGTTTGCCTGATCCTTTGCCGGATGCTCCGGTAAAGAGCGGTTTTGATTTTGAGGGCTGGTACACCAATGCCGGCAAGACAGATGCGGCGGTAGCCGGTGCTCCCCTGACGGACGATATTACGCTCTATGCCAAATGGGTAGCAGCACGTCCGACTCCTACGTTTACGTGGACGTATGCAGATCCGATGTCCGCCGGAGGACGCTATCCGATCAGCGTCTCTTCTACCGGCGATGCCGATGTAACGCTGTCGATTGTTTCGGCAGTAGGCGGCGTAGCTTTGAGTCAAACGACCGGAAATCCTGCAACGGGTACGATCTCGTTGAGTTCCAGCCCTGCGGCAACGACCTTTACGGTGCGCGCTTCTAGTGCGGCAACCGCTACCTATAAGGCACATTCGGAAGATAAACTGATTACTATTACGATCTGCGAAACGGCATATAATCTCGCCTACGGCGTGGGGTACATCGATGCAGGAAGCAGTTCTCATCCGCGGTACTATCATGAGACCACGGGTGTAGGACGACTCACGAAGAGTACCGGAGGTAGTTCGTATTTGGTTAGTGATGCTTCGTGGACAGGAGAGGCCTGGATAACCAAGTCTAATAAGGATGGTTCTCATTTGCTGCAGACGTATATACCGAATGTGCATAAGATCGTGCTATACGGTATGGCCGGAAGTAATAGTACGGTTATTAGTAAGTTGCGCATCAGCGATTCGTATATCTCCAGCGACACGCAAGGTGAAGACGGATTAGTCGGAGCAACGATCGTGTATAATAACGATCCGGAGCAAGCGTCCATGACGAAGAATGTGCAAGAGACGGTGACGATTACCTTGGCTACGCCTCTCTCGGAGAATGATTTCGTATATGTCGTATTCTCCTCCAGCACGACGCTGTACGGCGTTAAGTTGTACCGTCCGGAGGGCTCTGTACCGACCTCCGTTGCTTATAGTGTTTCCGAGGATGTAAATAAGTTTGCCGGCGATCCGAACTTTACGAATGTGGCTACCCAGACAACAGCCGGTATTCCTTCCAACGGCGTGATAACCTATGCCTCTTCGGAAGAGATGGTAGCGACGGTGGATGCCCATACGGGCGAGGTGACGATCCAGGGAGTCGGTAGAGCGCGTATTACGGCTACCTTAAATGTCTGCGGATGTTTTGCCGCTTCCGAGGCAGCGTATAACCTGATTGTGAAACCTTGTACCGATTCGGAATGTACGATTGCAGTAACAAGCGGAGTGGCGAAGAAATGTACCGGAGCAAGTGTGACGCTGACGGCGACTGCCGATGCCGGCGCAAGCTTCCAATGGTATAAAGACGATGTGTTGATGGTTGGCGAGACTAATGCCACATTGACAACCACGGAGCCTGGCGCTTATTATGCTACGGCGCGGAAAGTATGCTTACAAACCTCGAATACGATCACGGTGGCGAACTTGGAAGCGCCGACTGCTGAGGCTTTGCACGAGTACTATTATGTCAAGTCCGGACGAGTGACACCGGATATACCGCTGTTCCGCGTAACGAATACGACAAACTATACGATGTCTCATCCCGCGCCTTCGGGTTGTGCATACGAGTTGCGGGAAGATGATATTATTTATTTGACCGGTGTTCCGGCAAAAGGTTTGTCTGCTGCGAACTACACCTTAACCGTCACTGCGGAGAATCCTTGCGGAGGAGCAAGTGCAAATGCCTCGATGACGTTCTATATGCTGGCAGAAACAACCAAACCGACAGTAGCATGGATCGGATGTAATGGAGACGGCAAGAACCAACAAGCATTGCCGGGCTCATTGGCGGCATCACAAAGCACAAGCCATCCGCTTTACACCTATTTGCAGGACGACTTTATTTTAACTCCGGTGAATGCCTATTGCACGATAGATACAAAGAAAATCAGTGATTACTATTCACAATTTGATGTAGTATTGCTGACCGACTATCCGGATTCCCATATATGCCCGACTGGAGATATCAATCCTGAAACCGGAGAAAAATACAAAAAGACCGATGCCAATTCATATTCTAATGCTATCGGAAGTCTGATAGACCAGAAACCGATATTGACCTTTGAGGCTTTTGTGGCTGGTTTGCCGAACTGGGGAATCAATACAAAACCAGGTCCCACCAGTCCGACCGAAAAGGAGATCACCTTGTTGTGCTCTGCGCATAACATCTTTGAACATACGATACCGATAGACGAGAAGATACAGTTTGTTCAATCAACATCGTCTTCGGGATTGCAGGGCTTCGCCGGCTTGGAAGCTCCTTCCGGAATGATATTTATTGCTACCATCTCAGACGGCAGTGACGGTACCCGTGTTGTATGTTGCGAACGGCAGACTGTAGTTAAAGCACGTATGATGATCCTTGGTCTTAATCACAACGCAATGCAGGATGTGACAGAGGATGGCAAAATTATCATTAAACAAATCATTCAATATCTCCTTAGGACAGTTAATATTGCGGATTGCGCAATGGTATTTGATAATCAAGCGGGTGACAAGAAGTGGTCCAATCCGGGCAACTGGGCTCCTAATCATAATGTGGTACCTTTGCCCTTCCAAGCCGTCCGTATAGAGCAAGACTGCAATGTAGATGTAACCAACGCTCACTGCTCGAGTATCCGACTCGTGAAAGGAACTATCGGAACCGATGTTTATGATGCACACCTGACTATCAGTCCGTCCGGCGGTTTGACAGTAACCGACTATATCAAAGAAGTACATGGTGACAACTACATGACGACTTATCCGATATCGTCCTCCGATTTGCGGATACAATCTTCGTCTGAAGGCAACGGAGCATTAGTCTTCGGTAATGAATCAGAAGATTTGGAAGCTACTGTGGAGTTCTATAGCAAGGCTTCCGGTGCCGATACCGACAGTCCTGTATGGCAGTATATGGGTATTCCAGTCGCAGACCGCCCAATGGCAATCAACGCTTATTACCAGTCCTGGATGTGCAGTTGGGAGAATGTAGGTAATGTGAGCAGTAATTGGCGATGGGTGGAGAATGAGGACCGAATAACTCCGTTCAAAGGGTATTGTATAACTCAGAATTCGGCAAAGGTATTCATCCATACAGGTACCCTTAATTCACCCGATACACTGTCGCTAGCCATCCAATATTTTAATAGTCCGGATGGAGAAGGATTTAATATGTTCGCTAACTCGTGGGTCGCTCCGATAGACATCACGAAGATGGAAGTCGCAGATTTCGGAGCAGCTGCAGAGCCGACGATCTTTATCTATAATGCAGGTTCGCATGCGGATTATGACGGAGGAGGCGAGCCCAGTAGTGCGGGTACCAATGCCGGAGCAGGTCAATATAATGCTATTCCGGTCGAAGCGGTATCATTTATGGAGGGCTCTTTAACGAAGATTCCCTCGATGCAAGGGTTCTTCATAAAGGCGTCCAAGAATGGAACACTCACTCTCAATTACGACGCTCTCTGTTTTAATACGTCCACCTATGAGACAACGACAGAGCCGACACGTGCTCCGAAACGCATGGCAGAGAGCGAGGATATTGTGCCTGAGGTCATGCGTTTGGATGTAAACGGTGCGCATTGGAGCGATCGGTTGTATATCCTGACTCATCCGGAGTTCTCGGGTGCGTTTAACTTAGGTTGGGACGGCACCAAGCAAGAGGGCGATGCAGAGGCTCCTATGTTGGCATTACCGGACGATGCGGGTCTGCTGGCGGTAGCAGCTATCGAGAGTGCCGAAGAGCACGAACTGCTCTTCCGCGCCGGCGAAGACAGCGCTTATACCTTCCGTTTTGACTATAGCGGCGAGACGATCTATCTGTACGACCGACTCACCGAGCAGGCTACGGAGATAAGGACCGGTAACACCTATTCGTTTGTTGCCCGCAACAATACGGCGATGCCGCGCTTCCTTATCACGAAGAACCCGCCGAGAACGCCGACGGCTGTGGAGAATACAACATACAGCGTTCAGAATACAGAAGCGCGGAAGATGATTATTGACGGCGTGCTGTATATCCTTCGCGACAATCGCTTCTACGATGCGCGTGGTGTCCGAGTAGCGGATCAAACAAGAAAGGAGGGTGCGCTATGAAAAAATTCCGGATACAACTGGTGATAGCGGCCGTGGTGTTTGTGTGCGGCGTGTCGCTATGCGGAATGATCTATATCATCGGCAATAAGCCGGCGGTGTATGTGAGTCCGGGTATTGTAACGGCGCCCTCTCCGGCGGTAAGTCCCGTTCGGTATGTCCGTCCTCCTTTTATAAAACCGTATAGCGGACATTACACTTCAACCGTTCAGTCTGCTATGCCGACGATGCATCCGTCGGCTGGAGCCGGTGCCTCGTCGTACCGCTTGTATGAGACCAGCAGCGCCACGATGAAGTCTATAGGCGGTGGTGGAAGCGGATACGGAATCGCTATGACCTCACACGGTTCTTCCTCGCGCGGCATCACGACCGGCGGCGGTAGTGTGGCGATGCCGGTAACGACGTTGGTATCTGTGGCTTCGAGTCGTCAGATGGCACAACCGGAGGCACAAGAGGCTCCTGAAGTGGCACATGTGTTAGCGCGTAAAGCACCAGGACCACCGAATATAGACGGTCCGCTGCCGGATGAAAACCAACTGGTAGAGCAGCCGATAGGCAATGCGGTATGGCCTCTACTGCTCTTGGCAATCGGATATGCCGCTTATAGGCTAAGGGAAAAAAAAGAAGACTCGCGTGATGGCGAGTCTTTCTTTTCTTAGAAGCGGTAGGTGGCTCCGAGCAAGAAGGAGATACCTTGCGAACGATAGCCGTAATAGTACTCGTTCTTGTGATGCAGCCAGTTCTCCAACTCAAAGAAGAGCGTGAGGTTCGGCTTGGGCTCGGGCTTGAGAACGCCTGAATCCGGGCTCGCGGTTTTCTTTGCTTTTCCTACCCACATATTGTACTGAACGCCGGCATTGCACTCCATGATCGGACGGAGCGTATGCTCGATACCGTTTATATCAAGGGCGAGACGGTTGCCGACAAAGCGGTTAGCCGAATAGAGCGACCAGTGGCGGTCAATGCGGCCGTCCACGCGGACACCTAACTCCCATACGGGGCGATCGTATGCCGGGATGTTGCCTTTCCAGAAATAGTAGTCTCCATGGACGTTGATGCGCACCTTATCCTGCAGGTGGTAATTGATCTGACCACCCACTTTGCCACGCTGATAATCCGCGTACGCATAGTCGAGATCGCCTTTGAGGTCGGCGATGAGATATGTCTGGTTCATCATATAGGCATAACCTCCGTGCAGCTCGATGAGCAGGTCGCGCACAGGACGGATGTGGAAACCGAGTTCGGCATCCACAGGCGTATATTCCGTAGCATGGTTATCGGCGATACCTGCCGGTACGCGGCGGTAACGGTTGGTTTCCATGAACTCCTGCAAACTACCCAGACCGTGGTGACCCATCACATCCGCATAGATAGTGAGCCATTGTTTGGCCACCTGCGCCTCAAAATTGATATGCGGCGAGGGAGCAAAGGAGATCTTTTCCGAACCGGAGAGCATCTGACCATGGCCGATATTGAGGTCGAGGTTGACACCCGCATGCACGCGTACGCGCGTTCCTTCATAAGCATAATAAGGCTCAATGCGGAAGTTATGGCGGTTGCTCGCATACGCCGGGAAGCTGAAGTTATCGCCCGGTTGGAGGAAGTTATTCTGAATACTGATGTTGGTTCCTACATGGTGTGCCTCGGAATGCCAATCGAAACCACCCTTCGTGCGCAACTGATGCTCCGATACCGTGCCGGGTTTGGAGAAGAGCACGTAACCCGTCTGCACTTGCCACTGGATATCGTTCTTCGGATTAGACTTGACACCGATAAACGCCTCTACAGACCAAAGAGAGGTGAGGTCGTAGTCATTGAACTTGTGCGGCTCAGGGTAGGCAACTTTGTTTTTCTCCCACCCGCCGAAATCACGATTGGTCAGCGCATAATGGTTATAATTGTAGAAATGGCCGTACTTATGGTAGTACAGGTTTCCGCCGTTGACGCCGAAATAGAGATCGCAGGTAGAGAAGGGGTGGGTGAAATCGAGTCCCACTTTGGTCTTACTCAGCGTTGCGAGTCCCCATTCTGCTTTATGATGGGCATAGACATCGAGGATGGAACGTTTGCCGTCATCAAGGTGGTAGCCAAAATCAAAGAGCGTGTTGGGGTGACCGATTCCGCCGCGGATATAACCGTTATAGAGTCTTCCCGGCTCGAAGCGCGTAGGCTGCGAGAGGAGCGGATGGAAGGTCGAAGCGGGTTGAATATCCGCCGTGTACTCGGAGTACTCGATGGGTGCGGGTTCGATAGTGGTCTCCACAACCGCCGGTTTGGTCGATACCTTGCCTGCCGCCTGGATGACCGGCTGGAAATCACGCTCCACAGTAACCGAACGATTCAGTTCATCGCTCTGCGCGAGAGCGCACAAAGGCAGGATAAGTGCTATCCCGCTAATCAGTAATCGAAAATCGTTAATCGTTATCCTCATCGTTCTCCTCCTTTCTTACGGGTTGTTCGAGTTGGTCGAGTGTGCTGATACGTTGGGCAATCAGCGCAGGTATATCGTCGTTGGTCGCCGTGTAGTTCTGCTGCAGCACGAGTAGATACTGCCGCGCTTGGAAGAGTTCGCCGCGTTCGCGGTTGATATCGCTGAGCAAGATCAGCGCGCGTGCCAACCAGTACTGCTGCTGGGTGTTACTCTGGGTGAACTCCATGATCTGCGTCTCTGCAGTATCGTAGTCTTTGAGCTCGTAGTACGACTGCGCGAGCAGGTATTTCGCTTCGGCGCCTTGGGCGGTACGTACCTCGGCAGAGAGAGTGGTCAGGTCCTCTTGCGCCTTGGTCCACTGCTTAAGAGCCACATACGCTTTTGCGCGACCGTAGAGTGCTTCCGCTTTCGTCTCCTCGCTCAACGGTTGGTCACTAAGAATCTGCTCGGCGATGTCAATAGCCGCTTGATGACGACCCAAAGCTTGCGAACAACGCAGGATACCCAGACGGGCGATAGTCGTGTTCTCGCGGTTGGAGGCAAGGGCGTGCATGCGGTAGAACGCCTCGAGGGCACACGCATAATCCGCTTTGTCGTAACAGATCTCGGCTACACGGGTAGCTGCTTCTTCCTGATACGGGTTGGCGCTCATCTCCGCGAGCACTTTGTATTGCTCAAGTGCCTCGGTGTTCTGACCCAAACGATAGTAGGAGTCAGCGAGGTAATAACGCGCCGTCGTACAATAGCGACCGCCGGCGCAGAACTTGGTGATATAGTTAGCGAGCGAGATGGTTGCTTTTTGGTAAGAAGCCTGCATGTACTGCATCTCCGCAGATGCATAAAGGAGCGAGTCCTCAGCGGTGGTGACGTTCATGTTCATCTTCGCCAAGTTCTTCGTGTAGGCCAGATACTCATTTACATTGCCTGTCTCCACATAGAGCGCCTGGAGTGCATCCAATGCGGTGTAGGCCTCTTCGGTAGCCGGGTATTTCTCGATCGTCTGCCGGTAAGCGGCAATCGCTTGCTCGTTCTGATGCAGATTGCGATAGAGCATCGCGCGCTCGAGGGAGGCTTTGCGTGCCAAGGTCGAGTGCGGATAGGTTGCGAGTAACTGCTCATAGGTGGCGATGGCATTGCGCTCATCGTCCATCTGGAGCTGCGCACGGGCAATCTCATAGATACCGTCATCGGCATAATCGGACTTGGGATAACGGCTCACGAGCTCGCGGAGCACGGTTATCTTGTCGCTGTACTTATGCTGCAGACCGAGTGCATAGCCGCGCTGGAAGAGCGCATAGTCTGCACCGGAAGCCTGGAGCTTGGACACCTGCGCATAGTAGGTGATCGCCTGCGGGAACTGACGGGCATTGAAATAGCAGTCACCGATACGGTTGAGTGCATCGGCGTACGTCGGATCGGTTGCCAGAGAGGCATCGATATAGATCGAGAACACCTCGCGGGCTTTGTCGTACTTGGCTTGCGAGAAAGCGGTATAGCCCTGCAGGTAGCGCGCGATCGTGTAGTTAGCCGATTGGCGGGCATCCGGACGCGCAAAGAAATTATTGAGATCCTGCTCGCAGGCTGCGTAGTTACGCAAACGGTAGTTGGCTTCCGCACGGATGTAGAATGCCTCGGTGGTGTACTTGTCCGACTCCGCTTTGTGGGCAATGACCTCGCTCATCCAATCGATGGATTGCTGCATCTTGCCTTGCAGGAAATGATCCGCACCGAGTTGGTAACGCAGGTATTGCTTGGTCTCCCGCATCTTCGGCGAGGGATTCGGAATCGAATCCAAGGTAGCAATCGCTGCGGCGTAGTTCTTACTCTGCATCAGGGCGTCGGAGAGCAACTGATAGATACGGCCCTCGTACTTGGAGTCGGGGTACTGCGTCAAGAAATCGTTGAAGGCGCGCACGGATTCGCCGAGGGCGCTGGACGATTGGTAGGTACAGAGCGTGTAGTTATATGCCGCTTCCTCCGTGATAGCCGGCGTGAGACCGTAGTTGGCTGCGGCTTGGAAGGAGAGCTTTGCCTGCTCGGGTTGGTCGAGTTGGACGTATGCGTTACCCATCGTGAGGCAGGTGGCTTCAGAGATGGTGTCGCGTTCCTGCTTGACCTGCTTGAGGTACTTCACAGCCTCCTCATGGCGACCCAGCCGGTAGTTGGAAGCGCCGAGCATATACATGTCGTTGCGCAGCAACTCCTCCTGTTGCTCTTTGGCCATCTTGGCATACTGACTCAAGTGATCCACCGCTGTAGCATAATACTGCTTGTTGTACGCGATCTCACCGAGTATGCGGTGGAGTTCCCCGTTGTTGAGGCTCTCCGGCTGCTCGGCCAGGATCTTGTTGGCACGTTCTTCCACTTCTTCGATATTGCCATTCGCATACTCGATCTGCACGATGTAGAAAGGAACGGTCTTGGCGTATGCAGGGTTCGATTCCAACTGTTTGAGCGCCGGCAGCGCCTTGTCGTATTTCTGCAACTTGTACATGCAGTAAGCGTAGTAATAGTTGCCGCGTGTGGTGTAACGGCTCTCGCCTTTGGCGAGGATGCTGAAATAGATGGACGCGCGTTGGTACTCCTGCTGCATCAGGTAGGCGTAGCCGCGGTAGAACGCATAATCTTGCTGGTGCGGACGCGTGAGGGCGTGGATGTCCACCGGTTCGAGCACCTTAAGGGCCTGCTTGTAATGGCCTTTCTCCACCTGCAGCACACCTTGCATGAACTTGACTTCGTCCTGGAAGGTGGTGTAGGGGAAGGCTTGCAAGTAGGCCTTCAGATCGCGCTGTAAGAGCTTGTCTCGCCCATCAAAACGATTGGCGAGTGCGTTATAGCGCTGCTCCATCTCCGTCGTTTGGGCGCATAGGCACAAAGGCAGGAGAAGGACGAAAAATAAAGTTTTTATTCTCATCGAGCTAATTTGATTTCGTTCCACATCTCGAGCAACATCTCTTGGCTGTCACCGGCGTCATGCATCAGTGCGCAGCGGTCGATGGTCGATTTGTCAGCATAGTAAACGGGGTTGAGGTGGAGAGCATGCGGGTCGAGCAGTTCGTCATCCACCAGGATAGGATCGTCTCCGAAGAAATACGAAGCATCCACGGTCTCCGGCCACTCTTCGTCATCGTTCTCTTCGTCGAGGATCTCAGCTGCGGCTTTCGGTCCGCCGGCGCAGGAAACATAACCGATCTCGTCCATGTTAGCCAATGCGTTCTCAGCCTTACACATGTAATCGATGAAATAGGTAGCGGCCTTGACGTTCTTGGCGTATTTGGGGATTACCCAACCGTCAAACCATACGTTCGAACCCTCTTGCGGAACGATATAATCGAGCATCACGCCCATCTCGGCTGCCTCTTCGATAGCGAACTGTGCGTCGCCGGACCAGCTGAGGTTGAGCCATGCTTTGCCTTTGGTCATCTCTTCCTTACCGAAGTCTACCTCCCAGCCACAGATCTGCTTCTTCGCTTCGAGCAGAATCTCTTTCACAGCAGCTACGCGCTCCGGGGTGATGTTACGAACCAACTCGTCGCGGTTGACGGTTCCGGCCTCCAGTTGGTCGCGATAAGCGTAGAGTACGAGTACCGAATAGACATCGCGTACGGCATCTTTCATCAGGATGCGGTTCTCGAACTTAGGATCGAGAATGGCAGCCCAAGAGGTGAGGTCCTCGCGGTTGACGAACTGCGGGTTGTAGATGAAACCGGTAGTGCCCCACATGTAACCAACCGTGTAATCGCTCACTTGCACATCGGCGTTAGGAGCCATCTGTTGGAACTTATTGAGCACGAACGGCGAGATATTGTCGAAATAGTAAATGCTATCCGGGATAAGCTCCTTCTGGATGGGGATAAGCAGGTTTTTCTTGAGCATACGCTCAATGATATACTCCGACGGACAGAATACATCGTAGTCCTCATGACCCACCTCGATCTTGGTGAGTGCGGTCTCGTTGATGTCGAAGGTCTCATAGACGAGTTGCACTTTCTCGCCTGTCTGGTCGAAATACCACTGCTCGAAGTCGGCTTTGACGTCCTCGTCAATGTAGTCGGCCCAGTTGAGCACTTTGAGTTGATGAGCGCGGTCTGCGCGGTTACACGAACAGAACACGATGGCTACAAAAGCCAGGATAGAAACTAAAACTTTTTTCATTTCTCTTCTTGTTTAGATTTGCGTATGTTGATATAAATTAATACAGCCAGCATCACGAGCAAAATGATCGTGAAGAGCGGACGCAACTCGGGGGTCAGACCACCTTTGCGTGCATCCGAATAAATAAAGGTACTGAGGGTCTCGAGTCCTCCGGAACCTTTGGTGAAGAATGTCACGCCGAAATCATCGACGGAGAGGGTGAGTGCGAGGATGAAACCGGATAACATGCCGGGCCATAATTCCGGTAGCATCACCATGCGGAGAGCTTGTGCCGGCGTAGCACCCAGATCCAGCGCCGCTTCGTAGGTGTTGGGGTTCATTCGGCTGAGTCGAGGCAGCACACTAAGTACCACGTACGGCGTACAGAACACCACATGGGCGATGCATACTGTTGCCAGACCCTGACTAAAACCGAGGGCTACGAAGAGCAGGAAAAGGGATATACCGGTGATGATATCCGGGTTGATCATCGGCACGGAGTTCAGCAGGCTGACCGCCTTGCGGCTGCGTGCCCGCATATTGTAGATACCGATAGCCGCGAGTGTACCCAGGATAGTTGAACAGATGGCTGCCACCAAGGCAATCACCACCGTGTACCAGATAGCACTGTTCAAACCCGCATCGGCTTTTCCGGTAAACAGGTTGACGTACAGATCGAAGGAGAAACCGGTCCAGTTACCGAGGATCTTACTCTTGGTAAACGAGAAAACTGCAATAAGCGCGATCGGCGCATAGAGCACGAGCAGCAAGAGCCATAAGTAGAGTTGCGAACCGTAATGCCGGCGCAGACCCAGGCGTTTGCGGCGCAACATCTCCTGCTCCACCGGGGTGAGGTTCTTCTCTTTGCGACGCTGCGCGATATAGCCGATTGCAGAGACGATACCGGCCGCCAAGAGGATACCGGCGAAGACAAACCAGATCCAGCCTGTACTGCGTTTGGCTGCGGCCGTGTGCTCACGCACATACTGCTCGAAAGTCTTATAGGCATTGGCTACCAAGACGCGTTGACCGCGGTTCTTGATCTCTTTGTTATTCCGCCAAATAGTCCAAAAAGTCCCGATTTCATCGGTATAACTATAGATCGAATCGAACTTATCCGCAAGAGCCATCGGCTCACTCGCGAAGATAAAATCGAGGCCTTCCGTTTTGCTATTTGCTAAAGGCTCCACATGTATTGTGATATTGATCTTCTCTCCGCTATAGGACTCCGGGAAGTCTGCTAATACCGTATTCTCGCCTGTTGTACCGACGCGCAGCTCGTAAGTGAGGTTGGATTGCGCAAAAGTAGCGAGACAAATGACCAATAACAAATGACAAATCACAAATGCTCTTCTCATACCAAACCTCCTTCCTCTTTATCGTCGTGGTCACCAAAGAACGATGTCAGACCAATGATGATCAGCAGCACGAGGCTGAGCACCGCTCCGTAGTTGAGCAGATCGGTCGTGGTGATATAATCCTGAATAAGGCTACCGAACAGTTTGATGTTATTATGTGTCAGCAACTCGGCGATAGCGAACGTGGAGACGGTCGGCATAAAGACCATCACGATGCCGCTATATACGCCGGGCATGGAGAGCGGAATAATCACTTTCCAAAAACTCTGCCATCGGTTAGCACCCAAATCTTGCGCTGCTTCCACCAGCGAGTTATCCATCTTCTGCAGCGTGTTATAGATCGGGTAGATCATGAAAGGCAGGTAGTCGTAGCACAAGCCGAAGAGCAATGCGCCTTCGCCCAAAGGCAGACCGCACATATTGAACAACTCAACGGTAGCGACGGTACGCAGCAGGAAATTGATCCACATCGGCAAGATGAAAAGCATCGCCATCACTTTGGGCGTTTTGAAATCCTCCTGCGCCATGATATATGCCGCCGGATAGCCGATCAGCAGACAGATGACGGTGTTGAAAACCGCAATCATGAGCGAGTAGAGGAAAGTCTGAATGGCTTCGCTATGTGTGAAGAATTTCGCGAAATTACGCAGGGTGAAGTTGCCGTCAATGTCCGTAAAAGCATACACACCCACCAGAATGAGCGGCAGCACAACGAACATAGCCATGAACAGGATATACGGCCATGCCCAGGTACGACGCGAAGAAAATATCTGAACGAGTTTAGTCATTTTCCCACTTGTCTATCTTGATCTTGTTCTTCGGAATGATGATACCTACGCGGTCGCCGTCGTCCCACACATCGTTGGTGTTGACATAGAGGTCGTTTCCTTCATCCGTACGGATGGTGAGCTGGAAATGGTTACCCTTAAAAAGAATGAAATGCACTTCTCCGGACAGCGTTCCTTCTTCCTCATAGTCCTGCAGATCGATGTCGCGGAACTTAACACGTACCTGCACCTTCTCGCCCGGCTCGAAGCCCTCGAGTTGTTTCTCTTCTACTTCCCATTCCGCATCCAGGAACCAAACTTTACCGTTCTTCAGCACTTCTCCTTCGAAATAGTTCCAGATATAGTGCTCTTTCTTCATGATCTGGATATCCTCGGGCTTTACCAGCATGCCGATCTCCGTGCCCGGCAAGTACTCGTGGTAATCCTGAATGAGGAACTCGTAGTTATCCGGAGTCAGTACACGCATCTCGTAGTGCACGCCTTTGAAGATACAGCTCTGAACCTCGCCGTACCACTTGGTAAACTTACCCTTCGGCACGCGGTCTTCGGCATCGTCCTCTTCGTTGGCCACTACCTTACCGCGTTTCTCATCTTCCTTACGCCAGATATAGATATCTTCGGGGCGGATGACAACATCCACGGGGTTGTTTTCTCCGAAACCGGTATCGATACAATCGAATTCCTGTCCGCAGAACTCGACGCGTTTGTCGCGAATCATCGTACCGGAAAGGATGTTACTTTCTCCGATGAAATCGGCCACAAAGCAATTCTGAGGCTCGTTGTAGATATCGGTCGGGGTACCAATCTGCTGAATCTTTCCCTCACTCATTACCACCACGCGGTCGGAGAGCGTAAGCGCTTCCTCTTGGTCATGGGTGACGTAGATAAAAGTGATACCCAACTTCTCATGCAGCTCTTTCAGTTCGATCTGCATGTCGTGGCGCATCTTCAGGTCCAATGCACTGAGCGGCTCATCCAACAGCAGCACTTCCGGCTTGTTGACGATAGCGCGCGCAATAGCCACACGCTGCTGCTGACCACCGGAGAGGGTGTCCACTTTACGCTCCTCGTATCCGGTGAGGTTGGCCATCTTAAGTGCCTGACGCACTTTCTTCTTGATAGCCTCCGGATCTTCTTTTTTGAGCTTCAGACCAAAAGCAACGTTGTTGAATACGTTAAGGTGGGGGAATAAAGCGTATTTCTGAAATACGGTGTTCACGGGACGCTGGTAAGGCGGTGTCTTGGTGACATCTTCGCCCTTTAGCAGGATATCTCCCGATGAAGCAACTTGAAAACCGGCGATACAACGCAACAGGGTTGTTTTGCCGCAGCCCGAAGGGCCTAAGATTGTGACGAACTCGCCTTTTTTGACTTTCAGACTGACGTCATTCAATGCAAACTTACCATCCTCGAACTGCTTCGAAACATGGTTGACCTCAATAATAAACTCCGATTTTGCCATTTCTTTCCATAAATACACGCGCATACTCGCGCAAAATACGCCGCAAAGGTACAACAAAAAAATGACATACGCAAGCGTATGCCACTTTTTTTAAGCAAATTAAGGTAAAAAAACCTTATTTTTGATTGATATTGATTACATCTCCCTCGCCAAACTGCGGTTGGTAGAGGTACGGAAGGATCTCTGTGCCGTGCATCAGGAGGTAGTTCTCGATCTGCTCGCGCGTGAAATCTTTCACTTGATTCATATCCTCAAGCGGTGTACGCGGGTTCATGTAATAGCCACCAAAACCGGTCAGGGTTGCGCGGTATTTCTTGCGCATTTTATGCGGACGGTACTGAATCTGATAAATCGGATCCACTACGATGTCGATGTTACCCGTGGTGATAGCCAGGTACTTGCACTCAGCCATCGCCTCTTCGCGAGACGGATGCCAGTTAGAAGTGGCATTGACACGCTTGGTGAAATCAGCACGTACATCCACGATGGTAGCCGTAGCCTGCATGTTCTGACGATTGATCGCTGCATCGCGACCGGTGTACTGATACATCGTGCAACTCGAAAGTGCAACAGCGCAAAGAGCAACAAATAATATCTTTTTCATAGCTGCCATCCATTAGAAAGTAAGACCTAAACCAATTCCGTTCTTGCCGCTATTGAGCGTAAGATCCATTTTCTGAGCTTTCTTGCCCTTGTTATAGCGTGCGCCACCGACCGAGGCCATGATGATACCCGAAGCACCGGTTGCTGCTCCAACACTAACAAGCGTTAAACCGGCAACAATTCTGGTATCGTTGTCATCTACGCAGAACAATACCGGCAGACCAACGCCCAGACATACTGCTACACCGGCGCCGAAAACACCACAACCGGCATTGCGCAACTTCTTAGCTTTGTACATTTCTTCCGGATCCATCGGCTCAATCGGGCGTTTCGGCTCGTTCTTGAGCATCATCGATGTGCCGTGCTTCGGCTGAAGTGCCGGTTGCATGGCAGGAGCAGGCATAGCACCCGATTTGAAGTAATAATTGTGTACATCACCACCTGCGGGAGGAGTCTTCTGATAGTAGAACGGCATGAAGCTCGGATCGTACAGCAACTTGAATTTCTCGATTTCCTCCAAGGTGTACTGCTTCGACTCGTCAAGCAGCGAAGGCTCGTCTTTGTACTTACCGGCAAAACCGATAACCGTTGCGCGGTATTTCTTTTTCAGACGGCACGGATGGAACTCAATGCGATAAACGGGATCTACTACTACGTCGATCTTCTCTTGCTCAATGCACATAAACTCGGCTTCCGCAAGAGCCCCCTTGAGAGTGGGTTGGAAACCGGAAACGGCGGTCACTTTCTTGTCATAATTGACCTGAATGGAAGCACGTTGCTCTTTTGGCTCAATCGAGCGACGGTGAATGTCCGTGTGGCGCGACGTGTACTGATAACTTGTGCAACTGGAGAATAATACACCCAGCAGCAACAGAGGTAAGAAATGAGATTGTTTCATGAGTGTTAGTAATTTGATTATCTGTTAAATTGATAATATGTAAAAAACCTCACAAAAGTACTGCTTTTTTCTGATATATGCAAATTTTTTAAAGAAAAAAGTGCAATTCTTTATGCTTTTACCAACTTTTTGTAAGAAGAAAGCAGTACAATGACAGCGGTGATAGCAGATAAGGTATCACTAATAGGGATAGACCACCAGACACCGTCTAACGGCTCCGTGAAGGCCAAGGGGAGAAGAAGAGTCAGTGGAATAAGATAAATCACTTGGCGGGTCAGGCTCAAGAAAATAGCCTTGCCGGCTTTACCGATAGAGGTAAAGAGGTTACCGGTTACCATCTGGAAACCGATAATCAGCATGCTGGAACAGATGATACGCATCGGTTTGATCGTCTGTGCAATCAGTTCCGGATCGTGGGTGAACATCTTCGTTACTACCATCGGACAGCGCTCGCCAAGGAAGAACACAATACCCATTACTCCGGTAGCGTACGCACAGGTAAGGTAGAAAGATTTGAGCACACGGTCGTATTGCTTGGCACCGTAGTTATACCCGGCAATCGGTTGCATGCCTTGGTTCAAACCCATTACCATCATTGCGAATACAAACGTCAGGCGGTTGATGACACCATAGGAAGCGATTGCCATATCGCCGCCGAAAGTCTTCAGCTGATTATTGATAATGATGACTACAAAGCAGTGGGCAATATTGTATAAGAATGGCGACATACCGATGGCTAAGGCGCGGGAAGTAATATGCCGGTTGAGACGCCAAATTCCCCGATGAAATCGAACTAATTCATTCTTATTGGTGAATTTGGTTAGCTGCCAAACAACCGCTACCGCCTGGCTGATGACTGTTGCCAACGCGGCGCCTCGAACGCCCATCTCCATGCCGAAGATAAACAGCGGATCCAGGATAATATTGACCACCACTGCCACAATGGTTGCCGCCATCGAGAAACGCGGGTGACCTGACGATCGGAGCATCGCGTTGAGACCAAAATAGATATGCGTCAGAATGTTACCATACAGAATGATCTCCATATAATCGTGCGCATAACCGAGGGTCGCTTCGCTTGCGCCAAAGGCCATCAGGATCGGGTCTAACCAAATCAAACCCGCCGCCATCACAACCGCCGAAAGGATGACATTCATCACGATCACGTTCCCAAGAACGCGATTCGCGCGGTCATAATCTTTTTCTCCCAGATAAATAGCTAACAAAGAAGAAGCACCTACACCCACTAGGCTACCGAAAGCCGCGCAAATATCCATAAACGGCTTGGCAACGGTTAACGCACCAAAAGCCAATGCGCCGCAACCATGACCGATATAGATACTATCGACGATGTTATAGAGCGAAGTGGCGGTCATCGCTATGATCGCCGGCATCGCATATTTGAAAAGCAGTTTATGAACGGGCGCTATGCCTAATTCTGTAGTTCGACTCATAGTTTTTGTGCGATTTCATCGAAGAAAATAGCGGCTGGATGACCTGCTTGTAAAACAATTGGAGTGCCCTCGTCTCCGCCCTCGCGAATAGACTGCACGAGCGGAATCTGACCGAGTAAGGGAATATGCAATTCTTCGGCTAATTGTTTGCCGCCGTCTTTGCCGAAAATATAGTATTTGTTGTTCGGCAATTCTGCAGGAGTAAACCATGCCATATTCTCGATGAGACCGAGGATATTTACATCCACTTTTTCATTTCGGAACATCTCCACGCCCTTGCGTGCATCCACCAACGCTACAGGCTGCGGAGTAGTAACCACGATGACGCCGGTGAGATGCAATTCGTTGATCAAAGTCAAATGAATATCGCTGGTGCCTGGCGGTAAATCAATCAAGAAATAATCCAACTCGCCCCAATGCGCATCTTCGATTAACTGCTTGATTGCATTGCTCGCCATGCCGCCTCGCCAAATAACCGCTTGCTCCGGATTTACGAAGAATCCGATTGACAGCATCTTGACACCGTATTGTTCAATGGGCTCGATGAGGGTCCTTCCTTCGATTTCAACGGAATAAGGTCGGCATTCTTCAGTAGCAAACATCTTGGGCATCGATGGGCCATGTATATCTGCATCCAACAAACCAACCTTATACCCTCTTTGTGCCAATGCAACTGCAAGATTCGCTGTCACGGTTGATTTACCCACACCGCCCTTGCCGCTATGAATGGCAATGATGTGTTTAGCGTTAATCTTCGGGCTTTCAACTGTCGGCTTTTGATTTTCGACTTTAAACCTGGTGTGTATATTTGCCGCTATATTCGGATCTACATAGGTTTGCAGCGCGACTTCTGTAGCTTTAACCACAGATTTCATGAACGGATCGTTATCCTTCGGAAAAATCAACGAGAAAGAAACCTCAAAACCTGAGATGCGGATGTCGTCTTCCAACATCCCGCTTTCTACCAAATCCTTTCCCGTTCCCGGGTAGCGCACATGCCGTAAAGCATCAATTATTTGTTGTGGATACATAGCAAATTTTTCAAAAAACGTGCAAAATTACGAAAAAATTTTGATATATGCAAAAAAAATCGTACCTTTGCAGCCGTTTTTACGGCTAGCAAACTATTTAATACAACATAATGAAGAAATTTAACGAGTACAAACGATTGGATTTGGCTGCGCTCAGCCGCGAGGTTCTGGCGCAGTGGGAACAGGAGAATCTATTTGAAAAGAGTGTATCTACCCGTGAGGGACATCCTCAATTTTTGTTCTTTGAGGGACCTCCTTCGGCGAACGGAATGCCGGGTATTCACCACGTTATGGCACGTACCATCAAGGATACGTTCTGCCGTTTTAAAACGATGCAGGGTTATCAAGTGCGTCGTAAAGCTGGCTGGGATACTCACGGTCTGCCGGTAGAGTTGGGTGTGGAGAAAATGCTCGGTATTACCAAAGAAGATATCGGCAAAAAGATTTCCGTTGATGAATACAACGCAGCCTGCCGCCGCGAGGTAATGAAGTACACCAAGGAGTGGACCAACCTCACCAAGCAGATGGGCTACTGGGTTGACCTTGACGATCCCTATATCACCTACGACAACAAATACATCGAGACCCTGTGGTACTTGCTCAAAGAGCTCTACAAGAAGGGTTACCTCTATAAAGGCTATACCATTCAGCCTTATTCACCGGCTGCCGGAACGGGTCTTTCGTCCCACGAACTCAACCAGCCCGGTTGCTATCGCGACGTCAAAGATCTCACCTGTACGGCAAAGTTCCATCTCAAGGACGGCCGTTACATCATAGCTTGGACGACCACCCCGTGGACCTTGCCTTCCAACACCGCCCTCTGTGTAGGACCGAAAATTGACTATGTCGAAATCAAACTAGAGAGCGGCGAACACATCATTCTTGCCGAGGCACGTTTGTCCGCCTATTTCGAAAATGCTGAGATTGTAGCCCGTTATAAAGGAGCAGACCTCGTCGGCCTTGAGTACGATCCGCTTTTCCCGTGGGTTAACCCCGGTCCGGGTGCTTTCCGTGTCATCCCTGGTGACTATGTCACCACCGAAGACGGTACGGGTATCGTGCATATCGCGCCTACCTTTGGTGCGGATGATAAGAAAGTCGGTGACGCCGCCGGTGTTCCCGGTCTCTACATGCAGACCAAAGACTTCGGACCGCGTCCGATGGTCGATTTTACCGGAAAATATTGGAAGATAGAGGATCTTGATGAAGCATGGGTAAAGGATAACGTCAATACAGAACTCTACGGTAAATACGCCGGACGTTTTGTTAAGAATGCCTATGATCCGAATCTCACTGATAAAGATGAGTCGCTCGACTTGCACCTCTGTCTGGAGATGAAAGCGGACGGTCGTCTGCTCAAAACCGAGAAGCATGTGCACTCGTACCCCCACTGCTGGCGAACCGACAAACCGGTCATTTATTACCCGCTTGACTCCTGGTTTATCCAATCAACCAAAGCGCGCGAGCAGATGATAGCGCTCAATAAGACCATCAACTGGCAACCGGAATCTACCGGTACGGGTCGTTTCGGTCAATGGCTCAATAACCTCAACGATTGGAACCTCAGCCGTTCGCGTTATTGGGGAACACCGCTGCCTATCTGGCGCACCGAAGACGGCAAAGAGGAGATTTGCATCGGTTCGATCGCAGAATTATTCGATGAAATCGAGAAATCTGTGAAGGCAGGCTTCATGAAAGCGAACCCTTGGCCGAACCATAAAGTGGGTGATTATTCCAAAGCGAACTATGATCCTTCTGTCATCGATCTCCATCGTCCGTACGTAGATTCGATCATTCTTGTCTCGCCTTCGGGCAAACCCATGAAGCGCGAACTCGATCTGATCGATGTATGGTTCGATTCGGGCGCCATGCCGTACGCACAGAATCACTATCCGTTTGAGAACGCAGACGCACCGCGTACCGCCGACTTCATCTCCGAAGGTGTGGATCAGACCCGCGGATGGTTCTTTACGCTGCACGCTATCCACACGATGATCGAAGGCACGGTAGCCTATAAAAACGTCATCTCCAACGGACTCGTGCTCGATAAAAACGGCAATAAGATGTCTAAACGTCTCGGCAACGCCGTCGATCCCTTCGGCGCATTGGAGACCTACGGCGCGGACCCCGTTCGCTGGTACATGCTGACGAACTCCAGCCCGTGGGAAAACCTCAAGTTCGATCCCGAAGGAGTGGATGAGGTGAGACGTAAATTCTTCGGCACGCTCTATAATACCTATGGATTCTTTGCTCTCTATGCCAATGTCGATGGCTGGCAATATACGCCAAATCAGACTGACGAGACACAATCGAGAGAGAATCGAGTCGGGGGTATGTCGGTGGTAAATGCTGAGTATTCTGAGATCGACCGTTGGATACTCTCTAAACTAAACTCGTTGGTAAAAGAAGTAACCGAAGCCTACGAGGCCTATGAACCGACCAAAGCCGGTCGTGCTATCAGCGATTTCGTGCAAGACGATTTGAGTAACTGGTACGTACGTCTGAACCGCAAGCGTTTCTGGGGCGGAGAGATGGACGCCGACAAGCAAGCGGCGTACGAAACGCTCTATACATGTCTCAAGACGGTTGCTCAACTCATGGCACCGAACGCACCGTTCTATGCAGACCGTCTCTATCGTGATTTGACCGATGAAACCGTGCATTTAAGTGAGTGGCCTAAAGTAAACGAGGCGCTGATCGATCTTAATCTCGAGCGTCAGATGTACCTCGCACAACAGGCGACCTCTATGATCCTCTCGCTCCGTAAGCGCGCAGAGAAGAATGTACGTCAACCGTTGCAAAAGGCAGTTATTCCGACCCCGGACAAAGAGACCACCGACGCCCTGCTTCACGTAGCCGATCTGATTAAGAGCGAAGTGAACGTGAAGGAACTCGTTATCGTTCCGGCAGAGCAATCGGAGATCAAGCTCGTCAAGAAAATCAAACCGCAGTTCAAGGTGCTGGGTAAGAAAGTGGGTGGTCAGATGAAGGCCCTCGCGGAGGCTATCAGCAAAATGAGTCAGGACGACATCGCCAAGATGGAAGCGGATGGTCAGTTTACTTTATTGGATTATACGCTCGTGCCTGAAGATGTGGAAATCATTACTGAAGATATGCCGGGTTGGTTGGTAGCGAACAACGGTATTTTGACCATCGCCCTCGATATCGAACTGACGGACGAACTGATCGAAGAAGGTATTGCGCGTGAACTCGTCAACCGTATCCAAAATCTCCGTAAGTCATCCGGTCTGGAGATCACCGATCGCATCAAAGTGGCTATCGAAGACAAAGCTGAGATCCATAACGCCGTACTCCACTGTAACGAGTATATCGCCGGTCAGGTACTGGCTACCTCGCTGCAACTGGCGGCTGATGTACAAGGCGAGAGCGTGGAGATGGACGGATATAATGTGAACATCAAAATTGAAAAAGCATAATGAGAAAATTCTATTATTTGGCGCTTGTTGCGCTGGTGGCTGTGGCGTTCAGTAGTTGTCAGAAGAACGAACCGACCTTTTATCTGCAAGACCTGCAAGGTTTGTGGCTGGAAAAAGGGGATACGGTAGTTGGACACTATGTTCGTTTTACGGACGAAAAGAGCGATGAGAATCCTTATCTCTATGGTCGCGAGTGGACTGTAAAGGACGATAAACACGAAGAAGATCTGATCAATCAACGCACCAAAGACGGTCATCCTGGTAATGGTTGGTTTAAGTATGAGTTGAAAACTGACGGTACTCTAACCGAGATTCACCTTATGAAGAACGGAGGTGCCGAGATTCCGCAGGTGTTTGTAGTTTCTAAGTTGACAGCAACGGCGTTGGAGTACTACGAGAAGGATAACAAGGATTGGAAATATTCATTCACCAGAGCAAAAGAATGAAAGCACTAAAAATTATAGGTTGGACGTTGCTTGGGCTCGTTGTGACATTCGTGGCGGTCGTTTGTATTGCCATGTACACGATCTTTGCACCGGCACATTTGACACCTATTGCCCGACAGGCTGCGGCGAAATATATCACGTGTGAACACGAGATCGGAGAGGTGGAACTGACTTTCTTCTCCACTTTCCCTCGTTTTGGCCTGCGCGCAGACGGCCTTCTATTGATTAACCCCAAGGCAGGGGCACAAAACGACACAGTAGTAGATGCAAAACATCTTACCGCCACGGTCGATGTAATGGAGTTTATAAACAATAATAATCTCCATGTACACGAAGCAGTTCTGGAGGATGCATCCGTGCATTTCTTCATTGCCGAAGACGGAACGACCAATCTGACAGATGTCTTTGTCACTTCTCCGGACACCACTCCTGACACCACGGCTTTTGCTTTACCGTTTGATGCGATCCGTGTGGACGGACTTCGCATAACTGCTAAAACCATCGATTTTATCGATAAAAAAGATACTATTGAGGCTTCGCTTGGTGAAACGGAACTGCGTGCCAAGGCGGAGGGGTGGAACGATATGCTGATGGCATTGGACGCTCATGACGTGTGTGCACGGTTAAAAGGTGAAACCTATGCCGATAGTCTACATGTTGAACTGAATGCACCGATGGCAATGAACCTTGATGACATGCATTTTGCGTTCGATGGGGCACGTTTGGCTATCAATGATTTTCAGGTGCGCTTAGAAGGAGATGTCGCGTTGGGTGACAGTATCGATATCGATGCCAAGATAGAAACGGGCAAATGGCAAATCCAACCTCTGCTTGAGTTAGTGCCTGCATCCTTCACTACGGCGCTCAAAGATATCAACGTAGATGGTGAGATTCAATTGAAAGCGACTGCCGAAGGTACGTATAGCGACACGCAAATGCCGCTCATTCATGCACATCTGACACTGGAGGATGGCGAAGGAGCCTACAAGCCGCTGCCTTATACCTTGCGTGATTTGGCACTGGATGCGGACGCCGCGCTGAATCTTAATGAAGGCGGTAAGTCCAGTGTAACCATCAATAAACTCGCAGCAAAAACCAAAGACAGTAAGGTGAGTGCGACCGGAAAGGTGAATGACCTGTTAGGCGACATGTTACTGGATATGCAATTTAAACTGGATGCTCAGTTACCGGACTTCGCTTATTTTATCCCTGATTCGATGCGCCTAGATGGTGCAGCCAAGGGTTCTGCCAAACTCAAGATGCGTCTATCGGACCTCACCAACATGCGCCTGCATAAAGGTGCAATCAGTGCGGATATTGACTTGACGAACTTGCGCTATGAGCAAGATTCTCTATTAGCGGTCTTGCCGCGAACGAATGTGAAAGTTCAACTCCCCAATAAACAACCACATCGAAAGTCCGTCAATTGGGTGGCAGTCGATTTGGATGCTGACAAGATAGACTTCACTATGGGCAAGGATCTGCACGCTATGATCGATGCGCCCAAAGTACATGCGGAGACAGCCAATATTCTCAAAGACCAGCAGGAGTATTTTGCTTCCGTTCGTTTTGATGCGTTGGATGCCAAGTATGATACGATTCTTGCCGACATGAAAGCCTCTGAAATAGAGGCCTTCGTGGATGGAGGACAGAAAGTGAGCGCCAAACTCAAGACGGCGGCCCTCAATGCCAAGATGGGTGAAGAGTTGACCGCTAAAACAGAAGCCTTGGCGATAGAAGCCGCTTCGCGTTACAACAAAAAAGAGGAGAATGCCCTACTGAAATGGAATCCGCGGTTGAAGATAGACCTCAAGAACGGAGAACTCAATATGCCGACACGTTTGCCGGAACCGGTGGTAATTCCTTCCATTGAGTTCAAGTACTCCAATCGCGAGATGACCATCGACAACAGTCGTATTGAGTTGGGACGTTCGGACTTGAACCTCAAGGGTAATGTGCGCAATATCGGCAAATGGTTCCGCCACAAAGATATCTTACAAGGTGAGTTGGAGATTGTTTCGAACCATTGTGATGCCAACCAACTGCTCTCTTGGTTTAGTGCGGATCAGGGTAGCGAAGAAGAGCCTGCATCGGAGACAAAAGAAGATAACAAAGCCTCGAAGGAGGAATCGGATCCGTTCTTGGTTCCGACGGATGTCAATCTGGCGCTTAACACCCATATGAAAGAGGTGAAGATCTTCAACCAGAATGCCAAGGATCTGAAGGGTGGTATATACGTTAAGGATGGTGTACTGATTTTGGATGAAGTGGGTTTTGTTTGCAGAGCAGCCAAACTGCAGTTGACGGCTATGTACGAGACTCCCAGACGAAATGACCTCTATATGGGATTTGATTATCACATGATCGATGTGGATATAGATGAATTGTTGTCGATGATTCCGGAGTTGGAGCAGGTGGTACCGATGCTGAGCAGTTTCAAAGGCGATGCGCAGTTCCATTTGGCCGCAGAAACTTATCTCAATGCCAAATATGAGCCGAAGATGAGTACGCTGCGTGGTGCGGCATCACTCACGGCGAAAGATTTGGTAGTGCTGGATGGCGAGACCTTCGATCAGATTGCCAAATTGCTCATGTTCAAGAAGAAGACGGAGAACAAGATCGACTCCATCAATGCGGAAATCACCCTCTACAAGAACCAGATCGATATCTATCCGCTCTGCGTGCAGATGGATAATTACATGGTCGCACTCGGTGGAAGGCATCGTACTGACATGACTTTTGACTATGATATCAACGTGCTTAGTCCTATTTATTTAGGCGTTCACGTGGGCGGAAACATGGATAACCTGAGTATCAAACTTGCCAAGTGTAAGTTTGCGCAGGATTTCCGACCGCATTGGTACCAGAAAGCCGATACACAATCGCTTGAACTAAGACAACGTATCAAGCAATCGATGGAGAAAAACGTAAGAATTCAATAGATATGAAAAAAGTGATTTTTTTAGGAGTTATGGCTATGAGTTTATTAGCATGTAACAACACCAACCCCTTGTTGAAACAACCGGCTACTCCCTTTGGCGTACCGGCTTTCGACAAAGTGAAGATCGAGCATTACCTCCCTGCTTTTGAAGAAGCAATAGCAGCGCAGAAAGCAGAAGTAGAGGCTATCGCCAACAACGAAGCCGAACCTACGTTCGAGAATACCATCGTCGCGCTGGATAGAACCGGTTTGCTGCTGGACCGCGTGACGGGTGTGTTCTTCAATGTCTTGGAGGCGGACGGTAATGACGAGATGAATGAGATTGCCGAAACCGTAAGCCCTATGCTGAGTGAACTTTCGGATGGTATCATTCTGAACGAAAAACTCTTCCAACGCGTTAAATTTGTCTATGACCAACGCAACCAATTGGGCCTTAATCCGGAACAGATGCGTTTGGTAACCGAGACCTACAAGCATTTTGCGGACAACGGTGCCAACTTGCCGGAGGACAAGAAAGAGCGTCTGAAAGAGATCAACCAAGAACTGGGCTTGCTCTCGCTTAAGTTCGGTAACAATGTAGTAGCAGAGACCAATGCTTGCCAGCGTTTTGTGGCAGACGAAGCCATGCTCAAGGGACTTCCGGAAAGCGCAAAAGCTGCGGCTGCGGAAGAAGCTGCTGCGGCAGGTCATCCGGGAGAGTGGTTGTTTACCCCGAAGCGTACCAGTTTCACCCCGGTACTCCAGTATTGCGAGAACCGCGAGTTGCGTAAACAATTGCTGATGGACTATACTACGCGTGCCAACCATGACAACGAGAACGATAATAAAGCTGTTATCCTGCGTGAAATGGAGTTGCGTATTGAGAAGGCAAAACTGTTTGGCTACGACAATCCTGCCGACTATATCCTTGCCGATTGCATGGCAAAGAACCATCAGACCGTGGATGCATTCCTCCAATCCGTTTGGGCTCCTTCTTTGGAGGCGGCAAAGCGTGAAGCAGCAGCTTTGCAAGAGCTGCTCGAACAAGATTATCCGGGTGAGAAACTGCAACCATGGGATTGGTGGTTCTACGCAGAGAAACTGCGTAAGGCCAAATATGCGCTGGACGAAGAAGAGATCAAACCCTACTTCGAGTTGGACAACGTACGTAAGGGTGCGTTTGGCGTAGCGACCAAGTTGTACGGTGTGCAGTTTGAGAAACTGGATAATATGCCGGTTTATAATCCGGAAGTGGAGGTGTTCAAAGTGACCGAAGCGGATGGTAGCCTTGTCGGTATCCTCTATACCGATTATTTCCCGCGTGCTGGCAAACGTCCGGGCGCATGGATGAACAACATCCTGCCGCAGTATATCGATGCTGAAGGAGTCGATCATCGTCCGGTCATCATTAACGTAGGTAACTTCAACAAACCGACTGCCGGTAATCCGTCGTTGCTCTCTATGGACGATGTGGAGACGCTCTTCCATGAGTTTGGTCATGCATTGCATGGTCTGCTCTCGAAAGCACACTACAAATCGCTGAGCGGAACGAATACCCCGCGTGATTTCGTGGAACTGCCCTCGCAGTTCATGGAGAACTATGCGTACGAACCGGAGGTGTTGAAGACCTATGCTTTCCATTATCAGACCGGAGAACTTATTCCGGATAGCCTGATTGCAAAGATCAATGCTGCAGGTAAGTTTAATCAGGGTTTTGTGACGACCGAATTGCTTTCGGCATCTATTCTCGATATGGACTTCCACGAGTTGACCTCCGCAGAGGGTCTCGATCTCAACGCTTTTGAAGCGCAGAGTTTGGCGAAGATGGGAATGATTGATGAGATTATCGTGCGTTATCGTCCGACCTTCTACAATCATATCTTTACCACCGGATATGAGGCTGGATATTACAGTTATACTTGGGCTGCGGTACTTGATGCCGATGCTTTTGCTGCTTTCAAAGAGACCGGAGACCTCTTCGAACCCGAAACCGCTAAACGTTTCCGTCACTTGTTAGAGCAAGGAGGTACACGCGATGCACAAGAACTGTACATCGAGTTCCGTGGCAAGGAAGCCGATCCGGCTAACTTGTTGAGAAGGAAAGGCTTTATCGAATGAAACGACACACGCAAGAATTGTTATACCACTTATTGCCGGTAATCTTTTGGTTGCTGGCGGTAAGTGGTAGTGTCTTGCCGCTCGTGTGGCTGCCTTTGCCGACGAACTATCTATGGGGTTTTCTTGTGATTGCTATCGTGCTCACCTGCATTACTATTCTCGGTCGCATCAAGCGCCATGAGAGTTCTGTGGAGCAATGCTTTCAGGTGGCGATATTGCTGGGAATAGCTTCTTATTGGTTACCGACCGTACTCTTCCTTATGCTCCCTATCTGGGGATATCTCTATTATCACCACATCTTTGATTTGCGATCCTTGCTTTCCACGCTCATTGGCTTTGCATTCGTGGCTATTTGGGCGTCGGTATTTATTTATATGGGTTGGATTGCCAATCCGTGGGCTGACTTCTTTGCCAAAGAAAACGCCTGGGGATGGATTCCCACAGGCGCAATCTTATTCGCTTGGTTCGCTTCTACCATTGCACGACAAAACCTGCGTGTACGTTGATGCCCGCTTGCGGGAAATACCATACATACGTACCGTCTGTACCTCCGTTGTTCACGTATTTCGTGTCGAATAGATTATTGCACTGACATTTGAGCGTAATGTCAGGTATATTGCTGTTCTTTATTGGAAGTGCATATGTAAGCAGCAGGTTAGTCACTGTGTAGGCTTTTAACTGTGCGTTGGCATCTTCGTAATTGCCAAGGTATTGGCTGCTGACCACCAATGTCTGGATGTCGGCATTGAAGCCTGCGTAGTGAAAACTAAAGGTGTTACCTGCAGTCCAGTCCGGCGAGAAAGAGATAGTACGCCATGTATTGCCGTCTCTCCAACGGTTACGACTCCATGTGAGGTTGCCTCTCCATGCAAACCAAGGTGTCCAATCGACACCAAACTGGAACTCTGCGCCGCAGCGATATGAATCCTTCACGTTCGTGGTGTTCAGATAACCGACACTGCTCACATCGCCTGTGGCGATTAACTGATTGTCGTAGTCCATGCAATAGAGGTTCAATCCGATGGTCCATGGCATCGCATAGCCGTTCTTGAGTACGCCCGGCGAAGAAAAACTATATCCCAACTCGTAGTCAAACAGCACCTCCGGCTTCGGATCTTCCGGCGCCGTGTTGGTCACGAAGTTATTACGCGTTGGTTCACGGTGCGCCATGGCAAAAGTGGCAGACAGACGGTGACCCTTGTTGTCGTATGTCAAACCGGCTTTCGGGTTAAAGAAATGCCAGGTGCGATGTTTGTTAATCGCATCTCTGGCGTCCAAATAACTGGTCTCTTCGTTATCGCCCCAGATCTTATAGTCCACCAAACGGTATTGTACATCGCCATAGAGGCTCAGTTTCTCGCGGCCGCGGTGCAGTACGCGCCAGTTGGCTTTGGCATAGATATTGGCGTCTGTCTTCAGGCCGTGACCCTCGTAGTAAGGAATAAAACTACGTTGAACCGAGAGGGTGGTGTCGATGTTGCCGTATTGTAGACCGCGATATTGGTTGAAGGCGACACCCATCTGTACATCCACTTTTTCATGCACATATTTCGTGCTTAAGATACCTCCGTAGAAATGGTTACGCAAGCCTTTCTGGGTGATGTTATCTGCCTCGTAGGTAGTCCAATCCGTAATTAACATCTCGTAAAAACCGGTTCCGTAGGTGTAGTGCGCCGTGGCGGAAAGCGTCCAGTGCATATTGAAGCGGTGTCCTACATGCAGGTGGACATGGTGTTGCTGGTAGTTATCGGTCTGGTTGTCGTAATAGGCTATATTGCCGTTTTTGTCGATGTACTCGCCGGCGGGATTATAGCGTCGCTCGGCTTCGTTCTGACTGTAGGCATGGGCATCATCCACGCCGTACCAAGCCATATAGGTCTTCTCTTTTCCGCCAAAAGCGGTGAGGGTAACGGCTGTCTTGCTGTTCTGCCAGCCTAACTCACCCTGATAGCTGAGCAGGTCTGACCAGGCGCGGTCGATGTAGCCGTCAGAGTTTACTTTGGAGAATCGTCCGCCGAGATGCCATGCGCCTTTCTTGGAAGCCCTGTCACCCCAGTAACCGTCTATCTTCACCATCTCGCGGAAGGTATTGTACATACCGCCGTTGAAGTCTATTTCGCCGCGTATAGGACCGGGATGTGCGCTTTCGGGAATAGACGCGTCCAAGGTCCTGAGGTTGACACTGGCACCGAAACTACTACCGCCATTGGCACTTGTTCCCACACCTCGTTGTACCTGCAAACTGCTCACACCGCTTGCCATATCGGTGAGGTTGACCCAGAAGACTGATTGGCTCTCGGCATCATTGAGCGGCACCTCGTTCATGGTCATGTTGATACGCGTCTGATCGGTACCGCGCACATGGAAATAGGTGTAGCCTACACCCAAACCGTCATCTGAGGTCACTACCATCGAAGGGGAGGTACTCAGCAGGTACGGCAGGTTCTGACCCGAGTTATCTCGGTTCAGTTGCTCATGGGTCATCTCCTGCTTACTGATAGTGGTTTGCATCACTGGAGCACTTACCACTATATCGGCCATCTGTTTGCCGATAATGGTAATGGTGTCCTCACTCGTCTGCGCAAACGCAGACACAACTAACAAACATGCTGCGATGCAGCATGCTGTTCGATAAGATGATTTTATCTTCATTTCCTTTAACAGCATTATCTGTTCAAGTTCCAAGGGTATAATCTCAGCCGAAGCACCCCTATTGGTATGTCGACTGCTGAATTTAGCGAACGCGCTCGCAATAACTACCGTCGCGGGTGTCAATGCGGATGATCTCGCCTTCGTTGATGAAGAGTGGAACGCGTACTTCTGCTCCGGTCTCAACGGTTGCCGGTTTGAGAGTGTTCGTAGCAGTATCGCCTTTTAGACCCGGCTCCGTATAGGTCACTGCCAACTCTACTTTGGTCGGGAGTTCTGCGAAGAGCACGGTGTCGCTCGATGCGTCGGAAACAACGTCTACTACCATACCTTCTTTGAGAAAGTCAACGCCGGTAATCAGATCGTGTCCGATAGGAACTTGTTCGAAGGTCTCGTTGTTCATGAAGATATAGTCCTCACCCTCTTTGTAGAGGAACTGATACGGACGGCGCTCTACGCGTACATCTTCCAATTTCTCGCCGATATTGAAGCGGCGCTCCAGAACGCGACCGTCCACAACATCTTTGAACTTAACACGCATAATGGTGTTGCCCTTACCCGGCTTTACATGCAAAAACTCGATTACAAAATACAAACGGCCGTCCATGCGGATACATACGCCGTTCTTAATGTCTTGACTGTTAATCATATTCGTATAATTTATATATTTTCTTGAAATTCGCTGCAAAATTAGTAAAAAATTTGCATATATGCAAGAATTTTTGTAATTTTGCGGTCTAAAACAGCAAAATACTATGGAATCAATACTGAATTTCTTTGGCACAGTCGATATTTGGGAGGTTTTATCCTCGTTCATTTTCCTGATCGCCATCATTGACCCCTTCGGAAATATCCCCGTTACGATTGCGATGCAAGAGCGTGGCATAAAGATCAGTGCATGGCGTGTTTGTTTGGCCAGTTGGATCATTCTTATGGCTTTCCTCTTTTTGGGGGAGTGGATTCTCAAACTGTTCGGCGTACAGATAGAGTATTTCGCTATTGCCGGTGGTTTTGTGATTTTCCTTATGGCGCTGGAGATGATTTTGGATATTGTTATTTTCCAGAACGACAAGTTGGAAGGAGAAGTGGGGAGTGGTAGTTCGATCGTACCCTTGGCTTTTCCGATGTATGCCGGCCCGGGTGCTTTTACGGCGCTTTTGGCTATTACGGCGGAGTATAGTATTGCCAGTCTTTGTGTGTCGTTGCTGCTCTGTATGATCACGCTTTATCTTGTACTGATAGGAACGAACTGGCTTACCAAATATTTAGGGCAGACATCGCTCTACATCATCCGTAAGTTCTTCGGTATTATTGTGCTGGCCATCGCTTGTAAGCTGATGTTCGGTAACTTGGCTGCGATTTTTTAAACCCATAAAGATATGAAAAGTTTTAGTGAAATGACCATCGCGTTGGCGAGCGACCACGCTGGTTTTCCGTTGAAAGAAAAAGTTCAGTTGTTCTTGGAGGACAATGGAGCTAAAGTAAAGGATTTCGGTTGCTTTAACACCGAGAGTTGTGATTATCCTGATTTCGCTCACCCGCTGGCTGAGGCTGTAGAGAAAGGTGAGTACGAGTTCGGTATCGTCATCTGTTCGACGGGTAACGGCATCTGCATGACCGCCAACAAGCACCAAGGTATTCGTGCTGCGCTGTGTTGGGAGCCGAGATTGGCAGAACTGGCGCGTGCACACAACAATGCGAACGTGTTAAGTCTTCCTGCTAATTTCGTTTCAGCTGTTCAGGCATTGGATATCGTTCGTACGTTCTTCCAGACGGATTTTGAAGGCGGGCGTCATGAGCGTCGTATTAACAAGATCCCGTGTAAGTAACGCCATTAAGTGCTACTGGAATTACGCACTGAGTCTTTTGGGCTTAGTGCGTATTTCTCATGCACCGACTTTTATTAGTGTAGAACCGGCTTCCGTCTGTCAGTTGCGTTGCCCAGAGTGTCCGGTCGGGCAGCGGAATACCCACACCTCGACATCTCGAGATGTCAAAAGGACAATGTCGTTGGAAGTGTGGGAACGGGTACTGACAGAGGCAAAGGATTATGCGCATACCATACAGTTCTATTTTCAAGGAGAACCGCTATTAAACAATGACCTGCCGCAGATGATACGAGAAGCGCACGAAGCCGGGTTATACACGATTGTATCGACCAATGCGCAAGCCCTTACTCTGGAACTGGCAAAGGCATTGGTGGAGGCCGGACTTAGCCGTATTATTGTCTCGATGGACGGTCTTACGGAGAAATCGTACCATGCGTATCGTGTTGGGGGAAGTCTGGAAAAGACGAAAGCTGCATTGCACTATCTAAGGGAGGCGAAAGAACATCTGCATGGTCGAACGATCATCGAGTTGCAGGTATTGCGTTTGCGGACCAACGAGCACGAGTGGTCGGAGTTTGAAAAGCAATACAAGGCATTGGGTGCGGATCGATTAGTCTTTAAGACGGCTCAACTCTATGACTACCGTAACGGAAACCCGCTCATGCCTTCAGACCCTCGTTATAGCCGCTATGTCCAAGGAGAAGACGGACACTATCATCGCCGAAAGTTGCGGAGGGCTTGTTTGCGTGTCTGGAGTGGAGTGGTTGTTACAACGACCGGAGAAGTCTTACCTTGTTGTTATGACAAATCGCACGCGCACGCGTACGGTAATATTAAGGAGTCATCCTTAAAGGATTTGTTTGCCAACGAAAAGGCCCTTGCTTTTCGTCGCGTGGCGTTAGCACAAACCCCTCAAATCTGTAAAGAATGCTGGAAATAAAATCTTTTACATTTGGTCCTTTTGCCACGAATACTTATGTTGTTTCGGATGAGCAAGGCAAGGCTTTATTGGTGGATCCGGCGTGCCTGTATGCTTTTGAACAGCAAGAGTTGGGCTCTTACTTGAAAGATTATACCCTGCAAGCAATTATTGCCACGCATGGTCATTTGGATCATCTGTGGGGCGCACCGTGGGCTTGTGAGCAATGGTCGTTACCGGTACTCATGCATGACGCTGATTTTCCGCTAGCGAAAGCAATGCAGCAACAATATGATTTCTTTGGCATTCGTGCGCAAGCAAAGCCTTTCCCGATGGAAGCGCTAACGAATCGACCTTTACCTTTTACCGTTATTCATACTCCCGGACATACACCGGGTTCGGTTTGCTTGTATTGGGAAGAAGAAAAGGTGCTCCTTTCGGGAGACACCTTATTCCATATGGGCTACGGTCGCACGGATCTGCCGGGAGGTGATTTCTACCAACTGATGGACTCGTTGGATAAACTCTTTCACTTACCGGAGGCTACGCGCGTGTATCCCGGTCACGGTGAGCATACATCTCTTCGTAGTACTTCTCGTAGTCGCCTGATGTGATATTATCAAGCCATTCTTGGTTATCGAGGTACCAGCGAACAGTTTTCTCGATGCCTTCTTCGAACTGGAGGCTTGGCTCCCAGCCTAACTCGCGTTGTAGTTTGGTCGAGTCGATGGCATAGCGCATATCGTGTCCGGCGCGATCGGTGACGTAGGTGATCAGATCGAGGTCTGCACCTTCGGGACGACCAAGCAGTTTGTCGACGGTCTTGATGATGGTCTTGATGATGTCGATGTTCTTCCACTCGTTGAATCCACCGATGTTATAGGTCTCTGCAATCTTACCGTTGTGGAAGATCATGTCGATCGCACGTGCGTGATCTACGACATAGAGCCAATCGCGTACGTTCTCGCCCTTGCCATAAACAGGCAGCGGTTTGCGATGACGGATATTATTGATGAAGAGCGGAATCAGTTTCTCGGGGAACTGGTAGGGACCGTAATTGTTCGAACAGTTCGTCACGATGGTCGGCATGCCGTAGGTGTCATGGAAAGCACGCACGAAGTGGTCAGATGATGCTTTCGAAGCCGAGTACGGCGAATGCGGGTTGTATTTGGTGGTCTCGTAGAAGAAATCCTCACCGTACGCAAGATGATGCTCCGCAGAGGAAGCAGTCGTCGTGAACGGCGGCTCGATACCTTCGGGATGGGTGAGCTGTAACGCGCCATATACCTCATCGGTCGAGATATGATAGAAACGCTTGCCTTCCCATTTCTCCGGCAGGGATTCCCAGTAGAGTTTGGCAGCTTGGAGCATAGAGAGCGTACCCATGACGTTCGTGCGGGCGAAAGTGAAGGGATCTTTGATCGAACGATCTACGTGGCTCTCGGCAGCGAGATGAATCACGCCGGTGACGTGCTCTTCTTTCATGAGCGCAAAGATCGTATCGAAGTCGCAGATGTCTGCACGTACGAAACGGTAGTTGGGTTTGTCCTCGATATCCTTGAGGTTTGCCAGATTACCTGCGTAGGTTAACTTATCCACGTTGATGATCCGGTAGTCTGGGTACTTGTTAACAAACAAGCGCACTACATGACTTCCGATAAACCCGGCTCCGCCGGTGATAATGATAGATTTCATAAAATATATTTTATTTGTTTATATTCATATTGACGGATCTGACCGTTGGTGTCGCGCAGGACTATTTCGCCGGTAGGCAGGACATCTTGTATCGCCGCTTCAAACCTTCCCATTTTATCTTCGAACGGCCAGAATCCTTCTCGGCGATAGAGATGCGACTTATAGTACGCCCATACATTCTGTTCGGGTTCGCTGAGTACGCTATGTACTGCTTCGAGCAGTTGGTTCATCAAACGTTCGATATCGTATTCTTGCCCGCGAATCTGCTTAAGCGATATAGGATTCGGCGCGTCTGAAACAAATGTTGTCTGGTTGACATTCAATCCGATGCCTGCTATCGAGTAGCGTATCTCATTTCCTATAAGGGCGTTTTCTACCAATATGCCTGCTACTTTCTTATCCCTGTAATAAATGTCATTCGGCCATTTGATCGTACAATCTTCGCCTATTATCCGAATCATCGCCACACCAACCGCTATATTGAGGAAGTAGAGGTTCTTGTTCGGGGGCAGTAGGATGGAGCACAATAAGTTTTTGTTCGCTTCGCTTTCCCAACTATTGCCTGTTTGTCCGCGACCGGCTGTTTGGTATCCTGCATAGATAAACTCCGGCGGATTACCTTCGGCAGCCAATTGCTTGAGCAGCGTGTTCGTACTATTGGTGTTGGCGATATACATCTAACAAGTATTGTTGAATCACCGTTTGTATGTTTCGTGCTTTGCCAGGGGCGGAGTTGATGAGGATCGCGAAGACCCAGGTCTCTCCGTTGGGCATATCGATGTAACCGGCGAAGTTCTTTGTGCCGGCAATTGTTCCGCTTTTGGCATGGATTCGACCTTCAAGTTCGGTCTTTGGGCACAGGCTCTTGAGTGTACCGCTTTGTCCGCTCACTGGGAGAGAGTTGATCCATGCCTCTTTGTTGTTACTGCGCGCCATGAAGGATAGCAGCTGCACGAAAGCTTTCGCACTCACGGCATCTTGCGGTGCGAGACCACAGCCGTCTTTGATGATGGCGTTTTGAACGGTCACTCCTCTCCGACGCCAAAAATCCCGAAGGAGGTCCTGGCTGTTATGAATCGTGCCGGGTAGGGTATAGCGTGTGCCTAAATAACGGAACAGCGCCTCGGCGTAGAGGTTGTTGCTATTGACGTTCGTCTCCTTGATGATTTCCGACAGCGGTTCGGAATAATGGATGTAGAGTTCCGTGCGGGGCGGTACAAGCGGGTTGTAGTCCGCTATATAATTGGCATCGCGTTTGACGGAGATACCCGCTTCGCGCAGCCGATTCGTGAAATGGCGTGCTAAAAGCAGTCCGGGATTCGGCAGGTCACCTTTGACACCGAACGTACCGAGGTTAGAAGGTACGGCGCCGGTGAGGTACCGTTCGCGGCTGTAGGGTAGTCCGCTCACAAAGGCTCCATCGTAGGTGATCTTGTCGCAGCGGATACGGTTGATGAAATAAACATCCTCCACGTAGGGTTCGGTCTTAACGACTTTCGCGACCGTGCCGGGTTCTCCGCTCTGGAGCACGATGTTCATCGTATTGCCGTAGTAGTTAAGGGCAAAGATGCCCGGGGCATAGTAGTTACCGGCGTCCTCGCATAGCCAGTTGGGGTTCTGCGCCTCGCCGTCTAACATCGTCATGTCGGCGATGATGCCGCCGTCAATGGTGGTGATGCCTGCTTTCTGAACGGCTTTGAGCCATTGGTCGAGAAAACCCGTGCGGCCTTTCCATCCCAAAGAGGGGTCACAACTGCCGTGGATATAGAGGTTGCCGTGTAAGACACCGTTCTCGATGGTACCTGTATATTCGAGGACAGTCGGAAAACGGTATCCCGGGCCGAGTGTCTCGAGTGCCGCGCCGGTCGTCAGTAACTTCATAACCGACGCCGGCGGCACTACGTGATCTGCACGGTAACTATCTATCACTTCGCCCGTCTGCATGTTTTGCACATAGACAGACATGTTGGCTTGGCCTGTGATCGGATGGGTCAACAGGAAATTGATAGAGAGCAATATGGAAGCAAAGATACTCACTTGCTCAGATACTCATGCATGGCAGCTGCGGCTTTGCGGCCGTCCGACATAGCGAGAATGACGGTAGCACCTCCACGAACGATATCGCCTCCGGCGAAGATCATCGGCAGGTTGGATTGCATACCTTCGTTTACGACGATCGTACCTTTCTTTCCGATCTCGAGACCTTCTACGGACGAAGGAATCAGCGGGTTCGGGCTAACGCCTACAGCAACGATGACGAGATCGACAGGGATCGTGACGGTCTTGCCTTCTACGGGCACCGGACTGCGACGACCGGATTCGTCGGGTTCGCCGAGTTCCATGACTTGGAGTACGGCTTCGCAAACACGTCCGTTCTCGTCGGCATGGTACTCAATCGGGTTGTGCAGGGTCATAAACTCGATGCCTTCTTGTTTGGCGTGATGTACCTCTTCGATACGCGCCGGCATCTCTTCTTCAGAGCGGCGGTAGATGATCATCGCACGTTCTGCACCGAGCCGTTTGGCGGTACGCACCGCATCCATAGCGGTATTACCACCACCGATGATGGCTACGTTCTTTCCGTAGAGCAGCGGGGTGTCGGTCGCGGGGTTCGAAGCGTCCATGAGGTTGACGCGGGTCAGGTACTCGTTGGAGGACATGACGCCGTTGAGGTTCTCGCCCGGGATGTTCATGAAGCGGGGCAGACCTGCTCCAGAACCCACGAAGATACCTTTGAAACCTTGCTCTTCGAGTTCTTTGATCGAGATGGTCTTACCGATGATTGTGTCGGTATGGAACTGCACGCCCAAGGCACGCAGACCGTCTATCTCGATGTCCACGATGCGATTCGGCAGACGGAACTCCGGAATACCGTATTTGAGTACACCGCCGATCTCGTGCAGGGCTTCGAAGACATGTACCTCATAGCCGTACTTAGCGGCATCTCCGGCAAAGGTAAGACCTGCAGGGCCGGAACCAACCACCGCAATTTTAGCGCCGGTCGGCTTTTTATTTTCGACTTTTTTCTCTTGGCTGTTGGCAAAATCTGCGCAGAAACGCTCGAGGTAACCGATAGCAACTGCCGGATGACCCATCTTGAGATGGATACACTGCGATTCACATTGTTTCTCTTGCGGGCATACACGACCGCAAACGGCGGGCAGAGAGGAAGACTCTTTGATAACCGCTGCAGCGCCGAGAACGTCGCCTGTCTCAAGGGTTTTGATGAAGCCCGGGATATTGATGTTGACCGGACAGCCTTGTACGCAGGTCGGGTTCTTACAGTTCAGGCAACGATGAGACTCCGTGATGGCTTGATCGAAGGTCAGACCTTGGTTAACTTCCTCGTGCAGGCTCTTTACACGCACTTCCGGACGCAGTTCGGGCATCTGAACACGTGGTATAGCGACGCGATCTTTCGGTTTGCCTTCGAAGGGCTCTACCGGCTTTACAGTAGCCTTACCTTGGCTTTGACCGTCGGTTGACTGTCGGTTGACCGTCGTTTGACCGTCGTTTTTGGAAGCCTTTTGGGCTTGATATGCTTCGAGCGCCTCCGCTTCTTCCGCTTTGTAGGATTTCATGCGGCTGAGCATCTCTGTCCAATCGACCTCGTGGGCGTCAAATTCAGGTCCATCGACGCAGACGAACTTCGTTTTGCCGCCTACGGTAACACGGCACGCGCCGCACATTCCTGTGCCATCGACCATGATCGTGTTGAGCGAAGCTTCGGTCGGGATATTGTATTTGGCGGTCGTGAGGGCAACGAACTTCATCATGATCGCCGGGCCGATCGTGATACACTTATCGACCTGTTCGCGGTTGATGACTTGCTCGACACCTACGGTGACGACACCTTGTTGTCCGGCAGAACCATCGTCGGTCATGATGATCACTTCGTCCGACCATTGTGCCAATTCATCGCGGAGGATGAGCAGGTCTTTGTTACGGGCTGCGAGAACGGTAATGACTTTATTGCCGGCTTTCTTGAGGGCTTCGGCGATAGGCAACATAGGCGCAGCGCCTACACCACCGCACGCACAAACGACCGTACCGTATTTCTCAATACGAGTAGCGCGACCGAGCGGTCCGACCACGTCGTGGATCGAATCGCCGGCGTTGAGAGCCAGCAGTTTGTGGGTGGAAGCACCTACTTGTTGAACGACAAGGGTGATAGTCCCTTTCTCGATGTCTGCGCCGGCGATGGTCAAGGGCACACGCTCCGAGTTGGCATCCACGCGAATGATCACAAAATGGCCGGCACGACGACTGCGGGCAATAAGCGGAGCTTCAACTATGAGCTCCGCTACATTGTCCGAAAAGAATCTTTTGGAAATGATTTTATTCATTAATTTCTTTTTAGAAATGTTTTGTTTCTTTGCCTACGATAGAGGAAAGGAGGTTGTTGGCCAGACGGGAAGCACCGAAACGGAACCACTCGTTGTTGAGCCATTCTTCGCCAAGGATCTCCTTGACGAGCGTGAAGTGCTGTACAGCCTCGTCGGTTGTCGAAACACCACCGGCGGGTTTGTAACCCATCTTGATACCTGCTTTCTCTTTCCATGCCTTGATGGCGTGGCACATGATGAATGTAGCCTCCGGCGTAGCGTTCACGCTGATCTTACCGGTCGAGGTCTTGATGAAATCGCAGCCTGCAGCCATCGAGAGGATGGAAGCTTTCCAGATGTTCTCTGCGGTCTTGAGGAGTCCGGTCTCGAGAATCACTTTGAGATGATGCTCTTTGCAAACGTCCTTGATCTCGCGGATCTCGTCGAAGCACTCCTGGTAACGGCCTTCGAGGAACTTACCTACGGAAAGCACGATATCTACCTCGGTAGCACCCATCTTGAGGGCCATTGCGGTCTCGGCTACTTTAATCTCCGGGAAAGTCTGTGCAGCGGGGAAACCGGCACAGCAGCAAGCGATATTGAACTTCGGATCCTTGAGGGCTTTGCGTACGTACTCTGCCATAGCAGGATAAACGCAGATAGCGGCTACGTTGGGCACACCCGGGAATTTCGCCTCGAAGGTGTTAACAGCATTTGCCATGCTTTCTACTTTAGCAATCGTGTCGTCTGCACTCAGGGTGGTGTAGTCAATCTGGTGGAGGCACTCTTTCCATACCTCGATATTGTTGTTCTCTGCAAAATGTTTTGCTTCGATGTCAGCAACTTGAGCTTTTACTTGCTCATCGGTAAACGGGCAGGGGTACTGCGCAAATAATTCTTCAAAATTCATGGTTGTAAATTATTTAAGTTAAACATTTTTTGCTTTTGCTTTGGGCTTGGCAGCAGCTTTTGCCTTGGGCTCAACATCTGCGAGGCGACCGATAATGGTCTCGTTACCGCGCACGTGTTCCCCTACGGTGACGAACATCTCCGTGTCCAGCGGCAAGTACATATCCACGCGCGAGCCGAGTTTAATGAAGCCGAGGTGGGTGTTACGATGCGCCTGATGACCGGGCTTGGCGTAAGTTACGATACGACGTGCCATAGCACCGGCGATCTGTCGAAGGGCGATCTGCACTTTGTTCGGTGTCTCTATGACCACGAGCGAACGCTCGTTGTCCGTACTCGATTTGGGCAACCACGCACCCATGTGACGGCCTTTCTGATGCTCGCTTACCAAGACCGTACCCTCAATCGGGAACCAGTTAGCGTGCACATTGAACGGCGACATGAAGATGGAAACTTGCAGTTTCTGCTCATGGAAATACTCGTTCTCTTCGGTGGGTTCAACCACTACCACGCGACCATCCGCCGGGGCGATGATGAAATTCGGATCATCGATCTCCAGCACGCGCACCGGATTGCGGAAGAAATAGGTAACGAACACGAGCAGTACCGCTGTCAGTACCAACGTGATAGCGAATACCCAATGGGGTTGCACAAACAAATAAATCGGTACGTTAATGATAAACAAGAGCAGCACCGTACCCATGATCAAGCCGCGTCCTTCTCTGTGTATTCTGGGAGTTTTCATAATCTTATTGCCACATTGCGTAGGGGAATTGCGCCAGCATGTCCGCTGCCTGGTCGAGCCCCGTTTGCAGTTTTTTCTCCAACATCATTTTGAACATAAAGGGGATATCCGCTTTGATGGTCAGTTTGAGCCGTGTGTCGGTCGGGCTCACTTCTTTCATCTGGATCCAGAAGTTGGCGTCCATCGGAATGCCTTCTGCGCCGAACTTGACGGTATCGTTCTCAATGCGATCGACGATAGCGATGGTGATTTTCTGCGCCAAGCCATCCACTTTGAGGCGTACACGATCCGGCTCGATTTCCATCTCCTGGATCTTGTCCTTCGGAATCATATCCTTCACGCGCTCCAGGTTCTGCATGTTGCTCAGCACACGATAAATCTGCGCTGCCGAACAGGGTGCGGATGTGATTTTGCTTTCGTATTTTGATTCTGCCATATTATTCCATTTTAATACCGGCTACAAAATTACTGCTTTTTTTTGATATATGCAAATATTTTTGTATTTTTACTCTGCAACGACCTCCATATTACCATTTTCTGTCTTGCAGTTGACCGTTACTGTAATCGTATATGCGCCGGCTGTTTCCACATACGCATTGTTGCCCCATAAACCATACATTCCGATGTCAAACGAATCGATGTCTCCTTCTCCCATATTGGTGTAACGTGCCTTGAATTCACCTCCGGCGGTAAGCAAAACATGCTCTTTCTGCCAGATGTAATTATCGCCATTCTTGGTCGGTGTACCCATAGATAACTTATTGCCCCAATTCCATATATCATCGGGTGTCGCACCTGTTTGATCTGCGATGCCGCTTCCGACAAGCTCCAGTTCTACGTTACTATAATCAGCTCCATCATATTCTCGATTAAAGATGACTTCGTAAGAATAGGTGTTGGAGAGTTTGCCACTTGCCAAATGGTATTTCAGTTTTATTGTGTAATAACCGGCTTGGTTGATGGAAATGTTAGATCCATATGATTCCATATTTTCATTCAAGCACGTTGGGATACGGAGGTTGTCTTCGTCGTTGACAATAATCTTCCATACATTATTGTTTTTGAAGGCAAAAAGGCCGCTGGATTTGAACAGTACATCCGTCCACGTCCATTCGATCGTATCGTTATTTGCGGATGCGTGCATTTCGGTATAATCTGCCGACCAGCCCCAACCGTTGTGACTGCCGCTAATACCCCACACTACGGGCGCAACAATAATGATTGCTGTCGTTTTGTCATAGATGACATGATAGAGTCCGTCTTCGTTAACATGCATGGACTTTGTGCCGCTCATAACACCCTTGTAGCCGTCCACCGGATAATAGTCCGTTTCCAAAGAAGTTGCCGAAAGCGTACCGCCGTAAACCGTTTTGTTTCCATTGGTCACCTGCGCTATATAAAACTTGTCCGTTGCGTGCAAATAGATGTATTTCTCATAAAACCCTTCTCTCGGCGACCCCGTCCATTCATTGATCGCATTTGTCATGCCCATGAGCTGTTCCTCGTTGCGCTTGCCTTCCATCACGATGTAGGTACCATCGGCATGTATGTCTGCGGCGAGAGCTAACAAGGGCAACGGACTAAGTTCATTGCCGGACTCGGTATTCTCCAAATAATCGATATAGGTCGGGTCGTTGTATTTGCCGAAACGGATGAGGTCGCGCCGACGAACACATTCCCAATAGAACTCACGTCCGCGCTCGTTCAGTAACTCATCCAAGGTTAAGGATGTATAATAATCCACACCTGCACGCTGACGAATCTTGCGGAAAGAAGAATCTTGGAGCAGTTGGTTCAGATTACCGGTTCCGCCACGCAAGATCGCTTCGGCTTTCATGTACAAAATATCGGCATAACGGAAGATAACAAAGTCATTCTCCATATATCGATAGGTACCGGTTTTGTCCACTTCGTACTTGATCATTCGTGCACCATCACTCCACCTTGCATTCTCGATGGAAGAGACATTCGTTATAAGGATCACATCCTCCCAGTTATCGTCTCTTACTACAACGCCGTTGTTTTTGACCGGTCCTGCAAGCCAACCGTGTCCGTCACATCCATCGGATCCTTGGATCGTATCGCACAAGCCGCGTACGTCTCTGCCGTACTCGAAGCGGTTGAGGAATGATTTGGTGGCGCAGGCACCGTTCCATGGTTTTTCCAGCATGTTCCACACCTCCTGCATGGCATAAGGCAAAGTTACAAGCTGTAAACGCGATTTGTTCATCATAGCGCCATCATAGCTACTCATCATATTGGAAGATCCATCTTCAATCAACACGAAGATATTTTCGCGGCTTGTCTCATTCTGAATCTTGAAATTCGTGAAATAGTTGTCTTCGATGCTATACGAGCCGGATTGAATGATCTTGTCGCAATAACGGACGGCCTCTGTGTAGAAGTTAGTACCGTTAGCGGTACAACCGAAGGATTCTGCGTTGAGGTACAGACGTGCCAGCAAAGCATAGGCGAAGCCTTGCGTCGCTTGACCTACATATTGCAAGCGGTTGGCATTGGTGACTTTGGGAAGCTGAGGCGCGATGCGCTCCAGACATGCCACCAGTTTGCTCCATATCTCCTGTGCCGATTGCGTCTTGCCGTTTTCTCCCGGCACATATTCGCTGTCTTCAAACGGGAACGATCCGAAACAATCCAGCATCATGTAACCATAGAAGCAGCGCATAGCCTCCAATTGCAAGATGTTATTTTCTTTCTCCGTATCGGAGAGCGCGGAATAGCGGATGATATCAATAAGCCGGTTACATTCCAGAATGCCGTATGAAAGCATGTTGTAGAAACTTTCCGAAGCGGCAGGTGCGTTATGGGTATGGATGTTTCTCCAATAGCCATTGTCATTCCAATGACCTCCCGGATATCGGGTAGGAATAATACATTCGTCTGTTGTTATCTCACTGATTCCCCAATAGCTCCAATGATCCGCGATGCTCGCATTGAATCGGGATGTTATTTCTTCCCAATAATAGGGCAAACTCTCGGAAACATGGTCGCTCGCCCACATCGGCAGTACCTCTACTTCTATCGTCTGTGTGTAGTCAGAAAATTGGGCGGTGATCGTAGTTGTTCCCACTCGCAAGCCTAAGATCTGACACGCTGACATAGCATAGGAGGAGGGCGTTATTTCCTTTAATTGGATGATGCTGTCGTTACCTACCGTCCATTTGGTTTTGGCATATCCTCCATTAAGACCATCCCACACAAAAGGATTAAATCCGATCGCTTGGGCTTCCAGTAGAGCATAATCGTCTTTATGTACAGACAGTTGATGCGGCGCCAAGTTGATACCCGTTTCCGGGGCCTCAAACATAACGCTGTCTATCATTGCAATCGGGTACGAGAAAATGTAACCGTTTGCATTGTAGATATACATTGTTCTCTCCTCCTCGGCCGCAAATGCGACGCATGAAAGCATAATACTGAGTGCTAAAAATAACTTTTTCATGGATTATTTTTTTATGAATTTAACAATCGTTTGATTAACTAAAAGGAGATAAGAACCTTCTGCCAGAGAAGATACATCGATGGTAGCCGTGGTTTCGTTTTGCGCACTTGCGGTCATCATAATTTGTCCGTTCGATGAATAAATACGCATCGCTTGAATCGGCTCATAATTCTCCACTTTAATTTGGTATGTAGCAGGGTTCGGGAATACTTTCAGAACCGGCTTTCCCTCTTGCACATTGTCTATGTCGGAAGTTATATCTTGACCATCCGTGAACAATAGCACATGGACATTTGCTAACGCATTTTGGCTTACCAGTTGATTCGAAAAGTCATAAACAAAAATACTATCCGCCTTGAATTTAAACTTGGCAAACGAAGAAATGTACTCTGTTTGTTCTTGAGGGGACAATTTGACAATCTCAAGCGTGTTTTCTGCCGAAACGCTCAGCCCGAAACAGCAGAGTAAGACATAGAGAATGATTTTTTTCATAAGTATTGAAATTTAATTATTTTTGTAGGCGTTTTTGGTATTTTTGGACCTCTAAAGAGGTGCGTTGGATACGTTTTTCGAGTTCTTTGATGTCCGAAATGACAATTTGAAGGTGTTGCGCCTGATCGAGTTTGGGATCGTCGGTGGATTCGATACGCTTTCCGTTCCGGTAAAGCAGGATCTCTTTGCCGTCGTCGCGCACGAGGATACGCAGGCCGTTTTTGCCCGTGACAACATAGTTGCCGTGGTCCTGGTACTTGTCGTTCTTCTCATATTTGAAGAGCGCGATCAGGCTGTCTGCAACGGGCATCAGGCGTTCTAATTCGCCCTCGTAATACGCCAAACTGCGCACCTGTTCTTTTAGACAGATGCTGTCTTGAATATGTTTTTCGGCTTTGTGCTGCTCGACACGCGAAGGCTTGTTGCATCCCGCGAATGCAACTGCGCATAAGAGAATAAGGAATAAAGTTCTTCTCATATCGGGCACAAAGGTACGAAAAAAGATTGATATGCACAAATTTTTTTAATAAATATTTGCACAATTCAAAAAAAAGTTGTAATTTTGCAGCGAATTATGTGGATACACATACAAAACTAATTATATGCATATGAAAAAAGGTTTATTGTTTAGCCTCATTGCTGCTACAGTAGTGTTGGCATCGTGTAACAAGACGTTACCGAATCCGGATCAGATTACAGTTAACCCGAATCCGCTGCAGTTGAAGGGTGGTAAGGTAGATGCAGAGATCACCGGAACATTCCCGCAGAAGAAATTTGCCAAGAAGGGTGTACTGGTTGTTACTCCGGTATTGAAGTTTGACGGTCAGGAAGTACTTGGCGAGCCGGTTGTTTACGTTGGTGAGAAAGCCAAAGAGAACGGTCGTACGGTAGATTACAAGTACGGTGGTACGTACAACCAGAGCTGCTCGTTTGACTTCGTTCCGGCTATGAGGCAATCGGAGTTGTACCTGCGTTTTGAGGCACGTGTTGGTAAGAAAGTGATTGAGATTCCGGACCTGAAAGTGGCTGATGGTGTCGTTGTTACGGCTGAGTTGGCACAGGCAAAGGACAACAAGACCGCTACTACCCCGGATAAGTTCCAACGTGTTATCCAGGAGCTGACCGAGGCTGACATCAAGTTCTTGATCCAGAGCGCAGAGCTCCGTTCGTCTGAGACGAAGAGCGAGGGTGTAAAGGCTTTGCAGGCTGCCCTCAAGGACGCAAAGGACAACGAGAAGAAAGAGATCAATAAGATCGAGGTTGCCGGTTATGCATCTCCGGATGGTGGTATGGACCTGAACGAGAAATTGGCTCAAAACCGTCAGAAAGTAGCTGCCAACTTCCTCCAGAAAGACCTGAAGAAGAACAAACAAGCGAATGCGATTGAGTCGAATATCACCGCTGAGGACTGGGCCGGTTTCCAGAAAGCAATGGAGAACAGCAATATCCAGGATAAGGACCTCGTACTTCGCGTGTTGTCGATGTACAGCGATCCTGAGGAGCGCGAGGCACAAATCAAGAACCTGAGCGCTGTTTATAAGAACATCGCTGACGACATCCTCCCGGCATTGCGTCGTAGCCGTCTGATTTTGACGACCGACCTGATCGGTAAGAGTGATGACGAGATCCGCGAGTTGGCAGCTAACGACCCGGCTCAACTGAGTGTAGAGGAGTTGCTCTATGCCGCTACGCTGACCGAGGACAAGGCAAAGAAGATGGCTATCTATCAGAAAGCTGCTGAGCTCTACAATGACTACCGCGCATGGAACGGTATGGGTCAGTTGTATTTCGAGGCTGGTAACTATCCAGATGCAGGTCGTTGCTACCTGAAGGCATTGGAGATCCAACCGAACGATCCGGACGTAAACTACAACGCAGGTGTGCTGTTCATCGCTGCAGGTGACTATGAGAAAGCAGAGTACCATCTGGGTAAGGCTGCAGGTACGAAGGGTAACCTGAGTGCTGCTATGGGTACGCTCTACACGCAGAAGGGTGACTACGAGGCTGCTAAGAAAGCTTACGGTGAGAACGCAACGAACAACGCTGCTGTTCAGCAGATCCTGGACGAGGACTATGCTGCTGCATCGAAGACCCTCAACAACGTGAAGGAGCCGAATGCAACGACTGCTTATCTGAAAGCTGTTGTCGGTGCCCGTACGAACGACCGCGAGGCTGTTTATGCTCACCTCAAGTCGGCTGTGGCACAGGACGCTAACCTCAAAGCTCGCGCTGCGCACGATATCGAGTTTGCGAAGTTCGCTGAGGAGGCTGAGTTCCAAGCTATCGTTAAATAATGTCGGTATTATTTCCGAAAGTAAATAAACCCCGTGAGTGGGACTATCGCCCCATTTACTTCGATGAGGAAAAGGAGGCGCGCAAGGATAAAAGACTTGCGCGTCTTCGTCGCGGGGCTTTCCGTGAGGAGCACGAGAAGAACATGACGGAGCTGCGCAAGAAGAAGCAATCGAAATTGGCGTTCTGGATTGTGCTGCTCGGGCTGCTTATTTTTGCGTTCTATTTCCTTTTATAATACGCGCGTGTAGGCGCGGCACATATGGATATCATTCATCTTTTACCGGACAGCGTAGCAAATCAGATTGCGGCGGGTGAGGTCATTCAGCGCCCGGCATCGTGTCTGAAGGAGCTGGTGGAGAACAGTCTGGACGCGGGCGCGACCCGTGTGCAGGTCATTGTTCGTGATGCCGGTCGTACGTTGCTGCAGGTGATCGATGACGGTATCGGAATGAGTGAGATGGACGCGCGTTTGGCGTTTGAGCGCCATGCGACGAGCAAGATCCGCGAGGCGCAGGACTTGTTCAGTTTGCGTACGATGGGTTTCCGCGGGGAGGCGCTAGCGAGCATATGCGCTGTGGCGCAAGTGGAGATGACGACCCGCCGCAAGGAGGATGAAACAGGTACCTTGATTGAGATTCACGGCTCGGACGTTGTGCGTCAGGAGCCTTGTGCGTGTCCGGTGGGAACGAATATCAAGGTGAGTAACCTGTTCTTTAATGTGCCGGTACGGCGCAAGTTCCTCAAGACCGACCAAACGGAGTTGCGCAATCTGCTGACCGAGTTCTACCACATCGTGCTGGTGTATCCGAAAGTGGCTTTCACGTTTGTGCACAACGACGAGATCATCCTGGAATTGCCAGCCGGCACGGAGAAACAGCGTATTGAGGCGGTGTTCGGCAACCCGAAGAAGAACGTTTATACCTCGGCGTTTGTGGAGGTGAAGACGGAGACGGAGTTGGTGTCCATTCGCGGCTTTGTGATCAAGCCGGAGAACGCTACAAAAAGGGCAGAGCAGTACTTCTTTGTGAACGGCCGTTACATGCGCCATCCTTACTTCCTGAAGGCCGTTCAGACGGCTTATTCGGGGATGTTGACTGCAGACTATCAGCCCTCTTTCTTTATCTATTTTGATATCGCACCGGAGTCGATCGACGTCAATATTCATCCTACGAAGACGGAGATTAAGTTTGCCGATGAGCAGACTATTTTCCAGATCTTGATGGCTTCTGTCAGGGAGGCTTTGGGTAAGTTCAGCCTGGCGCCGACCATCGATTTTGATACGCAGGGCAATATCAATATTCCGCTGCCCACGGATGCACCTGTGAGTCGTCCGCAGTTGACGGTGGACACGAGTTATAATCCTTTCCATACACGCGGTGCAATCTATCCCGATCGTGCACCGAAGAACTGGGAGAGCCTGTATGACGGGCTGTCGGAAACTCGAGATCTTGAAATATCAACACCTCGAGAAACCGCGATTCCTGATGCCGAGCATGCACCGATTTGGCAGTACGGCGGGAAGTATATTCTGATGCCGAGTGAGGAGGGTTTGATGCTGATCAACCAGCATCGTGCGCACACGGCGGTGTTGTACGCCCAGTTCATGGAGCAGTTGGGCAATGCGCAGGGCGCGATGCAGCAGTTGCTGTTCCCGGAAGTGATCAGCTTGCCGCAAGATGACATGATTTTGATGGAGCAGTTGCAACCAGATCTGCGGGCTATCGGCTTCGATCTGGAGCAGTTGAGTCCGGACAGCTATTCGATACAAGGTGTTCCGGCGCAATTAGCGCAACAGTCTCCTGTGCCGACGCTGCAACATATCCTGACGCAAGTGCGCGACCGAAATGCCGATACGCGTCAGGAATGGCGCGAGCAGATTGCGCTGACTTTGGCGCAGAATGCGGCTATTCCCTACGGGAAAACTTTGACGGAAACGGAGATGCGGGAGATTGTGGAGAAACTGTTCGCATTGCCGCAATTCCGTCGTACGAGCGATGGAAAAACCATCGTCTCGCTGATGACAGACGAAGAAATTAACAAACGATTCTAGTATATGAGAAACGCTATTGTATGCTGCATTTATGCAGCGTTGATGATTGCTTGCACGCCGCAAGATCATCTGACCATTCTGCACACGAACGACACGCATTCGCAGGTGGAGCCTAAGGCCAACGATCAGGGTGGCTATGCCCGTCGTATGGGTATGATCCGTGAGGAACGTAAGGCAGACAAGCACCTGTTGCTGGTGGATGCCGGAGATTTTAGTCAGGGCACGCCGTATTTCAATTTCTATAAGGGACGTGTGGAATTGCAGGCCATGAACAGGATGGGCTACGATGCCGGAACACTCGGAAATCATGAGTTTGATAACGGTCTCGATACCCTCGCTGAAGTCATTCGTTCGACGGCTAAATTCCCGATTGTATGTGCCAATTATGACTTCACTGGCACGGCGATGGAAGGGGTCGTGAAGCCTTATACCATCGTCCGTAAGGGCGGTTTGAAGATCGGTATTTTTGGACTCGGTTGTGATCCGAAGGGTATCATCTCGGACAAGAATTTCCAGCCGGCTGTTTATCTGGATCCTTATCCGGTTGCACAGGCGATGGCGGATACCCTTCGTGCGCAAAAATGCGACATTGTGGTGTGCCTGAGTCATATGGGAACTTACGGAAAAGCCCCCGAAGACGTGTGCGATGTGCAACTGGCGCAACATACACGCGGCATCGATGTTATTATCGGCGGACATACCCATAAATTATATGATAATTTACGAGTGCCCAATTTGGATGGAGACAGTATTCCGGTGGCCCAAATGGGCAAGAGTGGAGTCTTTTTAGGCAAAATAATGCTACATTTAGGTGACAAAATCGAAAAATAAGACAAAAAAATTTGGTCAATTCAAAAAATTGTAGTAATTTTGTGCCGTTTTTCCGAAATGCGCGGAAATAGAAGAGTACGATATTTAATAAAAACACATAAATAATAACGCTAAAATTTTTAGTATTATGGCAGAAATTGAAGCAAAAGTAAAAGCAATCATTGCTGATAAATTGGGTGTAGAAGAGTCTCAAATCACGAACGAGGCAAACTTCCAAACGGATCTGGGCGCTGATTCTCTTGACACGGTTGAGATGATCATGGAGTTCGAGAAAGAGTTCAACGTAGAGATTCCGGACGAGGATACGCAGAAGATTGCTACCGTAGGCGATGCAATCGCTTATGTAGAGAAGAAAGCTGGTAAGTAATTTTCTTTTCATCTGAGTTTGCGAGTTTACGGGAAAACTGTAAACTCGTATCCTTTTTATATTTGTACGAAGAAAAACTATGCAATTAAAACGAGTTGTTATAACAGGATTAGGCGCGCTTACGCCCGTGGGAAACTCTGCGCCGGAAACATGGCAGGCATTGATTAATGGCGTGAGCGGAATAGCTCCGATCACCGCTTTTGATGCCACGAATTTTAAGACGCAATTTGCCGGAGAAGTGAAGAATTTTGATCCGACTCCGCTGATTGATCGCAAAGAGGCGCGCAAGATGGATCGCTATTCGCAGTTCTCTGTTTGGGTGGCTGACGAGGCACTTAAAGACAGCGGTCTCGACCTGGAGAAGGAAGATCGCAGCCGAGTAGGTGTTATCTGGGGCTCCGGTATGGGTGGCTTGCAGAGTACCGAATCGGAGATCATCGATTTCGCCAAAGGCGACGGTGTGCCGCGTTTCAATCCGTTCATGATCCCGAAGGCTATTCCGTCTATCGCAGCGGGTCAAATCTCGATCCGTTTCGGTCTCGGTGGCCCGAGTTACTCGGTGAGCACAGCTTGTTCGTCGTCGTCCCACGCAGTAGGTTCGGCTTTCGACCAGCTTCGTCTGGGCCATGCCGACGTGCTTCTGACAGGAGGCGCAGATGCGGATGTGACCTATACCGGTGTAGGCGGATTTAACTCGTTGCACGCATTGTCCACCAATAACGAGCATCCCGAGACCGCCAGCCGTCCGTTCTCCAAGAGTCGTGATGGATTCGTGCTGGGCGAAGGAGCGGCTTGCCTGATCATGGAGGAGTACGAGCATGCCATAGCCCGCGGCGCGAAGATCTACGCAGAGATCGTGGGTGTCGGTATGACTTCGGATGCTTACCACATGACCGCCCCCGATCCCGAAGGAAAAGGTGCGGAGCGTGTGATGCGTCAGGCGCTCAAGGATGCGAACCTGGAGCCGGAGAAGATCGATTTTATCAACACGCACGGTACCTCGACGCCGCTTGGTGACGTGACCGAGGTGAAGGCTATCCAGCGTGTGTTCGGCGAGCATGTATATGATATGAATCTGGACTCGACCAAGTCCATGACCGGTCATCTGATCGGTGCAACGGGTGCAGTAGAGGCCTTAGCTTGTATTATGGCGTTGAAAGAAGGTATCATCCCGCCGACGATCAATCATGATCCGGAAGACAAGGACGAAGAGATCGATTATCGGATCAACTTCACTTTCGACAAGGCGCAGAAACGCGATATTCACTATGCGCTGAGCAATACCTTCGGTTTTGGCGGACACAATGCATGTCTGATCTTTAAGAAATGGGAAGAGTGACCCATATATTCACTCGATTAGTCACATAAATTTATTTAAGGTATTATGATCGCAAAAATTGGAGCAAACGCAGGCCTCGTATGGGGTGCGTTGCAGAATGGTGCCTTGGATTTGAAGGCCCTCAAAAAAGCTACCAAACTGAAGAACGACGAGTTGGCTTTCGCCCTCGGATGGCTCGCACGCGAGAACAAACTGACTTTCGCTGAGAAAGAAGGTGAGATCATCGTTTCTTTAGCATAAGTATGGTAATTGCTATCGTAGGCGCCTCTGGCGCCGTCGGACAGGAGTTGCTGGCTGTTCTCGAACAGCGGCAATTCCCGCTCTCCGAACTACGATTATTCGGATCGGAGCGAAGTGCCGGCACAACATACCTGTTTCGTGGCAAAAAGTACGAAGTACAATTGTTACAACATAACGACGCTTTCAAGGGCGTCAATATTGCTTTTGTCTCCGCGGGTGCGAGCGTGTCACGTGCGTACGCGGAGGATATCACCCGTTTCGGAGCCATCATGATTGACAACTCATCCGCCTTCCGCATGGATGAGGACGTGCCGTTGGTGGTACCCGAAGTCAATGCTGCGGATGCACTCAATCGTCCGCGAAATATCATCGCCAACCCGAACTGTACGACGATCCAGATGGTGGTCGCCCTGCAGGCTATCGAAAACCTGAGTCATATCCGTCGGGTCCATGTAGCTACTTATCAGGCGGCTTCGGGCGCCGGGGCACAGGCGATGAAAGAGCTCGAGACCCAATACCGTCAGGTGCTGAACGGCGAAGAAGTGACGGTCAATAAGTTCGCGTATCAGTTGGCGTATAATCTCATCCCGCATATCGATGTCTTCACTGACAACGGTTACACCAAAGAGGAGATGAAGATGTTCAACGAGACGCGTAAGATCATGCACTCGGATGTCAAGGTCAGTGCGACCTGTGTGAGGGTGCCATCGCTCCGGGCACATAGCGAGAGCGTGTGGGTGGAGACCGAACGACCAATCAGCGTCGAGGAAGCCAAAGCGGCTTTTGCGAAGGCGAAGGGCTGCGTGCTGATGGACGATCCGGAGAATAAGATTTACCCCATGCCGCTGTTCTTGAGCGGAAAAGATGAGGTCTTTATCGGTCGTATCCGTAAGGACCTGACCGACGAGAACGGACTCAGTTTCTGGTGTGTGAGTGACCAGATTCGTAAGGGCGCCGCACTCAATGCCGTACAAATAGCCGAATGGCTGATTGCCAATGACAAATGACCAATCACAAATAGAGATCATGGCTCCGGTGGGGTGCTGGGAGAGTTTGGCTGCGGCTATTCAGGCCGGGGCAACCAGCGTCTATTTCGGTATCGAGCACCTGAATATGCGTGCCCGCAGTTCGGTCAATTTCACGACGGACGATATGTCCACCATTGTGGCAACATGCCGCGAAGCGGGTGTGAAGACCTATCTGACTGTTAACACGGTCATGTATCCTGAAGACCTGCCGCTGATGCGTGAGATCGTGGAAAAGGCCCACGCCGTTGGTGTCGATGCGGTCATCGCGAGCGATATTGCGGTCATGCAGTACGCTAATTCGATCGGTCAGGAGGTGCATCTCTCTACCCAACTCAATATCGCCAACACCGAGTCGCTCAAGTTCTACGCGCAGTTTGCGGATGTCGTGGTCTTGGCGCGCGAACTGAACATGGAGCAGGTGGCGTCTGTCTATCGCGATATCCAAGCGCAACATATATGCGGCCGCGGCGGACAACCGATTCGTATCGAGATGTTCTGTCATGGTGCGCTCTGCATGGCGGTGAGCGGCAAATGCTATCTGAGCCTCAATAACTACGGCCTTTCCGCCAACCGCGGTGCCTGCGTGCAGGTCTGCCGTCGGGGTTATACGGTGAAGGACAAGTCTTCGGATATGGAGCTCGATATCGACAACCAATACATCATGTCGCCCAAGGATCTGAAGACCATTCATTTCCTCAATAAGATGCTCGACGCTGGCGTTCGCGTGCTCAAGATCGAAGGCCGTGCCCGCGGAGCGGAGTACGTATCTACCGTAGTGAAGTGCTATAAAGAAGCCGTGGAGGCTTGGCAGAAAGGTGAGTACGCCCACGACGAGATCATCCTGCCCAAGATCGCCGATTGGAACGAACGATTGAGCCGCGTCTTCAACCGCGGTTTCTGGGACGGCTATTACCAAGGACAGAAATTGGGCGAATGGACACATTCGTACGGCAACAAAGCAACCCGCAAGAAGATCTATGCCGCCAAGTGCACCAATTTTTTCAAGAACCTGAGTGTGGCGGAGTTCCTTGTCGAGGCGGTGGACACTATCGAAGAGGGACAGGAGCTGCTGATCACCGGCGAGACCACCGGTGTGTATGAATGTAAGGCTGTGGGGCTGCGGGATACCGATGGTCACCCTACCAAACAAGTTAAACAAGGACAATTCTTCTCGCTTAAGACGGACACTTTGCTTCGTCGCGGCGATAAACTATATCTATGGACGGAGTAATGCACATCGTATCGATGATGAGTGCCCCCTGGTGCGGATGGACGATGTTGGTACTGCTTCTTTTCGCAGTGCTGGCGGAGGTGACGCAGCCCGGGGTGATCACGCAGACACTCTCGTCCCTCACGGCCCGTACGGACCGTACGTACAAGGACTCGCCAACTACGTTCATGGGCCAGCTCTGTATATCGCTGTTCCGTATCGGCACGCCGGCTGTGGCACTGTGCCTGTGCTTCTTGCCGGCGCAGCACGCCTCTTTTGTGGCATTCTGGGCCGTGTGCGGAGTCATCTTAGCGGTGTTGTTGGTGAAGATGTTGTGCAACGTGTTGTTGGACTACACCTTCTCGTTCACCCGCCGTTTCGGTGACCCTTACGAGCATTACGGCAATATCGCGACACTCAGTACGGCCGTGCTCTATCCTGCACTCTTAGTGCTGTTGCGAATTCCGGACCAACAGATTGCACAATGGACGGTAGGCATCATCGCCTTGTTGTTCCTCTGCCTCTGGCTCTACCGTGCCGCCCGTACTTTTGTGGTCTCCCTGTCCGCTATCCTGTACCTCTTGCTGTACATCCTGACGTTGGAGGTCCTGCCGATGGTGGCTTGCATTTATTGTTCTGCAAAATTGATAATGATCCTATGATACAACGAATTCTTTTTTCTCAACCCCGCCCGACGACCGAGCATAATCCCTACTCCCGATTGGAGGATCAGTTCGGTGTGAAGTGCGATTTCTACCAGTTCATTCATATCGAAGGACTGGAGGCGCGGGAGTTTCGGCAGCAACACATTAACCCGCTCGATTACACGGCGGTGATCCTCAACTCCCGTCTGGGCGCTGAGCATTATTTCCGTCTTTGCGAGGAGATGCGTCTGAATGTGCCCGACTCCATGCATTACTACTGTAACTCCGAACAGGTGGGGCTTTATTTGCAGAAATTCATTAACTACCGCAAACGGAAGGTCTTCTTCCCCGAGAGCGGCAATAAGTTTGAATCGCTCTTGCCGGCAATGCACCGTCGCCCGAATGAGAAATACCTCATGGTCCTCTCCGATATCCATACCGACGAGCAGATCAATATGTTTGCAGAGAACGGTGTGGAGGTGACGCCGGCGATCATGTACCGCACGGTGACCACTCCCTGGCCGGCAGACAAACCGTTTGACTACGACCTCATTGCCCTCTTTACGCCGGCAGGTGTGACCTCGTTACGGGAGAATTTCCCCGATTGGAAACAAGGCAAGACGCTCATCGCTGCTTTCGGCGAGGGTACGATCCGTGCGCTCGAAGAGGCAGGTTACCGCGTGGATATAGAGGCCGGGCAAGGAAAAGAGTTTGCGTCGCTACCTATGGCGATCGCGGACTATCTGGATAAGAATGCCTAATACGTTCCCCAAACATAACAAACTCTGCGGACAGGAACGCATTGCGGCCCTGTACAAAGAAGGGAAACGTTTTACGGCGTGGCCGTTGCGGGTGACGTATCTGCCGATCGAGATGGATACCCAAATCCTCGTTTGGGCACCCAAATCGCTCTTCAAACGGGCGGTCAAACGCAATCACCTGCGTCGGCTGATGCGCGAGGCCTATCGTTTACACAAGGATATATTGGGCGATCAGCATTACCAGATTGCGTTTAACTATATGGACAAAGAGGAACAATCCTTTGCTGTGATCGAAAAAGCCATATGCAAATCTCTAAAGAAGATATCCGAACAGTCGTAAGGAAGGCGTTTCTGTTGCCGGTTTATTTCTACCGCGTCTTCATCTCGCCCCTCACGCCTCCCTCGTGCCGATACACACCGACGTGCAGCCAGTACATGGTGGAAGCCGTCCTCAAACACGGTATCTTCAAAGGCGGTTGGCTTGGCATCAAACGTATCCTGCGTTGTCACCCCTGGGGCGGCTCCGGTTACGATCCTGTCCCTTAAAAATCAAAAATCATAAATCAAAAATCATCAATGAGGATTGATATCATTACATGTTGTCCCGAATTGTTGGAGTCGCCGCTCAATCATTCGATCATCCAGCGCGCAAAGGATAAAGGCCTTTGTGAGATATACGTGCATAACTTGCGCGATTGGACTCTCGATAAGCACCGCAAAGTTGATGATTATGCCTTCGGCTTCGGTGCGGGCATGGTCCTGCAGATCGAACCTATCGACCGTCTGATCACGCATCTCAAGTCCGAACGGGAATACGACGAGATTATCTTCACGGCTCCCGATGGAGAACGCTTTGACCAGAAAGCGGCGAATAATCTTTCGCTCAAGCAAAATATCATCATCCTCTGCGGACACTACAAAGGAGTCGATCAACGCGTGCGCGATCATCTTATTACGCGCGAGTATAGTATCGGTGATTTCGTGCTTACCGGTGGTGAGATGCCGGCGGCAATGATGACCGACGCAATCGTGCGTCTACTGCCCGGTGCACTCGGCGATGTCGAGTCGGCTCTCAATGATTCATTTCAGGACGGACTGCTCGAAGCCGGCGTCTATACCCGTCCCGCGGACTACAAAGGATGGAAAGTGCCTGACATTCTTCTTTCCGGTCATCAGGCTAAAATCGAAGAGTGGATGTACGAGCAATCGCTCGAACATACCCGCGAGAGAAGACCGGATTTATTAGAAGAAAACTAAAATATCGAAAAATGCGGTTTGAGGGGTAATTTTGACAATCAGACTTAGCAAAAATATGTTTTATAACATTTTTTTTGAAAAATATTTGGTCATATTGTCAAAAAGCAGTACTTTTGCACCGTGTTTTTCATGGTATTAGATTTAAGGTTAAGTAAAAAGATTGGGTTGTCGGGAGACAACCTTCTTTGTTTTATGTAGGTTTCCTTCTTTTTTATTTGCGTATTTCAATTATTTTTTGTAATTTTGCAGCGCAAAACGAAATAATCATGGAGACACTTATTTCTGTTATCGGTGGAGCAAACGTCGATCTGTCTGCGACGCTGAACGATGCGTTCATCGCAGCGGACTCCAATCCCGGTCATATCGAGGTAGGTTACGGAGGCGTGGCACGTAATATCGCGCATAACTTGTCGTTGCTCGGTGCGCGTACGCAGTTATTGACCATCTTCGGTGGAGATCTGTTTGGCGGTTTGTTGCATGACTACTGCAAGCAGCAGGGTATTGACCTGCACCTGTCCGATCACGTGAACGCCCAACGTTCCGGCATCTACTTGTGCCTCAATAACCACGGCGGCGAGATGATTGCGGCGGTGGCAGACACCGAAGTGATCCGCAGCATCACGCCCGAATGGCTCGCCAAACGTAGCGGGGAGATTAACCTCTCTGACTACATCGTGGCGGACACCAATATCCCCGAAGACTCGATTCGCTGGCTGATGGAGAATGTGACCGCGCCGCTCTTTATCGACGGCGTCAGTACGACCAAGGCCCATCGGGTGGTGAACGCACTCAGCAAAGCCAAACTGCCGTACCTCCATTCGCTCAAACTCAATCTCAAAGAGGCTCTGGCGGTTACTGAAACGGCTACCTATGCCGAAGCGGCGCAGAAACTGTTGGATCTCGGTGTGGCGCACGTCTATATCACACTCGGCAGCGAAGGCGTTTATTGCCGTAATGCCGCCGAAGAATGGCTCTTCCCCGCGCTGCCCGGAGAGGTGGTGAACACCACCGGAGCCGGCGATGCGTTCCTCGCGGGCGTCGTCTATGCACATTCCAAAGGCATCGACTTCCCGCAGACAGCCCAATACGGTCTCATGGCTGCACGCGCAACCCTGATGAGCCCCAAAGCCGTGAACCCTGATATCGCTAATATATTACTGTAATGAATAAATATCTTTCTATTTCCAAAGAAGTGCAAGAAGCGCTCAATGCCGGCAAGCCGGTAGTAGCGCTTGAGTCAACCATTATCTCGCACGGTATGCCGTATCCGCAGAACGTGGAAACAGCCCTCAACGTGGAGCAGACCATCCGCGAGAACGGCGCCGTGCCGGCAACGATCGCCATCATCGGCGGTCAACTCAAAGCCGGTTGTACCCCCGAAGAGATCGAGTATCTCGGCAAGAAAGGTCAAGCGGTCATCAAGGCTTCGCGCCGTGACTTGCCTGTCCTCATTGCCCGCAAAGAGGATGGCGCTACGACCGTCACCACCACCATGATCATCGCGGCGATGGCAGGCATTAAGATCTTCGCAACCGGTGGTATCGGTGGTGTGCACCGCGGAGCGCAGCAGACTTTCGATATCTCTGCCGACCTTGAGGAGCTTGCCCAGACTCCCGTCATGGTTGTTTGTGCAGGTGCCAAGTCCATTCTGGACCTCGGCCTCACGCTCGAGTATCTGGAGACCAAAGGTGTGCCCGTGATCGGTTACGGCACAGACGAACTGCCTGCTTTCTATACGCGTCACAGCGGTTTCGGTGTGGACTACCGCATTGACTCGCCCGAAGAACTGGCTGCGGCTTTCAAGGCCAAACTGGACTGCGGCCTGAAAGGTGGTATGCTTGTTACCAATCCCATCCCCGAGGAGTACTCGATGCCCAAAGAGAAAATCGATACGGCGATCGCACAAGCCCTCAAAGAGATGGACGAAGCCGGCGTGCACGGCAAACAATGTACGCCTTTCTTGCTCGCCAAGGTCAAAGACCTCACCGGCGGCGAGAGCCTGGCTTCCAATATTCAATTAGTTCTCAACAACGCCCGCCTTGCGGCGAAAACAGCAAAAGCCCTATGCGAAAAGTAATTGTCTTTCTTCTTTGCGCCTTGTTCCTTCTGCCGGCTTGTCACAAGCAGGTGAAAGTGGTATCCGTTTCTACCGAAGCTCTTCCGGTAGATGCCTCTTCGGACGCCATTCAGGATACCGTCTATCTAAAACAATTGGCTCCGATCAAAGCCGATCTGGAGCAGCAGTTGAACGTGCAGATAGGCTACGCCCCCGAGCGTTTATGGGTGGGTGATCCCGAATGCCCGATGCTCAACTGGGCTACCGACGCCCTCTGGGAGGCAGCCAAAAAAGTGTATCCTGAGAAGGTGGATATCGCGATTGTCAACATGGGTGGTATGCGTTGCGAATGGCCTGCCGGCCCGATCACCAAAGAGAAGGTCTTCGAGCTGATGCCCTTCGATAACGAACTCGTCGTGCTGACACTCAAAGGCGAAGATATTATTTCCCTCTGCGAGTCCTTCGCGAAGTACGGTGGTCAGGGCGTCGCAGGTATGCGCGTGACGGTCATCGATGGAAACTTGGCTGATGTGCAGGTGGGCGGCAAAGCCGTTGACCCCAAAGCCCTCTATACCGTCGCTACCAGCGATTATCTGTCTGGCGGAACGGACCACATGGAAGCACTCACACGGTATGTGGAGTACTGGAAGAGTGATTTGAAAATCCGGGATTTATATATGGAAGCCGTCCAGACGCAGGACACTCTCCGTGCCGCAGTCGATGGACGCATGACCATGAAGCCATAACGGAACGTTATGCTCCACGTGCCCGATCGGGGCATTGAAAAGAACGGGGTAGTCGTAGTCAGCGACTGCCTCTTTTATTGTCTCATAGATCGACTCGCCCATCAGTTCATCGTCCTCGCAGTCGCTAAACTGTCCTACGATGAGTCCGCTCAAGTGCGCCAACACGCCGCTCAAACGCAGATTGCGCATCATCCGGTCAATATGATAATGCCGCTCGGCGATGTCTTCGATGAGTAGGATAGGGAATTGGTAACTCAACTTGCTCAGACCGTACGGCGTTCCCTGTAGCCCGTACAGCACGCTCAGGTTACCGCCTACGATAGGCGCGAAAGCCTGGCCGGGGCGGTTGAGAGGATGGCTCTCCCAGCGGTATTCCATCGGCTCGCCGGCTAACAGCTTACGCAGCGCCACCATCGGCTCGCTGTCTTCCGGCAGAGTTGCGATATGCTTGCACATGATGCCGTGCAGCGAAGGCTGATGATGGATCCCCGACAACTGATGCAGCGCCGTGATGTCGCTGAAACCGAGGATCGGCTTTTTGATCTCTGCTACCTTGTCGATGATCCGCTGCATCCCGTATCCGCCGCGCGAGCAAAGGATCATATCCACGCTCTCATCCTGCAGCGCTTCGTTGAGGTCCGCCAGCCGTTCCTCGTCCGTACCGGCGAAACGTCCGTGCGCGTCACGTGCGTGCGCGCCCTCGCTCACCTTATAACCCCACGCGCGTAGACGCGAAGTAGCCCCGTCGATGAACGGCGGGGCTATAACTCCTGAAGGTGATATGATGCGGATATGCTTCATTTACATCTTCGGCGCACCTTCGTGCAGCACACGTGCGATGATCTGAACCGCCTCGTCGATGATCGGCTCGGTATGGGTCGCCATCAAGGTCGTACGCAACAGGCACTCGCCTTCCACGCACGCCGGCGCAATAACCGGGTTCACATACACACCCTCGTCGAACATCTTCTTGCCGAAATACAGCGTATCCAGCGTCTTGTACGTAAAGATCGGCACGATAGGCGTCGGAGCCTCGATGATCT
>CAMHSB010000002.1 GCA_946187695.1 uncultured Bacteroidales bacterium
CGGTCGATCAGACGTGCAATCAGAATCTCATAGTCTGATGCCTTACCTTCGCGGCGGGTAAAACCACCCGGGAAACGTCCTGCGGACGCAAATTTCTCTTTGTACTCTACAGTGAGGGGCATAAAATCCGTTCCCGGCACTGCATCTTTGGCGGAGCAGACAGTAGCGAGGATCATCGTGTTGCCAAGCGTAGCCATTACGGCGCCATCTGCTTGTTTCGCTAACTTACCTGTCTCCAGTTTGATCACTCGTCCATCGGGGAGAGCAATCTCTTTGGTAACAATATTCATCTTTTTTTCGTCAATTTTGGTTGCCGTTTGCAACCGTTATATATAATTAGTGTCTATTTAATTCGCAAAAACCGGACAAAGGTACTACAAAAAATTGAAATATCCAAAAAATTTAGAATAAATCTGTTAAATATTTACATTTATAAGGATTTTTGTATAATTTTGTGGATGTTTGCACAATTGTGCGAACGTAAATTATCCCCACAATTGCGCCAAATGTCTGTAGTTGAGTAGCCATATATCTCCAGCCGTATTCTCGAAATCGCCGGTATAAACAACCGCCCTGCGAGCAATCGGAGTACCGGTCCACTCTGGTAGTTTACGCAGCGTCTTCTCGAAGGTCTGCTGGTAGGTCATAGCCGACTTAACCTCTATAGCATATAGTTGTCCCTCCTCTTTAACGAGAACATCTACCTCATTTTGATTACTATCCCGATAGAAGAACACGTTCCCTTCCTTACCTTGATTTGTACGATGCTTGATGCACTCCATGACAATCATATTCTCGAATATCGCGCCGCGCATCTTGTCCAACTCTAATTGTCGCGGGGACTCGATGTCTAACAGGTAGCACGCTAATCCCGGATCGTTGAAATAGAGCTTAGGCGTCTTAACGATTCGCTTGGAGATGTTCTCGTAATACGGAGGCAATAATGTTACCAAATAGGAAGCTTGCAAAACGGACAACCAATGATTAATCGTATTCTTATCCACTCCTACCTCTGCACCAATCTCTGTTGCATTAAATAACGAACCTATTCGCGCGGCACAAAGTTTCATGAACTTCATGAATTGCATTTGGTCTTTAATCTTCAATAGATCGCGCACATCTTTCTCTAAATAGGTCTTTACATAACTTGGATAGAACAAGCGTGCAATGTTCTTATTCGCGCAAATGGCTGGATATAAGCCATCATACATCTGCTGATTCGCCTCTTTTGCACTATCTACGGTCTCCTCCAGCGACATCGGCAATAACTCATATACGCCGGCACGACCGGGTAACGACTCGGTTAAGCCCTTCAGCAACTCCAAGTTACTGCTGCCGGTCAATAGAAACTTTCGCTCCGGATGATTATCTACGATGCCTTGTATATAGTCTAATAGCGCAGGCACTTTCTGCACCTCATCAATGAACATGCCTTCCGGATGTTGATTTAGAAAGGCTACAGGATCATTCTCCGCAAAACTGCGCACATGCAGATCTTTCATACTATACTGCTTATACTCGGGGAAGAGATGCTTCAGTATAGTGGACTTCCCGGACTGACGCGGACCGGTAACAGATAGAACTGAGAAGTACTGCGCGGCCTCCTTTAGAAGCTCCTCCATCTTGCGAGGGATATAAACATTGTTGGTTGCCATAATTGCTACTATCTAAAATCCGCTGCAAAGATACAACAAATATTTGAAACCACCAAACTTTTTAACCAAAATTTTATGTAATTCGTGAGTTTAACTCACCATTTACATAGTTTTTCTCCTTTCTTATACAACAAACGGAGCCCCTCTGAGCTCCGTTTGTCTGCCATTCCCTAACTCCTTAACTCTTTCACTCGTTAAGAAATATTTTTGGTATTTTTGACATTGATTGTAATTACATCCTCATGGCGCTTATTGGCGCAATTACAATTAATGTTATTTTTTCTGTATTTTTCTTTTATTAATAAGGATCACGCGCATAAGCGCATATACACACGTGAGAAGCATCAGCGGCCAGAACACATCGCCGAGCGGATACGGGTTTTCAGGTACATCCGGCTCCTTTTCATTCTCAAACCCATCATCTTCTCCCACGCGACGTATATGTCCGCGTCCCGGCGAATAAGCCCCCGGAGTCTCTCCAGCCAACGTCGCTCCTGTCGCAGCTGCCTGCGGCAGAGTAGAACCAGTTCCCACCATCGAGGAGGTGGACTGCATCGTTGCTTCAGGGAACTGGGCGGTGCCCTGGGCATATACGCCCAGAACACTCACCAAACTCATTACAATCAATAAATATCTCATCGATTTCTTAGCCCCTTGGGCACGATTAACTTCGTTTTTCATTTCTGGCCTCCTTTCACTTTTTTACCGGTTGCGTCATAAATCACACCGCGGTGCCATATATAAACCTTATCACGGTACAGGAACTTAATCGGCCTGTCGGAATTCAAGTCACCGCCTCCATTAACTACGTCGATGTCCGTCGGTGTCTGACGTTCACCAACCGTCGCGTTGATTGCAAACCGGTTGCTGATCGTTCCGGACTCGGCAACAAACGTATAGCTGTTCTCGATCAGGTTCGTCACCTCATTGCTCGTGTAGTCAATCAGGTAAACGCCTTCCAGCTCACCTGCTACACTGGCCTCATGCAGTGAGAACGTGTACTCACCTGTTTGCGGCAGACGAACACTCACCGGTATCCACTCTTGAGCCAATACCTTATTGATAGCCAAGTAAGCCATGTCCCTATCGCTATAATGCATATAGGTCTTCAGGCTTGTTCCGTCGCCTAACAACTTCTCCAAGTCGGCATTGATCTCATACTCCGCCGTATATTGGTCACTGATGATAAGACCCATCATATCATTTGCCTCCTCATTGCTGAGTTCGATATATGCTTTCTGTTTGGAGCTCACAGGTGTCGACTCAGTTTTATAACTCGGAGCGGAAACTACACGAGCAGTAGCACCAAAGGTCACTGTACCTGTCTTCGGAGCCTGTACAAGGAATGCGCTTGCAGGAGCTAACTTCGTCGTTAAGATTGGCAGTTGGTCGTATTCCTTGAAACTAATATCCGGAATATTCGCATATTCAATTGCATCGCCGCTCGCGTCGGCATAACTCAAAGCACCTTTATGCAGCGCCATGTATGGGTTAGCAATGATATTCCATCCTTTCGCGTACGAAGGAGTATTCGCATCGCCCCAAGCTGTTACTGCCACTTGGTCTTTGTGGGTCGTAACCTCGTCCACTTCGATACTTCCTTGCTCTCCATCGGTCGTCCAATCATTCGTGAACGTCATCGGCATACGGACAATAGAGAAGGCCTTACCAGTCGGACGTTTAGCTGTCATAATATAGCCCTTACTCGGCTCCAAGTTCGTCGGCATCGTGCCGCCCCAAGTATATTCTACCCAGTTCTGCTCTTGGTGCTGCTGAATATTAGTCGCACGCAACTCTCCGCTATAGTAACGCAGTCTCACTCCTGCAGTCGCCGTACTCTTAGTATTCTTGTAAAAGATGCTGCTTGTCGCTACCGGGAACGGAACAGCTATCGGGTAGTACTGATCATAATCAATGTACCAATCGCTGTACCAAACATTATCGTTGGCGTTCTTCGCCAGACTCGCATCTGTCGGCACATACAAACGTGCTACGTCATACCTCTTACTACCCACACGCGTCCAACCGTTGCGGAGCACAAGCGTACGCACTTTCAGTGTACCCACATCCTGCGAACCTTTCGTCACATTAACGGTTGCACCCGGATATATCTCCAGACGATCAATTACCACATCCTTGCTTTCAAAGTCTCCTGCATTAGCAGTCAGCGTTACATCCGGAAGCACATGTACCTCTGCTTTGCTCCAAGGATCATCTGTTGCCATCAACGAAGACATTGTAGCACTTGAAGCAATGATCTTCGGCACAACGATATTGCTCACAGCAACCAGCACATCGCTGCTGTTATACCACTCCAATGTCATCATTGCACCATTACTTTCCTCATCCGCAAAATCAATATCGTCACCGAAGTTCGCCGTGTAGTTGTACTTCGTTGCACCACTATTGACACTTGTGAGCGTTTGGCTCAACGTAACGTTTGCACTCTCATCGCCGTTCAGTATAGCTTTCACCTTCGTCGCGCTGATACCCGTTGCATCCACTTCCAATATAGCTTTATGCTGTCCCCATTCAACAACCTCCGCTTCTGCAAATACAATACTACTTGCAGGAATCAGTCTCAACTCTTCTACACCACTCGCATATTGTCCCCATACAAATGGACTGTTTTTGATACTCAGTGTATTACCGTTATTCGGACAGGTTAGACGATATTTAGCATCTTGTGGATTAGTTATGTTTGTATTGGTCTGAGTTAGTGCCCACCAATAACCAGCACTTAGGTTACTTGTCGCTTTGGCATTATCGCTTTTTCCGATGGGAGCGGTACTTCCAGAACCGAACAACGGAGCAGGACCTGCCGGATCATTACCGTCATCAATGCTCATCGTCAAACGAACATACTGACCGTTCCCTCCGGATATGTTAGATGCCGTTGGACCTGCTAAGCCATATATATTGCTTGCCGCAGTATAAGCAATGCTCGGATTGTTGATGTCATTAACTGCAATCTCCGATGGAGCAGGTGTTCCTGTTGAAGCCATATTAGACGGCAGTGCATACCATTTATTGTCTTTCTTTCCGGCTATTACAAATTCCGCTGGCAGGTGACGACCGATAATATCTTGTGTCAGCTTCTTGGTAATCGGCTTTGCTCCGTCTACACTTACGGTTATGCCGGTAATCTTATCCAATCCGTCACTGGTATCTCCTGAACCCGGAGTATAGAAGATATACGCATCTTCCTCTATAACACCGCTGCTGTTAGTAGCCAACGCACCACCGGTTGCTGTCAGAATCTCAAATTTACTCGGTAACCCTGGGAAAGTCAACGCCGTGCTCGGTGTCAAACCACTACCGGTAATGGTGATATATCCTTGCGAACGCACTTTCTTCTCTGCCGTTGAAGTAATGAATATCGGTGTACCGGTTGTTACTAAATGTGGCTCCAGCGTCAGTTCCGCACAAGTGAAGACATAATCGGAATACGTTAGCCACTTAGCATAGTAGGTCTTGTCAGCAGTAATGGCAGCAGACCAATCGACCGGAGTAGAAAGTCCGCTTTCTTGGAACCAACCTCCGAACACAAAGCCGGATTTCGTCGGGTCACTCGGCGCACTGACCGTTCCGCCATTATTCACATATTGCGTTGCAACAGAACTACCTCCGTTACTATTAAACGCCACGCTCTGCGGAGTAATAGCTACAGCATCACCCAATGTTGTACCAGCCGCGTTAGTAGCATAAGCAACAATCTGGTAGGTAGTGCCGGTAGTAAAGGCAATGCTCAAGTCTGCGTCAAAGCCATCATCTCCGCTACCATCGGGACCAACAACTACTTTTGTTCCATCGCTGGTAGAAGTCGGAGCAGTAGCACCTGTTTTATAAACAAATCCATACTCTGCTGTAGCACAAGCGTCACCGTTTGTAATGCCGTCACAAGAAACAGAGATTGTTCCACTTGAAATGCTCTCAAGTTCAGCATCTCCTACCGATGGTGCAGAAGAGCAACTGGCACAGGTGGTGAGATATTCAGTATATGATGCTTTAGTAATAACCAAGTTATCTATAAAAGCACGACCAGTTATTGATGAAATTTTTACTTTAGGATTAGCAGAGGTCAAAATAACTGATACTTCTTGATGTTCAAAGGATTCCCCCATCGTTGATGAATATGTAATTACGCTAGGAGCAGTAAACTCGCTATTGTTTGGGTCTATCCCAATGTTACTTTCTATGGCACTCCAACCTTTTACATCAAATGCAATGGTTAATATAGAACCAACAGAAGCAGTTAATTCCTTTGTTGTAAGATATCCAGTTGATGAACTTCCTAATCGCACTGCGCCTCCGGCTTGATATGCATAAGCTGAAGCAGTAAAATTATCGGTTGTCGTACTCCACGCATTGCCACTACCGCTGGTAGATGTACTATTACCATTAGTTATACTTGAGAAATCTTCTGATAAAAGTGTGGAAAAATCATTTCGCGTTGCGAACACTGCGTAAAAAGTAACATCCCCTGTAATTGCAGGTGAGCCGTTGGCGTGAGTAAACAAATCCGATGGACGTGTATTGGTGCTACCTGAAATTTGTGATGCAGTCCAGCCAACAAAAACTTTACTATTATCGCAATCGGAAGAAGAAGGAGTGGTAGGAAGAGTAGAAATCTTATGATTGCCAAAACCAATCGTGGATGGAGATCCACTGCAACTGCCACCATTTACACTCCAATTGACTGAGTAAGTAGCAGCTTCTATAAGAGTTACATTTTGCTGATTATTATTGTAACCACCGAAATTAGAGGCCGAACCATTTTTCTGCAAATAAAAACTTGCTCCTTGAATCGTTATTTTTGAATCACTAGTACCTATCGTAACAGCAGTCTTTTCCGTTGTGACGATGATCTTACCATTACTTGCCGCCGGACTGATGTAATAACCTTTTGGTGTTGTTATATACCAACTGGAGGATTCATATGTAAATTTCAGTGGTATTGCACCATCTGTGCTATTAGCACTGGTACCATTAGCAGTACTTCCTACTCCATCTATAAATGTAAGATATTCGATGGTCGTTCCATTTGATCGTACTCCTTTAATATAGTACCATTTCCCACTGACAATATTAGTAGCATTTGTAATCTCGTCACCAGCTGCTCCCCACGCGCTTGCGCTTGTACACAAAAGAATAAGGATTGCGCACAGATGTTTGATATACTTTTTCATAATCGAATTGATTACTGTATTGTTTGTTTTCATAATTTTCAAGTCTTTAAACATTAAACATTAAACTTTCAACTTTTATCATTTCGATTATTGTAATTTTGCCCAAACGGCATAGAATGTTTTGCCATCATAGTTTTCCACATTTATCTCCGCACCCGGCAAGAACCAATAGTCCGCACCTGCTGCTTTCAATTCCTCCGTTGTCGGAGCAGGACCTGTTCCTTCCATGTAGGCGGCTACCTTGCTATAGTCGCTTCGTATCCAACCTACCAAGTGCAAGTGCGTCTCCTCACAAGTGTTCTTTGTAGAACCATCAAAATCATCTTGCGTCGGAGTATTCTTCGTCAGCGTCACTACACCCGTTGTAACCGTAGCAACAACATCATCAAATGCTACATTATGTACATTGTCCACAAAGTGAGCTAACGGCAATGCTTTCACACGAATAGTCATCGTCCTTGTGATAGAGGCGTCTCCTACTGCCTTGAAGGTAATGGTAGCGTCTCCAGCGACTTTTCCACGAGTGGTATAGTACTCCGTCGAATGTCCTACGTGAGCCAATTTATCTGTATTATAAACCGGTTGTTTGGGATCTGCCTCTTGGTCATACACATATCCTCGCTTTTCTGCTATTACATCTGCCGGAGTATAACCGGTGATAATAAACCGCACATATTCCCCGATATACGCTTCTACTGTTTCTGGTATAGCAGATGCAGGATCTGCATTTCCAACATCTCCTTTCTTATACATCCACGTCCAGCCTTCTAATGCCTTAGCCGAGAAGGTGGCGCCTGCTGTATAAGTGCCCTCTGTGGTTTCCTTTGCAAACGTTACGGTCGTTGTCTGTGCGTTGGCATTATTTGTAGTAATTGCAGGATCAACACTTGTAGGTGTTACACCACTACTCGTCCATGCCGACAGATAATATCCCGGATCCGGAGTAATCGTCATGGATACCTCTTTTGCAGCAGTACAAGTCTCTATCGGACCTGCCGGATCAAATGTCACAGAACCATTAGATGGACTGCCATCCGACAGCGTTACTATATAATCGCAACACATGGTTACGTAGTCTTTGAAACCGGATGCCACCACTTCACGTTCAATCTTATTGATACCCGTACCAAAACTGTTTTTGGTTTTCATAGATACTTTATAACCGGTCACAGCGGTTGTCGGTGTCAATTCGACATAACTGGAGTAACCTCCTGCAGAAGTTATATCACTTCCTGTATTATTAGTCGTTAAGTCAGCACCTACAACCTCTACTCCTGAACTATTTATCAACGACACACGTAATACATCTGAAGTATTATTAGATACGTGGTATACTCTAATCCTAACTTTTACGTTAGTCATGTTAGAGCTTGTCCAAATAGATTGTTTCTGGAGGTATTCGTCAGCCGCTTTAAAACTGAATGTCGCTTTACAATAACTACCACTTTCATCACGAGAACTGAACTCTGTATCTTCTATAGCAGCAATAGGAGTTCCTATAGTTGTCGCAAATACTGCATGGAACGTTTTGTCTTCTTCGATTGCCGGAGCATATCCAACCGACGTGAACAAATCTGGCGGTGCTTCATGTCCTACGCCGACTAATTCTTCCTCACTCCAACCCATGAACTTCTTTGCGCAATCCAATACGTCATCATCCGGATCTTCCGGTAATTCCTCTATGCCCGCACAAGTGTTCGTCTCTTCTGTTTGATCGCCTGATGTAAGAGAAGTGTTACCCACCTTCCATACAATATCATACGTCTCGCATTCCGGTTCGGTCGCATACATAGCGCTTGTTTGGTGGTAGAGGAAACCACTAAAATCTTCATCAGCATCCCAAGATCCGGAAGAAGTTGCTTCCCATCCTCCTCCATATACGGAATATGGGTGTAGATATTTTGTACCATGAATAGTCCAATATATCCCGTCAACAGAGAATGTGAGATTGTCTGTTGTATTAAGCATGGATGTGGAAGAACCTGCAGTGCTTGACAAATTCAAATATTTATCAGCAGCGGCATTATATAATTGTCCCGAAGAAGATGTTCCAGTAAATTTCCAAATATTGTTAGCACTTACATTATATAAGAAATATCCGTCGGCGTTTTCTCGAAGCGAACTAGTAACATCTGTTCTCGCAATCTCATACTCATAGGAAGCTTGTGCTTCGTTGCTCATAGCGTATTCCGATCCACTATTCACTATTGTTAATACATAATTGTCATTGGCAACTAAGTCACTAGTAGATTTGATTAACTTATACTCCGCTTTGCTAAACACCGCATACAGTGTCCTCGGAGTGGTAATTCCGTGTGTAGCCGCATCTTCTCCTCCTGCGTGTCCCGGAGTGATAGAGCACGTAGAACTTGCATCCCATCCGGCAAATGCCCAACAATCACCGCAACTTGTCGGCACTGTCGCTGAACTCGGAAGATCTGCAGTAACGTCCCTTGTCAATGTTCCATCTATCGCACCATTCACCGAGAATGTCAACTGTGCCACCCAATGTGCATGCAAGGTAGGAGATGCTCCATACAATTTCATTATGGTTGCACTTGTTCCATCCGCATTATAATACTTTGTTCCGCCACTTGCTTCCGTGTAATAACCATCGAAACGATAACCGGTTTTCTCCGGAGGAGTAATCGCAGGCATTGCCGCATCAAAAGTTGCGGTCACACTTTCCGTTCCTGCTGTTGTCGCTCCATGATTATTTAGCGTAACCGTGTATTGATTTGCACTCCATTGAGCCGTATAGGTCGTATTCTCTGCCGGCATGTTCTCTGCCGGTGTTGGACTCCAGCCGGTGAATGTATAACCGTTTGCACTTCCACACACCGGTGCTGTAAGTTCCGTGTTGTATTCCTGACTACTGCTAACATTACCCGTCGCATTGACAGCCGCACCTGTTCCGGCAGTAGTTACTTTTCCTCTGACTGTTGCCCATGTCAACGTGTAACTGTTAATGCTCCATTGCGCATACAGGTTAGTTGCACTCGTCTTATCCCAGGCATTTGCACTCGATAAGGTCTTCGGACTTCCTGTATATTGGTAATACTGCTTTCCACCGCTTGAGTTATCAAACCAACCGGTAAACGAATAACCGGTACGCTCAGGAATGACAATTGCCGTTCCGGCAGTTTTTACCGTCGTAGGCATCGCCGCATCATAAGTAGCTTGTACCACCTGATCCGTCACACTTCCCGTTTGGCTTGTCGGTTTCAATGTTACATCGTATTTATTTGCTGTAAATGTAGCCGCAATAGTAGCATCTGCGGTTAATATATGCGTGTTCCCGCTTGTGAAAGCATCGCCGTTCAACGTCAGCGACGTACATGTGTAACCATCATCCGGCGTAGCCGTAATCGTTAAAATACAGCGGTGAGCCAAATCGGCATCATTTCCTTCAGTTACTGTTTGCCCGGTAGTTCCGCTGGTGTTGGTATATGTCGCCACCACCGTACCATGAACCGCTGTACTAACTGCCACATTGTGCGTTAACATGCCACTTGTTGGAGTGTTGATCGTATAGAATTGGCAGTTATTATTTTGGTCATCCCCTCCGGTCGAGTGTGTGGTCGTCGGAATAACAGTTATGTTTTCTGTTACCACCGCTTGTTGGAAGGAAATAGAATTAGTGATCGCAATACTGGCTTGCTCTGCATTTGTTTTCGTTTTATAAATAGAATTTCCGCTTCCTGCCCAGCCGTAATTATTGGCAATATGCCATGCATCCATACTTGGATATGCAGGGGTAGTAACTTTGTAGAAATTATCCGTACCTGTAACTAACGTCATTGCCTGATTTGAGTTAGTTGAGTTATTTCCGATACGATAATACAAACTGCTCCAATTCAATATCGAGTTATCGTAATAAATAACATATCCTGCAGATTGATCAGCACTCGGGAAAGTAACCGTCACAGCCGGATTCGTACTGCTATAATCTACGGTGAAGGTATACGAACCACCGGCACCGCTTTCCAATCTAACGTTGTTGCTTCCGTCCAGTTCCCATTCCGTGCTTGCAGGGATTTTACTTGTTCCGGTTTGCCCCCACCAACCGCTGAAACCGCCGGCAATCTTAAACTGATAGTAGTCAACATGCGCACTCAAATCAATATCTACCGAACCTTCATCTGTATTGCCGGTAGAAGTGATATAATGGTACTCATAATTATCATTGGTACCATCATCAATATAGATCGCATACCGGAACTTGAACGGCGTACTCGACACATCCGTGCTATTGATCTCCGTTACGGCTGTCTCGTCGCCCGAACAATAATTACCCGTTCCGATAGCTTGGATGGTAAATTTATATTCTGACTCAACTACCAAACCGGTGTAAGTAACCGACTTGCTATTAGTCGCTATATCAGTACGTGTTCCAGCCGTTCCTGCACTCCCGTTGGCAGCTGTTCCACTTACCAAATCCCAACTTGCTCCGTTTTTCTTATAGAGTTTGACGGTATAACTGCTAACATTGCTTTCAGTAGTGCTATTTGCATTATCATATGTCCATCCGCTTATTGTCACACTATTACCTCCCTGGGTCAAAGAAATGGACCCATTAATTGAACCAAGTGGAGTGCAACAAGTGGTGGCGTATGCTGTATAAGTCGGAACATAAAATTTCATATTATAGTTAGTGCCCGAACCCTTGTAGGAAGTAAAGAAGTAATTAGGAGATGAATAATAAGCTTCCAAAGGATACGTACTTGAGCCTGCTGTACTATATAACGAATAAACTCCTGTAGAAACTTCGGTAATAGTCCATGTGTCTGAAGTTCCATCACAAGCAAGATTCGTATTGCTGGAAGAACTTGTTACACGCAAATAGTTATTGCTGCTATTTTTGAAGATGTACTTAGTCCCGCTATTAGTTACGGTCCAAATCAAGGAAGCATCTGGTGATGTAATATTAGTCGAACTAAATGTTACGCTCAAACCATCCAACTTACCTGTTGCTTGTTTACTTGATGCCATCGCCTTATCCTGGTTAGCATTGTAAACAATGACATTTTTTCCGTTTACCAAATCATTGATATCGCCGAGAGAATAGCTATTCGCAGTGCGAGTAGCGAAAACTGCGTACAAAGTAGTATTATCTGTAATGCCTGTTTGTGGAGAGACAAATGTTGGCTTTGAATCTGTTGTCCCAACAATGGGTGAAGCAGTCCAGCCAACAAACTCTTTGCTTCCATCGCAAGCTGATTTTGCAGGAGAAGTTGGGAAGGTGGCAATTTTACCATTGTGTGCTTCTACATACAACGAAGGAGAACCCGCCTCGTAGGAATCATCGCCATTAACGCTCCATTTTACACGATAGCGGACAGTAAAATTAATAGAAACATCTTTGGCGCAATAATCTCCAGAAGCAGCGAAAGACGCTTTGATGGTTGTAGTTCCTGCTTTGAGTGCTGTCACAACACCGGTTGAACTAACGGTTGCAACATCTGTGTTAGTACTTGTCCATGTAATGCTGGCACTTCCCGTATTTCCTGTAATAGTAGGAGCGCTTGTTATGTCGCCTTTATAAATGGTGGTCGATGTATAGGTTACAGATGGATTTATACCAGTGCAGGTCACTTTTTTGAATAGCTGAACCGCCGATTGAGCCGTAGGACCATATATCTTAAAGCCTTTAGTACTACTATTATACCATCGAATAGCATAAGATGAATTTCTAACGGATACAATTGAATTGGCTCCAAGTGTCCATTCGTCTTGGTTCGCGGTTAACTCTCTATCCCAGCGCAACTGTGCGCCAGTACTGTTAGAAGATTCTCCGAGAAAACCACCGGATGACTTTTTTCGAATGTAATAGCCATTAGTAGTTGCTTCTACATGATAAGCTAAACCATCGGTAGTAGAATTCGCGGCAATGCTTTTGGTTGCGCTCGTATAATAGGACGAAATACTTGTATATGTTCCGTATGTATTTGTATTCCAATCACCTGATTTAGTGTTAAGAGCATTGGTGTTATCATATACTATCAAATAATCACCTGCTTCAATATCATCGTCATCCTCTACAAGTACATACTTCCCTTCGCTTTCATATGGATATATGCTTACATTACCCAATAATATTCGTTTGTTTTTGGCTGTTCCACTAAAAGTAATAGTAGTACTGGATGTTGCTCCGGTGATGATTACTTCGAAATAATCTTCATCCGCAAAAGAGAAAGCAGCATTTGTAGTACTTTGCGCCCTAAGAATAAAATTGGTATTGTTAGCTGTTCCTGCATTATTAACTGTAATATTTAACTGCGAACCATCCGAACCGTAGCTTTTTGCTGAAAAACGTAATACAATATTTGTGGGAGATGCACCTATTCCGGTCATTGCTGTCTTAGTTACGCTTCCTGCGTAGCTACCAGAGCCAAGGCGAATGGCACTGCCATAATGAGCATATACTGTGGAAAAACTTTCCCAACCAGTTCTAGACGAAACAGAGGAAGTTCCAGTTGCACCCAAAGCATCTGTAAAATACGGTGTTCCCCACGCATTTCCAACACCGAATGAGAACAGCATAAGGAACAAGGTTAAAATAGAGAGAAACCTCCCCGATTCATGTCCGGTCCATCTCCGGTCCAAAGCCGGTCCGTTTCCGAGAGATAAACTCTTTTTTGACAAATAATTAATTAAGTTTTTCATATTATTTTGATTTTTATATTAATTACTATTTATAAGGTTCGCGTGCGTACGTATGATTGCACGCGTTCACTAATTATTTATTGTCAGTATAATTGTGGAATGCCATTTGTTGAGCATTCTTTCGTATTTCACCTATATACCGCAGTATGGTAGGCTCATTATATTTGCACTTTTTATTTTCATCAACCGATTTCTCTAATGCTAATGCTATCAGTGAATACTCTTCATATACCGATGTGTGGAATACTCCACGATCATCTGTGTTTATGGATGATTTTATCAACGGATAAGACGGATCACTATTTACTTTATCGATAGGGTAGAAACGCGTTAGTAATGGGTGTTGATCGTATCTATCAATATAGCCTATCTTTAAATTTGAAGTTGGGCAGCACTCTATAGCAATTTTCTGTCGTGAAATCTCATGTCTCATCTTTTCTTGCATATCTTCTACAACGGCAGAAATCTCTTTGAGTTTCCATACATGTTGCCTTAATTGCATGCCGTTTTTAACAATCTCGGTTTCGAAGAAATAAGCGCTATACAAATCTTTTGCAACTTGATTGTCTGTGGCATTTAAGACAATTGGGTTTCTCGAATTAGCTGTTGCGTCCCAAAGACTTAACCATGCATAGTCATTGGAACTATTGATATATTCCGGGTCATTACCACGAAGCATCATACTTTGCCAATAACTATTTGTATCCCAAGCAGCAATCTTGTTATAGCCAATCTTATTATATAACGTCTGTGCTATCTCTTTTATTAAATAGTCTTCAAAAGCATGACTCATGGTGACTCCTAAAGCCCTTCCTCGTACGTACAACCAAACACACTCATCCAGTAAATTCTGTAAAAGGATCACGGACGTATAGTGGCGTCGCTCATAATACTCCTTCACATTGATGCCTAATGCCATTGCGTGGCCAATGCGACTCTGCTCATTCAAATCAAGGAATAATATCGCCTCTTCAATAGCTCTTAATCCGTCTGGTATGTCAAGAAAATCTTCTCCTGCGTGGTAGGTCTTACAGGAAATACCTTTTATTGCAGCATACCGATAAACATGTCCGAATACCTCTGGGCGGCAGAATATTTCTCTACTTGCGGCATCTATACCCACAACATGTTTTTTGTCTTTCTCTCGTATTACATCGAATATTAGTTTCTTGACCTGATAGCGATATTTTGCATCACGTGTGCCATCTTTTATAGTGCCAACTTTATCAAAAGGCGTAGGGAAGGGTGTTTCATACCTACCATTCTTGATAAAATGCACGACTATGTCAAATTGCTTTTTCTTCTTTGTCGTTTCTCTCACATAACATTGTGGTAGTCCAAACATTGACTTTTCATAATCGTATTTCTCTTTTACAATATTCTTTGGCGTAACGCGTGGCTCTAGAATGTCGTTATCTGAATAAGTTGATGTGTATTCAACAATATTTGCGAAATATTTGTTAATAGGAGACCATTCTGGTATAAACAAATCTTTCCTGTCTTGGTACTCTTCAAAATTCTCAAATCCTTTAATCGGATTTATCTGTACAAATTCACGACGAATCTTGCTCTTTAGTAATAAGTACAAATAAAAGTACGGAGCAGCAGATATACATTTGGGATCGTGACTGTAATATCCATAGAAGAACCTATACAACAGTTGACGCTCTCCCTGATAAACTATATTAACTATTTTTCGTTGTTTATCGCTCAATAGCAATTCGCATATTTCATCTGAAGGCAGCAAGCAATAATCTATATGCCTTCTATCAGTCGTCGGCAGCGATGAAAGTGATGCGCTGGTTACCGCAGCCTGTAAATCTAGTGCAAAACTGTCAGCAAACCATGGATCTCTTAAAATTTTATTTACCTTACAACAATAATTGTTTTCTATGAATTTTTTCTCACTAAAGTTCGCATATTGTGATTTGAGCAACAGACAGTAAAAGACAAATCGCAGGTATGCCGCCGCAACACATTGTTGCTTGAGTGTGCTTGGATACTCTGTTTGGGAAGAAAGCAGGTCCATCTCTTGTGAACGTTTAATTTTGTCTAATTTCTTCCTCATCTGAATATTATTCGTTAGACTTATCCAATTGAGATTGAATACATCTGCGGTTGCGTAGTAATGAGCATGAACATCCGCTAATCCTTCGTCTAGAACCTCATTAAGAGCGTGATTGTTATGCGGTATAATGTCTGCCCAATTCAACCCACTGCGCATCGATCGATGTCTATTCAAATCATAATTTGCAACAAATGCTGTCGTCAATATGTCTTCTCCTATATACAATGCGGTCTCTTTCCACCGGAACAGTTGCTGGAAGTCCACAACGGGAAGGTCATTCTCAGAAGTAAGAATTTTGTCTGCAACCTTTTGGATAATGTCGAATGGATGATATATGGTAGGCAATGTACCAATATCTTTTATCCAATCTCCACCGGTTTGTATACGTAACAAATTGGCTTCCGTATATGTGTACTCTTGTTTTGACCATTGCACAAGTTGAGGCAGGATGTCAAGGAACACATCCTGCTGCAAATTGTTTTTATTTTTATCCAATAGTGCTACTAACGCATCCACCGGATAATCATAAAACAACGCTTTTACTATGCCACGATCGAGATCCATATACTACTTCTTTTTAGCCGCTTTATAAAGCGCTTGAATGGCAATGCCATTATTCAAAATGTAGTTCTTTGGATACATCTCTTTTGCTTTGAAAATGTGTCCAATCCGAGCAGTTAGAGATGCTTTCTGTTTTTCTGTTAGCGTTGCCTCCTCTAAGATGATGTTTTTAATCTCCGCACCACTTATAGGCCTGTTGGGCATTAATGTGACCGCAGCTATGAAATTATTCATAAATGTATTGACATCATCTTGGACAACGAGTTCACGAGGGATATATAAATATTTATTCAGGTTTTCCCAACCTACTTCTTTTATTTGCTTTGACAACTTTGCGATTGATTCAAATTTCAGAATATGAGCTTTGTGATTTGTATTATCCTTTCTTACGAGAGGGAATAATTTCATCTTTAAGTCTATAATTTTTCCGTATGCGCTTACCATAGAATCATCACCATTTTTATGGAGATCCTTAGTTCGAAGCAATTCGTCATATATTGCCCATTGTACATCTGTTATACGGATTATGGCATCTGAAATTAAATAATGTTTTTGTTCCCATTCTTTTTTCTTTTTAGATAACGATAGTAACTGGGACAACAAGGAGTTTGTGGTTTTTCTCGCAATCTCATAAAACGAGTTATTATTTCCCGTCTCATTCAATATGCTATCAAAACGCCTATAAGCATACTCTATATTACATAAAGAATAAAATGGAAGCAAGAAATCAAATATGGCATATTTTGCGGACGAGCTAAAGGCACCTAAAAAGGCGGGAACTTTATCAATACGATTATATCCTTTGTCTTCAAGTTGTTCTTTTTCCGTCACTGTACGAGCAATACACAACGCCATTATTTCAAAAAGTACCACTTTTTTTCGGAATTCTTCTGTCTTACGTATTTCTGCGTTTTTATAATCAGCGGATAAATCCTTCAATCCGTTGATAATTATATCAAACGGAATAGGCTTCTTATCTCGATTAACAGCATTCTCTTCATTTTTGGGAAGAAAAACTCCCTGCGGATATGTAAAGTACGAACCGTTTACCAGTTTCTGTATTTGGTTGATATGTTCATATAGTGTGTCGGCTCTATGGATAGAAACTACATTTTCCACGTCTGACGTGGGAGGGTATAAATCAGCTTCACTACGCGATATGAGATTATAACAAGCGTACAGACGCATGGAATAAACAGCCTTTATAAAGAATATCAAATTTTGGATATCTGTTTTTAAACTCATTCCATTTATCAACCACAACACATACATTACATCACCTAATGAGATGTTTGTTGCAGTATTTTTGTTACTTGTAATATTCAAATACAATTTAGCGTAATCTTCATTAATATCAGTCGTCTCAATCTCAATCTTTGCATCTTCTTTTATGCGTTTTGCAAAGTGTTCTACGACAAATGCATTCATCGTTGACAAATCATCATAGTTTGCTAGTTTCTGAGCAAAAGAAAGATCATTCTCCGACAGCTGCTGGATGGCCCAAGTTCCAAAGAAATAATCTTTAAAGGCTTCCTTTCCGGTGTCGTCATCTTCCCAATTCTCATCGCGTGCATCGGGAAGATCACAAAGTAATCCTAACAAGTGGCGCAAGCTGCGTAAATTTCTCGGGATTATAGGTGACAAATGCTGCGTGTTATAGAATACATAACCAGTTTTTTGGAATATCATCTGAACGACTTTTTCTTTGACTGTATATATCGGTTCATTCTGATTAACAAGCCCTTGTTCATCCGCTATCTGTAATTCTCTTTCACAGAAATCATCTGCTATAGGCATTACTACTCTATTGCCGCGCGGTAGTAATTTGGTAACATACTTTTGTGCCATCTGCTGACAATTTTCCCACTTTATGCCAGTATCCTTCACTGCTTTCTTATGCTCAGTAGCGATTACATCTATCAATTGTTCTATTTTAACAGAAACAAGCACAATGCAGTAAGGATTAATGAGATATTTTCGTAACATCTCAGACATTTGATAACCTTCCGTGATATTTAAATCCAAGTCATCAATACAAATTAGCAAACATTCTTTCCCAACAAATTTCAAATAGCACTTAAACAATTTTTGTAACTCGGTTTTTAATTGCATTCCTGCTGCTAAGTCACTCATATCTTCTATAGTGTCGTAGACAGAGTTATCCTTTTTTGGCGCCATAACGGAGGTGCACTTTCTTACTCGCTGCAGTTGCTCCATTAAATTACGATGTGCGCAAGTATTTGAACAATCGCTCTCACATCCACGCTTGATTTTATCTTGCGCCTTTAGACTTATTCGTCCTAATAACAACTCCAACAAATTGTGTTTATCATCGAAGAACGATGGATCAATCACATCAAGCCATTCAATCTTGTCCGGAGATAACATAGTATCATTGTTATTCTTATCTTTAGGAAAAGCAAGAACTTCTTTGGCTTCTGTCTGCGCGTCTTTATCTGTCAGCATCATCGCAAATGAAGCCATACAAGAGGATTTACCCTCACCACGATCTCCACAGAAAGCAATTATATTAGATATCTTGTTGTCAATCCAGATATCATTCTCGACTCCGTTGTTATTATCGAGTTTTTTTATCTGATTATATTGTTGAGCCCAAAGACGATTAAAGATGTCTATAGCCTGCTGATACTGATTCAGCATAATGGAATTTTCAAAATGGTCTCTTTCTACAACAATACCATTCTCCTCTCCTTTGCGAAATATGATAGGCTTTGCATTCATAATCATTTACCCTTCTCTGTGTCGGGCACAACTATTATATATTTTTGGTATTTTTATTCATTTTTGAGATGATTGATTGGACTCTCTGGAGTCGATGGTTGGTTCGATAAGTCATGTTAAATTTATTTATCAATGCCTCTATTGGACCACCATCTCTGTACGTAGTACACTAAGCAATCATCATTTTTCTTTTCTTCTGCCATTCTTTTCTCTTTCGGTTTTGGTATAATCGGGTTTTGTCCTTATTATATCCTTATTATGTCCTACTATTATGCAGATTATTACCTGTTCAGAATTTTTACTTGTTCCTTTTTTGCTTAGCTTGTTCCCTTTTTTTATTCAACTTGTTCCCTTTCGGACTAAGCTTGTTCCTTTTTTGAGTTAGCTTGGTGCTTTTTTATCTGCAACGACTATTTTTTTATGTATTTTTCTTCTTTAATAAAATTTGCGCTGTCCATTTTGTCCATATTGTCCATATTGTCCATATTGTCCATTTCCCCGAATGTCATTCGGATTTATCTTTGCTTTCTTTGTTCATTGTTCCGAAATCTGATTTCGGTCATTTTAATTTTTGTCTTGACACTCTGGCACCCTGGCACTCTCTTTACTTAGTCCTTTTCACTACTGATTTGCATACAAAAAAGCAACAACATCTTTCGACATTGTTGCTTATAAAAGGATTCGTTTGCGTTATTCTTTCACTTCCTCTGCATCATCGAACGGCAGTTCTTCTGGCGGATTGGTGAAGTTCATAGCCCGTTTGTCAGAGATTACCGTATCACCCAACTCTTGTTCCAGACGCTCACGAGCCACATGTGCCACATCTCCTCCACGCTGCGCAATGTTAGCGTTCTGCGCAAAACCTTTCGGGTTCTCTCGTTTACTCAATTCCGTCGCTGCCGCTTCCGCTAAACCATTCAGCATCAACTCCACGTTCGTCATGTTATCGCGAAGACTCTCTTTGCGCAAACCTTTATATTTTTTATACTCGCGCGTAGTCATTCCGCTCCATGCCCGTGAGATAATATCCGTCAGGATGGCATAGTCGTGCTCCTCTTTCATCCCGCCGCGTTGCCATTCGTCGGTCAAGCCTTTGCGTATCTCGATGGTCTTGATGCGCTGGTTGATCCATTCTTCCGAATAACCCAGACGACGGTAATTTCAGTTGTCCCATTTTTGAGGACAACTCACTTCCTTCTGCCTCCAACTTGGTTTTCAGCGCATTCCAGTACTTCCTTGGACGCGGGCTGTCGGTTAACACTTGGATCACATCCACCACCGAGAAGAAGTACTTTTCTTGCTTCTCGTCCCATACATAACGGACCTGCTTGCCGTCAAATAACTGGATTTCGTTTTGCTCTGCCATAATCGTTCAAATTATGGTGCAAAGTTACAAAAAAATTCTGACATATGCAAGTAAATCGCAAGAAAAATTTTCGTTTTTTTCTCCTTTTTATAAGCAAATCAGTATGTCAAAGATCTTTTGCCCTTCTCTGTGTCGGGCGCAACTATTTATTTGGTATTTATATCGTGTTTATTATGTGTTTCCCTTCCATTTCCGCGACCATCTCGCGACTATCCTGAACGTCACTATAGGGTTCTTATCCCATTTTACTTTACTTGTTCCTTTTCGGACTAAGCTTGTATAAATTTGCTTGTCCATTTTGTGCTTCCTTGTCTATTTTTTTATACAAGCTTGTATCTTTTTATCTACCTTGTGTCTTTTTTACCCAAAACCTCTTTCAAAAAAGACACAACCTCTGTTTCTTTTTGCACTCTTCCGTGCGCACTTTTATTTATATTTTTGACTTTTTTACTTGGTCCTTTTCTCTTCCGGTTTTGGTATAATCGGGTTTTGTCCTTATTATATTCTTATTATGTCCTACTTTTATGCAGGTTATTACCTGTTCAGAATTTTTACTTGGTCCTTTTTTGCTTAGCTTGTTCCCTTTTTTTATTCAACTTGTTCCTTTTTGGACTAAGCTTGTTCCCTTTTTTACTCGACTTGTTCCTTTTTCGCCCCCAAAGGGAACAACCCTCACACCTACCTTGTGTCTTTTTTTGTCCTTCTCCCTCTTAGCTTGTTCCTTTTTCGCCCCCAAAGGGAACAACCCTCACATCTAGCTTGTGTCTTTTTTTACCCAAAACCTCTTTCAAAAAAGACATAACCTCTGTTTCTTTTGCACTCTCCCGTGCGCACTATTTTTATATATCGTGTTTATGCTGTATTTTCTATTTTATTTCCCTTCCATTTCTCTTTCATTTCACTTCCATTCTCATTCGCATCCAGAACGTCACTGATGCGTCACTCTCCCCTCCTGCTTGTTCTCTTTTCACTTATAATGATGTAAATAAAAAAGCAAGACACGAGATTTCTCTCATGTCCGGCAAAAATAGAAATTCGCGTTAAGAACTACAAGCCTTTCGCTAGTTTTTTCGGCTCTCTACGGGTTTCCCATATATCAGCTATCACCACTCGCGTTGTGCCCCTGTAATATATGAGTTTGCTTAAAGGAGTAATAACACAACTGTGATATTCTTTATTTCGATGAGCTAATAATGGTTCCATCTTTCCCATACCTGGGAATTGCTCCAGATTCTTAGCAATCTTCTCCGCTTTCTCCATAAAATCCAAGCGTGTGTTTTCGCCAAACTCTCTCAGGACATAGTCCTCAATGAGATGCAGCGACTTGACTGCTCGTTGCGACCAAATCACACTCATACTGCCACAGCATATTGAGGATGAAAGACCTGGTCGGTCGTGTAATAACGACCTTCCTCAACATCGCGCTCCGCCTCATCAAGCCGCGCGTCTATCTCCTCCATCGTATAAGGAGTAAGAGGCTCACGGCTCAACCGCTGAACGTTTGCTTGCATCCGCTCTATCACTTTGACCTGTTCCGGAAGCGATAAAGTGAACATCACTTGAATGAGGCTGTCTAATGTTTCCTGTGCCATATTTGTCAGATTTTTGTTTTCGTTTTGCGTTTGCGACGCAAAAGTACTGCTTTTTTCTGACATACGCAAGATTTTTGGCACTTTTTTCAGTTTTTTGCCTTCTTTTTCTTTATTTACATCATTTCAAAGGTCGCTCTGTGTTTTTTAAGTTCTTATCTCACTTCCGTTCGAACGATAAATTTCGTTCTACGAAAAGAGTCTCACAGCTGAACTTTCTTTTACCCTAATCCGTGTCGGGCGCAACTTTTCTTTATATTTGTTAGACTATTTTTACTTGGTCCTTTTCTCTTGCAGTTTTATGTTTTCATAAAACATAGTGAAACAATTAATTTACGAGCTCGATTTGGTGTAAAACTTTGAAATCTGCTTCAAAAAATCATATTTTTTACAGAAAGTTTGAAACACATTTCAAACCTTTGTCCTTGATTGGATGCTAAAAGTATAGCACGGAATACGACCTCATGCTTTGCATCATTCTTCTATAGAGATGCACATTTGTGTGTCTCTTTTTTTGTTTCACTATGTCAATGTTCATCCTGCCATTTTTTTAGTGCTCAGCAGTTGCACTATATCTTTCTCCTTCCGGATCACATTTTTCCCGTGAGATTTTTGAGATTTTTGAGACTCTTTGCCTTAATCCGCTGATTCTCAGCCATCTACAAAGTCTCATTACAGTCTCACAAAAGTCTCAAAGTCTCATCGTCTCATTTCTTTTTTACTTTACTTAGTCCTTTTTACTCTTCCGCGCACGTACAAATAACTACACGCACAAAAAACGGCAACTCCGTTTGATAGTGGAATTACCGTTTTATAATTATTATAAGGTGTTGATTAGTAAATCACCATGTTTTGAGGTATGATGCGTAGGACATTGACGAAAATCTCAAAACGTGCCATTAGCGTGCTTCTCTGATGTCATTCAACCCATAACGATGCCCCAAATCCTTGCACATCTCTTCATAAACTTCCGCCCAAGGACGCTTAGGCTTGTTTCGCCAATTAGGATCGATCAATGTCTGACCAACCAATTGCTCATCCAATGCGAACATGCTTTCCTTTTTTACTGCTTCCATATTTGTGCCTTTTGATTTTTGGCACAAAATTACTACATTTTTTTGATATACGCAAGCATTTTTGCAAAAATCGTTGTGATTCTTGCTTTTTTTACGGTAATCCACTATGTCAAAGATCAATTATCCAAAGTTTTAAGTGTTAGGATCGAACACTATTTTTCATTGTATTTTTGTATTTTATATTATTTTCTCCTTATCCCTTTTCGCACATCCGCGCACACTTTATATTTTGTCATGACAAAGTTGACAATTTGACAAACTTCTTAGCCACAAGGGCACGATTATTTGAAAATCTTCACTTAGTCCTTTTCACTCTAGCTTGGTCCTATTTAATATCTCCAGCTATGTCCACAAAACCGATCCATTAAGTGGAGCAACAAAATGTGTAAAAATTGACAAATTTTGTGCAAAATGTGTAATTTTCGATAATTCGGTTAACATTATGTAAATTTCTGTAATTTTATTTGCATATATCAAAAAAAAGCAGTATCTTTGCGCCGTGATATGTATTAAAATATATAAATATGTTTTATAGCATAAAATTATTGCAATGAGTACTTAAAATCAAAAAATCGCCTACATGCCCCGCATACTTGCCTCATAAAAGGGATCGGTTTTGTGGACATAGCTGGAGATGATAAGAATCAGGTGAAAAGGACTAAGTGAAATGAGACGATGAGACTTTGAGACTTTGATGAGACTTTGTAGAAAGCTGATAATAAATGGATTATGATCGAAAGTCTCAAAATCTCAAAAATCTCATGCAAAAACAATGACCGACATTGAATGTCGGGGCAAGAGACAAAGTGAGATGAAAAACCGAATACAATTCGGGAAAATGGACAAAATAGACAAAAACAGAAAAGGTATTCGGTCATTTGGAGTGAAGGGATTAAGGAGTTAGGGGATGGAGAGTGGGACATGATTAGGGTGATGGAGTGATTAAAGTCTAGGATTGACAGGTAAATAGAAGGACGTGTACAGCTAAATGCCGTTAGGTAGATGGAAGGGTAATAACGAACGTATATCGAACTAATAACGAAAGAATAACTAACGCCTCTCAGCATGGAGGAGGATATAGAACGGTTGATTTCAAAAATGCACCAAGCTAACTCAAAAAAGTACCAAGCCGGAGGGAAAGGGACTAAGTAAACAATACAAGTACAATACAAGTACAATACAAGCTGGAGTGAAAAGGACTAAGTAAAGAGAGTGCCAGAGTGCCACGACAAAAAATAATACAGGCTGAGAGTTGAACCAAGCAAAATTAATACAGGCTATAAGAAAATTAATACAGGCTATAGCGGTGAATTGATAAAAAAGATACAAGGTGGAATGGAGGGTTGTTCCTTTTGGGGGCAAAAAGGGAACAAGGTAAGGGAACAAGGTAAGTAAAAAGGGAACAAGTACAAAAGGGACAGAAACCCTACAGAGACGTTCAGGATGATCGCGAGATGGTCGTGGAAATGGAAGGGGAACACATAATATACACGATATAAATACAAAATAAATAGTTGCGCACGGGAGTGCGAAAGAAACAGAGGGTTGTGTCTTTTTTTGAAAGAGGTTTTGGGTAAAAAAGACACAAGGTAGATAAAAAGATACAAGCTTGTATAAAAAAAGACAAGGTGGTATAAAATAGACAAGCAAATTTATACAAGCCTAGTACAAAGACACAAGCTTGGCCCGAAAAGGAACAAGTAAAGCAATAAAGGAACAGGCTGAAAGAGGAAGGGGACAAGCCGAGTAAAAAAGGGAACAAGCTAAGCAAAAAAGGACCAAGTAAAGCAAAAAAAGGGAACAAGCTAAGTCCGAAAAGGAACAAGTAAAAGAGTATCAGAATGAAGGATTGAAAGGGTGAAAGAATGAAAATCACGGGATATATACATAGTATATATAAGGTGGTGCAGGATACGAGATAGGTCCAAGAACGAAAGGGAAACGGCAAGCGAATAGAAAATGTACAAAAACAAATAAAACACTTTTGAAATGATTGTCTATAGTTTTTATGGTTAATCAAAAACGCGGCAGCTTGGTTGTGGCCAACCGGATGAATTTTACGAGACTCTACTTGTAAGCGAGCTCCCAGATAGACTCTTGTAGGCATCCATCCCGTATGGTGAAAAGACCATCCTGCTGCCTTAAGAAAACAAATAAGAAAACAAGCCGAAAACAATTATTTATTACCAATCATTCAAAAGCAATAAAACGAAATAAATCTAATAACAGGAATACAAAACATGTCGCCCGCATGGGAACAGGGTGAAAAGAGTATGTTAAGCGAAAATGATAAAATCAATTTATTTGGAGGAAAGAACTGTATCCGCAAGTATTTCGCCAAAAGGGAAGCACTGAAGGATTTAGATCTCCTTATTGCCGAAGCTGATGAAATATTGGCATCTTATCCTCCTGTACAATTCGGAAACGAATTCGAAACTGCACAAATGTACACAAACCTTTTAGCCAAAGAAACACAATGGAGTGCCAAAGCAGATAATGCACTATGGAAGATCTTTGGGAAGCAGGCATCAGAGATCGGGCAAAAGTTCGAACTCACGATAGTCTATAATCCACTCCACGCCTATGCTGGTGTCAGAAGTACTCTGGAACAGAAGAGGTGCATCCTTATAGAATTTAGGGAAGACATTCGTTTACTATAGATAGGCACGGAATAAACGGAAAAAACTAAAGCAGTAGTATGACTATGAAATCATTTAATTTTAACAACTTTTTAACTTTCAAGAGGTTAACAAGATTTATCGCATATACTATTATTGCAATAGTAATCGCAGGTGTAACCTACTCTGTGCTATTATATTTACACCACTACAAATCAGATTTCCACTTATTCTCAAATACCAATTTTGGATTGTTGGGAGATTTTGTTGGGGGTGTAATTGGCACTTTGGTAGCAATCGTAGCTGCGCTATATATCATCAAATCATATAAGAAACAAATATCGCAAGGTAAGAAACAGACATTTGAGACATCGTTTACGTTGATGCTTGAAATGCATCGCAAAAATCTGCAAGAAGTAGAAATAAAAGATGCTCAAGGCAATACATTAACAGGACGTAAAGCCTTCAAGCCAATGGTAGAAGAATTGGAGGAATTATTCAAAGCAGTAGATAAGGCGATTGAAAAAAAATCAAATTCAGATGAGCGATTTGCCGAATGGAGAGAAAAGAAAAATCGCATGACATTAGCTCACAAGTTATCTTATGGATACTTCTTTTATAGTGTGAATTCTTACTTTTTAACTATTGACAAAAATGAGGCGTTGTACGATTTGTGCGAGTTAGTGCGAACTGAAATAAAAGGGAGCAAAAATTTGCCAGATGAACTAAAGAACTTACAACACCATACGATTCTCGGACATTATTACCGCCATTTATTTAATATGGTGAACTGGGTTAATGCCGAAAGTTCTCTAACATTAAAAGAGAAACAAAAATTCTGCAAACTAATTCGTTCGCAGTTATCCGACTATGAAGAAATCCTTCTTTACTATAATTCATTATCAAGTTTGGGAGAAGCATGGAATGAACCATTGGGAGAAAGGGAGGTGGAAAAGATGAATCTTATCGCGAAATATAGATTACTGAAGAATTGCCCATACTATTTGTATTATTTTGGCATCAAACCTTCCGAGACTTATGCTGTAGAGGACGAAAGTTGGTATAAGCGAGGAGAACTCTTTTTTGAAACGGATATTCGTTTGAGTAGGAAAAGTTAAGCCATTATCAATGAAGCGCTAAGTGAATAGTATGAAAAAGATGTATGTAATATATGGAGAACGCGATTCTGGCAAGACACATACTATGTGGCTTGTATTGGCACACATCTTGGAACGAGGCGCAAAATTAGTATTGCCCATGTTCCACGCAGAAAAGCCATTGACATACGATGAGATTATGGCCAGAAAAGAGCAATTGTCCGATTTTCGTGCTGTGGTTGAATGGTATGACAAGAAGATAATGCTTTTTAGCGCTGGAGATGAATTGGATGAATGGAAATACTGGGGTTTCCGTAGACACATTAACTGGGCATCGCAGAATGATATAGATTATGTCATTTGTTGCGCTCGAAGCCGGAATATAGAAGGTTCTGTTTATAGGGAATTAAAAGACGTGTATCGCAATCAAATTTTGGATGATGAAGATTGGTTCTTTGTCGAAAAAGCAGACAATAAGACTGATTGGCTGCAAGACAGAGACAAAGTCGCCCAAAAGATAATAAGATCACTAAAAAATGCTATTATGAACGAGATACCAACACACTATAGAGTTATTTTTCCTGTTGGTCAAGGAGGATTGGCAGTTGAACGAATAGAAGATATGACGGTTGTATATGATTGTGGTTCTCTATCATCACCGGCACGAGTAGAGATGTACATAGACGAGTTGAAAAGACGGCAAGTGCATCAAATAGATTATATATTCATCTCCCATTTTGACCAAGACCATGTCAACGGCATTGAATATCTATTGAAATCCGGCATTAGGGTCCACAAAGCGATCATGTCATATATACCTCATGATTTTCAAGTTGTATATAATTGGGCGGTGAGGGGTGCGTATGAGAATATGCTTATTTTGCTGCGTCGTTATGAATGCGGAATAGATGTAGTCAATGAGGGTGAAAACTCCGAACGGCATTACATGCATAAAGATTTATGGGAATGGATCGCACACAGCCAATTAACTTCTCAAGATTTCGTGAATCTACGGCAGGCGTTTGTAGATGAGGGTATAGATTTGAATAGGCTAAATGATATTTGGTATCTTGAGCAAAACAAGGAAGATATCAACAATGTCTTCAAAGAAACATTTGGACCACAAGGTCCCAACTCGAAAGGATTAATTGTTTTGTCGCAAAAAACGCTCAATACGCAATTGTATAAGGCAGAATTGGAGAATGGAATTTGCTATTGCTCAGCATGTAAGTCATTCAGATGCCTATCTATGACTCCGACCGTAACGGGTTGTCTTTATGTGGGTGATGCTAAAATTAAGACACAGGAGGAGGTGGATGTAATTAAACAATTTTTGCATCACTATATGCATGAAAAACACTTATTATTGATGCAATTACCACACCATGGCAGCAACCTCAATATCGCCAAGGACTTACATTTTTCTATTGATGCAGACGTGTACTTTGTAAATGACAAGGATGAAAAGCGAATACAAAAATCGGCAATCTTATATAATGATTTGATCACACAACATAGATTGTACGTTATAAAAGATATGTGTTCCGATTTGATTCTTGGGACGACGAAAGTGCAATGAGTATCGCTCATGCACGTGCGAAATATAAGGAATAGTGTTTGATGTCACACTAAAAGCAGACATTAATTGATCTTTGACATAATGTAGATAACTAAAAAGAAAAAGTCTTTAAATGTTCTATATTGGAAGGTTCTCGGGAGATGGTCCCGTGATGGTCTTGTTGAAATGTTGTATTTTACAGCAGATTGGGTCAGAAAAGGACCAAGTGAAGTGTGGCAACTGTGCCAAGGGTGTCGGACCAGGTCAAGGTAAAAAAATGAAATTGTCAAATTGTCATTTTGCCAGTGCAAATTTTTGAAGGAAAGCAAATCAAAAAATAGCTTGTATCTTTTTTAGAGAAAAATGCAAGAAAAAAATACAAGCTACGAACCGAAAGGAAAAGATAAAATACAATAGTAATGGTATCATTACAAAACATATTAAAGAATGAAGGTGTTGCTGCGAAAGCGGTGATGCCCCTTTCGGCGTGTATGTACGTTCACTTGAATCTATTAACCATTTAAACATGTCGCCCGCATGTAAAAAGGGCAGAAAGAAAGATGGAAGAAAATAAAAAAGCTCTATGGAGCAATAATAAAACAAATCTAATTGTCATTAAAAGCAATGGCAATTCAGGCAAAACAACGACTATCTGGATGTTGTTATATGAGTTGGTAAATCAAGGGGCAAAAATTAATAGTCTTTGCTATCTTGATAAGACATCATTCACTTTACCTGCAGTACTTCCACCAGCAAAGAAACGTTACGACTTTATTGCAGAAGTGGAATGGTTTCAACTCCGCATCGTTTTGTTTAGTCAAGGAGATACTCCAGGTGCTGTGGAACCGCGGTTAGATGCCATTATAGCAACAAAGCCCGACTTTATTGTTTGCGCTTCACGTTCACAATGGCGGACAAATTCCACATGGGAACTATTCGAAACGAAATATACTAACATTCATTTTAGAAGGGTTTGCTTCTGGTCTGAATACTCCACTCACAAAAATGATCAACTGAGTGTCAAAGAGCCAACAATAGAAGCCATTATAAAATATATTAAGCCTTAAATGAGCTCTTGGTCATGGGGCATTGGTTTGCCCTATGGTCTCAAATAAATATAAAAATCAAAATGATATGAAAAATTTAATTAATTATTTGTCAAAAAAGAGTTTATCTCTCGGAAACGGACCGGAGATGGACCGGAGATGGATCGGACATGAATCGGGGAGGTTTCTCTCTATTTTAACCTTGTTCCTGATGCTGTTCTCATTCGGTGTCGGAAATGTGTGGGGAGCAAAGGATGATGTGGTGTACAAGATTAACACCGCTTCAACAAAGATTGCAACCTCTACTACGTATGCCAATTATGGTCCGTCAACTTGTGCCAGCGCGCAAGCAGGCTCTACAGTATCCTCTGCTAGTTGGTGCGTGACATGTGGCTCTGCGCAGACTGAAGGCTTGTGGCTGGGTGCCAATAATAATCAAAAAGCTAAAATGAAATTGGGCAATGGAAGTTTTACAGAAGCAAGTGCGATAGCCACAGCCATCGGTGTTGAAACCACTGACACTTATTACGCTGCCATGATATGTCGTACAAATTTATCCAAAGTATATAAAGTGACACTTACTTATTCAACTCCTGGTGGTACGGCTCCAAGTGAAGCATGGATACTTTATTCTACAGATAATGGTAGTACTTGGTCTGTCGGGAAAAAAGTAACGAGTCTCAGTACTAGCGGAACAGATTTTGTTTTTGATGCAACGATAACTTCTGCCGCACGATATGCATTCGTTATTCACTCTACGGGTTATTGTCAATTCAAGAAGCCTGTTCTTACATTTTACGAAGGAACGACAGGCGGAACCACTTACACTGTTACATATAATCTGAACGGAGGAACTGGAACGACGCCGACGGAAAGTGCTAAGACATCTGGCGAAACATTCACACTGCATAATGGTACGACGAACATCACTCCGCCAAGCGGAAAGGTGTTCAGTCAGTGGAAAGACCAAGATAATAATTACTACGATGGCGGTGACACATACACCATGCCTGCCAAGAATGTGACGTTGACGGCCCAATGGGCTACCACTTATACGGTAACGTATAATCTTAACGGAGGAACGGGAACAACGCCGACAGAGGGTGCTCATCCAGCCGGAGCGACTTTTACGTTGCATGATGGAACAACGGGCATAACGGCTCCCTCCCAAAAAGAGTTTAGTAAATGGAGGGATCAAGACGGAACCGACTACAACGGTGGAGTGACCTATATGATGCCGGCAAAAGCTGTCACGTTGACAGCTCAATGGGTAAATGCAGGCGGTGATTATGTGCTGGTCGAGGATGACGAAGATATTGGTCCGGGTAAGTATTTGATCGTGTATAATAATGCGAAAGCATTAAATACGCACTACGGTAGTGTAAATACCAATACGTACGCAACATATACGGATATCTCAAGTTATTATAGTAACAAAAAGATAGCGGCTAATGCTACTACCAACGCATTAGCTTATACGGTTGCAGAAACGGCAAACGGCTATTCAATCAGTCATATAGAAAGTGGCACTACTTATTATTTAGGAAATTCAAGCAATTCAACTGGTAGCACATTACGATGGGATAATCCGTTCACAGCATCTACGGACGAATGGACGTTAGGTGTCAACTCTATTGTATCTGCACGTAACAGCAGTTATGCAATACGTTGGAATAACAACAGCAGCTCCTATCGTTTTGCCATATACAACACGACAGGACAACAAGCAGTACAACTTTTCAAGCAAGAAGAAGCATGTGATGACCCTGAATTGTCGTATGGAACTGCACCTGTAACTAGGACGTTTGGGGATGCGGCATTTACGAATCCGTTGACCAATAGTCATAGCGTGGCGGTGACATATAGTTCTTCAGATGAGACGGTGGCAACGGTGAATAGCGAAGGCGAAGTAACGATTCTGAAAGTCGGTTCGACGACTATTACCGCTTCTTCGATAGCACAGACAGTATCAACAGTTGATTATTGCGCGGATGAGGCATCTTATACCTTGACGGTAAACAAAGCGAATATCTCGCCGACGTTGACTTATACGCCTAATAGTGTGGCTGCGGGAAGTAACACTTCTGCTCCAACGGTTGGCGGTAATCCGGGTAGCGGTGGTGTGACATACGCCATCACTTCCGCTACGCCGGCTGGTTGCGCAACGATTGATGCCGGTACGGGTGTAGTAAGCGGTGTGGCTGTGGGTTCTGTAACCGTCACAGCGACAGTGGCAGCAACGACGAACTACAATGGAGGATCAGCAACAGCGAATGTAACCATTACCGCGGCTTCCTACTTCCCGAATGGAAAAACAATATTTATTCAAGCAGAAAGCTCAAGTGCGTGGAGCGATGCTAACTACGATTGTGTAAAAGCATGGTTCCATACAGCCGGAGGTAGCGAGACAGCTCAAACGACCTACTGGCTGTTTGATGCAACAGGTGGGGATTCCGGAAAGAAACTATTTGCAGCAATTGTTCCTGCTACAGGTGATTTACCCTATTTAGATATTCAGCGTTTTACTCATGATTGTAGCTCTTGGAGAAACAAAAACGGTGGTTGTTCCTATTCCGATGCAAATGGTAGCAATACAATCCGTTCAACAGGAAATACAGACACCTATGACGCCCAAGATGATTATATTCGTTGGAATGTAAGCGGTGTGACGATAGACCTGTATGGTGATCCAAGCGATGACGATTGGGCAAGTTCGTTGGCTTCCTTCAGCGATCAAGGCGCAGGTGTTTGGACGGCGACTTATGAGAACTACGCTCCTGCGAACGCGGCGGGTGAGTCGCAAGACTTTAAGGCAAAGACGAATTACAACGGTTGGATTGGTAATACGGGAAGTAACAACAATGCGACTTTGAGTGGCATGATCGTCGGTTCTACATACAACGTAACAGCCACATTGAATGTTACGGATCACTCGCTTGTAATGAGCAAGACATTTGTGAAAGGTGAGGTAAGTTTTGATTTACAAGGTCATGGAAGTGCTATCTCCAAATTGACAAATGTGGCTGCAGGTAGTAAGATTAGTGCTCCGAGTCCTGCGCCAAGTGTTACCGGTTGGGACTTCGGTGGTTGGTTCAAAGAGCCGGCATGCACCAATGAGTGGAACTTTGCTTCGGATGAAGTGGACGAGACCATGACGCTGTATGCGAAATGGACCAAGCATACTTACACTATCACCTCCACGCTGAATAATTGTTCGTCCAGTCCTGCTATTCCGAGTTCGTATGAATATACCGGTTCGGCAGCAGGTTTGACATACACCATTAGTGCTAATGATGGCTATCGTCTGCCGACGAGTATAACAGTCAGTGGAACTACGTATACTTGGAATTCTGCTACCGGGGCACTTACGCTGACGGGAACTATTACGAGTAACGTAAGCATTACCATAACGGCAGTACAGACACATAAAGTAGATTGGTACGTAGGCGGTTCGGCTGTTGGCAATAAGATCGGCGACGATGGTCAGACGACGGTAGTTGACCACGGAGGTAAGATTAGTAACTTCCCTGCCACGACGCCTGACGGAACTCCTTGCGACAAGACATTTGTCGGATGGACGAACACGACAAGTTATGTACACGGCACAAGTCCGTTGTTCACGGATGTAGCCGGTTCGCCTCAGATTAATGCGGATGCAAACTTCTATGCGGTGTTTGCAACAGGAGGAAGTACAACTGTATATTTAACAGAATCTGAAATTAGTACCAGTTTTGTTTCTGGAACTACTACGAGCTATGGAAATTATACTATAACTTCAGCATCAGGTACATGGGGCGGAAAAATCACCATAAATAAAGTAACGATAAGTGCAACCGATGTTTATTGTGTAGGTATACGTAAGAATGCAGATAACAATAGTCTTGGTTCGCCTACATTTAGCGGTAATATATCCAATATTACAGTTACCGGTCGACATAATGCAGGAAGCGCAAGAGATATATACATTTGTTCGTCTAATGCAACTGCACAACCAACAAGTGGAGATATTGGAAGTGGATCTATACCAGCAGGACCGGGCAGTAGCGTATATACGGATTGGACAGATGTATCAATTACACCAACTGGAGATCATACCAGTTTCTATATTTATGCGAACGGAGGATTACAAATAAAAACAGTTGCCGTAACTTATGGCGGATATTCCGGTTATACAATAACTTGTGCGGATTGTGGAACGAGCGTAACGCCGACCTATACAGCAGCACCGACGGGTGGTACGGTAAGTGTGACGAAGAGTGCATCACCCGTAACCAGCGGTTCTACTGTGAAGACTTGTACAGCCGTAGATTTAACGGTAACACTGACTCCGGCTACGCATTATGATCTCACCGGATTTACGGCAACAGGCTTGACGACCGGAACAGCGACCATCACTCCGGCAGTGGGATCTACCTTGCCGGTAAGCGTTGCGCAGACATTTACCGTGACGGTTTCTGCAGGAGCGACTGGTACACTGACACTTGCCCCGACATTCACGGCGCAGACACCACTCTCAATCACCTTGGAGACGCATAGCAAAGGAACATTCACACCGATTGGTGATATCTATTCGGGTGAGAGCTTCACATTCCCGACGGTTACACCGAGTGACGCTGAGTGCTCTTCGTTCTTAGGATGGATAGAAGGAACGACGTGGAGCGGTGACGGCACAGAGACAGATCCTACCGCTATTACCGGTTTGGCGAATTATCACGCTGCCGGAAGTTCGTCGGGAACATTAACCACGAGTAAGACCTATACAGCTGTATATGGCGAGAAAGATACGCAAGTTGTTCCTGCTTACCAAAAGGTGACCTCCGCGCCAAGTAACTGGAGTGGTGATTACCTGATTGTTCGTGATGACAATAGTCGTGCGTTTGATGGTAGTTTGAGTACTTTGGACGCAGCCGATAACTATATTGGTGTGACAATATCAGATGGTTCTATTACAGCGAATAGTACTGTTAACGCCAGCAAGTGGACGATTGCTAAAGTGGGCGAGACGAGCAATTATACCATCAAGTCTGCTTCGGGTTACTATATCGGACGAACGGCTAACTCCAATGGTTTGAACTCCAGCACAAGCGAGGAATACACCAATACGTTAGCATATTCGACTGATCATGTGGATATCACATCCAGTGCCGGCCCTAAATTACAGATGAACGGAGGCGCGAGGTTTAGATATTATGGAACCAGCCAACAAGTTCTCCAATTATATAAATATAACCCGGATGCTGAAGTAGTAGCGTACACCTATTGCACCAACCCTGCATGTACGCCGCGTTACCGCGTGACGATGAATTCCGCGACAGGCGGTTCGCCTTCGGCAGACAAGGTATATGAGCATGCTGACGAGACGATTACTCTGACGGCTAACCCGTCTTCCGGCTATTCGTTCACGAGTTGGACAATCACGAAGACAACAGGCGGCGACAATGTGACTTCGACCTTGCTGACCGGCGATAAGCCGACCACGGCGAACACTACCTTCACAATGCCGGCCTATGACATCACGATAGCTGCTACTTACACGAAGAAGATGGTAAGTACGCTTGAAGTGAAAGATGGCGCGACGGTTGTTTCTACCACCACAGGCCCTGTAAGCGGAACGGTGAACATCAGTACCGGCGCGAACAAGACTCTGGATGTGGTGATTACGCCGAGCGATGCATATGACCATAGTTGGACTGCGACGGTAAGCGCCGGTAGCACGTACGCAAGTATCACCAATGTGACGGATGACGGTTTCCGCGTGAACGGTTTGGCACAAGGCGATGCGACGATAACGGTGAATGCACCGAATGACGGAAGTGCCAAGAGCGTGACGCTGACTGTACAAGTGAGAGATATTATGCCAGAGGAGATTATCCTCAAGCGCGACGGCTCGAATACGCCGATAGAGACGCTGATTATGTACTACGATGAGACCAATAGCAAAGGTCAGTACGTGAAAGTGAATGTGGGTTACTCGCCGGCTAATCCGACGAACAAAGCGTTTACCTTCTCGTCAGCCCTGACAGGTAAGGTTGGTTCGCATAGTCATGCTCCGGCAAGCGGTTATGAAGTGTTGGTTGCGAACGGCGTAACGAGTGATGCTGTCAACTGTACCTTCACCTCTTCCGCAGACGGAAGTGTAACGAAAGTGCTGGCCGTGACGGTATTGCCAATTTTGTCTGACCGATTTGTAGATTATGTTCATGGCAATGCGACTCAGACAGTTTCGGCACGCTTGTCCGACGATAGATATAGCATCATACCGGATATCAACACACCGAGCCTATCGGATGCGAGTGATGCGAACCCGACGAGTGAGGATTGCGAGACGTCGCACTACCACTTGGTGGGTTGGTTGCCACAGACGACAGCAGAAGCATTATGGGCAGCAGGTACACCCATCACTGAAGCCACTGAAGGATTGGTAAAAGCCGGAGTACAAGTAGAGGCAACCGGTCAGACATGGTATGCTATCTGGGGTAAAGAAGAATGATATTCATTCTAATGTTTAAAGTTTAATGTTTAAAGATTTGAAGATTATGAAAACGAATATCATTACAAATAATACGATTATGAGAAACGTATTTAAATATTTATGCGCAGTACTATTGGTAATAGGAACGAGCGCGCACGCGTGGGCAACAGCAAGTATTGCTGAGGGGCGGTATGATTTAGTGACAGATCCGAGTACACTAAACACCAGCGATTCGTATATTATCGCAGGGTCTAAAAGCGGTTTGTGGGCTATGCAACCATACTCCAGCGGAAACAACTGTTCTTGTGTTAAAGTATTGAATTCTTTTGTAACAGGAACGCCTGAGGAAAGTATTACGCTGGACGGATCGGAAGGTGTAGCTGAGTTTACATTAAGCGGCTCAGCAAGCGGTTGGAGTATTTTTGACGGGCAAAACTACTATTACACTGATGGGGCTGCTACGTCTGGTCAAAACTACTTAAAAGGAAGCGATAATGGTTCTGTAGCAAATCATTTATGGACCATCACTTCCCCAGGAGGAGGTTCTTCCCCTGGACAAGTTTATGTCCATAACACAACCAATACCAATGTGCCATATATGCACTTATCAGACAATTCTACTCCAAAAATGGCATGTTACAATGGATCCGGAAAGGTATATATCTACAAAAAGATACCATCCGTGACTTTACATGACGGTGTAGGAGGCGCTTCTACAAGCACCATAGCCATCGGTGCATATTTCCCGAATGAAGCAGCAGAAGTTCCCGGTTGGGCATTTATGGGATATTGGGCGACTTCAGCCGACCAAAATTGCCAGCCCAACTATCCGAGTGGTCCGGATTATAATGCCGGGGATCAAGCAGCCGCAGGAACCTATTATGCCATTTATCAAGGCCAAGTATATGGTTGTAATTATGGCATTTATTCTTGTAAGCCGACGGCTATCTATGTTTTGTCACAGACCAACCCTTCTTCTGGCGTCGGAGTAAACTTGGTAGTACCGGATATAGGTTGCGGAGAAGTTGGTACAACTATTACGCTAACTTTATACATAAATGAACCAGGTACAAGTTATCAGGGTGCTACTATTGTGCGCGACGATAATGGGCAGGCTGTGTCGTTTACCTACGATGACAGTGGAGCAGACCCGATTATTACGTTTGACCTTCCGGCTTCGGATGTGACGGCTACTGTAAACTTCGAGTGTCCGGATATACATTCTTCAACGGTAACAATCCCGACTATTACGCCTGTTTATAACACAAGCACAAGCAAATGGGAGGCAGCAGCCGCATGGAATGCTGTTGACGGTGCAACGCATTATAACGTGCAATTAGGTAATAGAACCACAACAACTGTTCTTACATCTCCGAACCCGACGGTTGTTACGACCACATCGTACACAAATGATGCTGTGCTTAAGAATTTGACGGTTGATAATGAGTATCGTCTCATGGTACAGGCGTATAATAGTTGTGACGCAGAAAATCCGACAGCGTATAGTCATCAGGACTTTACTCCTCATTGTGCTGAATTGGAAGGTACATTGGCAATTGCCTTGGATGAGGTTGGTTCGACAACTGCTAACTTGAGTTGGGGTGGAGCTACAACCTCTGCAATACAGACCACAGCAGGTGCAAACTCTTCGCTGAAATATGACGTACAGATAACACGTATACTTCCTCTTCCGGCGGAGTCTACCGGCGGAACGCTGGATGCCAGCGACGTGACATACACCAGTTGGGAAGGGACCGGTTTGACAACAGGTGCCACTTACCAAATCGATGTGACAGCGAAGAATGCCTGCGGCGAGACGATGGCCGCCAGCAGAACATTCAAATGTAAAGCCTATGAGGATTATTTGTTCACTTGTGCGGACTTGAGTCTGACAGACGAAGAAGTGGGAACACCCAAGACACCTATCTGGATCAGCACGAGCGCTGGACAGATTGTTCGCTCGCAAAAAGCGCTGCACATTGAGGGAACCGGTTTGGCTCCGAATGCCGCCTTTACGTTTACTATAGGTGGAGTATCTGCTAACGACTGTTCAGGCACGGGAGAACACGATCTCTTTGCCATCCGCCAGGCCGATTATAGCGCTGTAACTGCTAATGGATCCGGAGCAATTGATATGGATGTATATGTATTCTACAACCCGACGGGTACAACGGATGGTTTGGATTTAGCAGGTTCCACCATAGTAGCGACTTCAGCGGCAGGCAAAGTGGTAGATAGGGAATACAAGTCCATGTCGGCTACGCTGAATACGACCTCCGTCAACGGTCGTCATCTGCCGAGTCAGTTTGTGATGGCCGCCCGCATCGGCAAGACATGGTATGCGCTGCCGGGCAATATAACAACCAATGCGACGCAAGATCCAGTGATGATTGGTGTTAACAATGCTACTAATCCTACTATAGCTTATTGTCCGGCTGCATATGGATTCAGAATCGTATCTTTGGCATCTACAGAACTTACTCCCAATGGCAGTACTGCTAATAATGCTACAGGAGGAAGAGGCTTCCATACAGATGGCGAAAAAGTGAAGTTTGGTTTGCAGAACAACCTGCCGATGTTCGGTTCTACCACAACGACTCTTGGTAATGGTGGAGGTGCGGTTTCACTATGGGGCGGTGGCTATACGTACTTCTGGACACTAGATCATAAAAACACAGCTGCGGAGAATATCAATGCTGTAACGTATAACGTTCGCACTGCTAACACGAATACCAATCCGTTGATTCGCTTGAATCGTGGCCAATGGAAATGGGGATTGTATAGTGGCGGCATAGAAGAGATTCGACTGCTGAGTATATCGCCGGTTACCGATTTGACACTTGAAGTAATGGAATGGGGAACCAATGAGATTGCTGTAAGTTATAGCGGTAGCGGTAGTTTAACGAAAGTGCAGATTGGAGAATCGGAAGAGGGCGAAGCAGTGATGTCCGCTATTGGCGGCGACCTCAAACGTATCTCCGGCTTGAGCAGTCTGGTAGCAGGAGCCAGTGGTAAGCAATGTCAACAAATGTTGATTCAGATCACGGAAAGTGATGTGCTGAAGCAGAAGATTCTGCAAGTACCGTTCATTATCAATAGCACAGATATAACGACAGATAACCTGCGTACATGGACAGGCGGCGCAACAGCTACAGAGCAAGACTCTATTACCTATAATATGGAGATTGTCGTTCGTCCGGGAGCAAAGATTACTACCAATAATGCTGCCGGTAAGTTCGGCAAATTGTCTATCTATCCTGGCGGTATGGCGGATATCTCCAATGCTATCCGTTTAGCTCACTTCACCATGCGCGGCGGATACAGTTGGTTAGGAGGAGCTTTTGCAATGCCTCACGCCAAGGTGGTCGGCAATGTAACCGGTACGGGAAATCAGGTGATATACGACTATTACATTGATGCAACCAAGTACTATGATCTGGCTGTGCCGAAGACGATGACATGGAATCCTGTTACAGACGATAAGGGAAGTGATGCAGTCGATCTCTGGGTAAAACAATATAATGGAGCTACTCGCGCATCTACCGGCAAAGGTTGGGTATGGTACAACTGGTCTGCTGACCCATTGAATATCAATATGGGATGTGGCTATCTGGTTGCAGCAACACCTAAATACGGTCGTCCGTATCTGATTATGCGTTTCCCGATCGGAATGACGTTGGCAGCTGATGAAGCAACCAAAGATCCGATTGCGGTTACGGCATATGGTATGACAGACGGAGCATTGAATCCTAGCGTAAGCGCAAACAACGCAGGATGGAACCTGATAGCGAATCCGTTCTTGACATCCTATAAGAAAGATGCGGATGGTGTTGATGGCGAAGGAGTTGCAATTAGTGGTTCTATCGCAACCGGGGAGTTGGTTCCTGAAATAAAAGACGGACAGCCAACCGGTAAATATGTATGGGATGAGACAGGCGGCAAGAATGTGCGTTATGTAACCACCTATGATTATGCGACAGGATCCTACGAGCAACATCCGATGAGTTCCACAACCCTTGAACCATTTACCGGATTCTTTATCCAAGTGGCAAAAGACAGTTATGTAAAATTCGATGCTTCGGGTCGGCAAAACAATATCATAGCCCGTCGTCGCGTTGAGAATTTACCGGATGATATGGAGATCGGTATTACGGCAAGCTTCGGTGAGGATAGCGATGAGACGATCCTCTTACTCTGCGATGATTTGTCTCGTGATAATGCGCTCGAATTTCCGGATGAGAGTAGTAAGATCATCAATACCGGCCGTATAAACTTCTATACCTTTGCCGGCGTGACAAGTATGTACGCGAATGGTATGAGTTATGCCGAAGGACAAGAATGGAATGCGGCGGGTATTACTCCGACGCAAAGCGGAATGTACACCTTCAGCGCAACGAAAGTGAATACAAACTATGTAAAGAGCATTCTTCTCAAAGACTTGTACACTAATCTTGAGTATGACCTGCTGAGAAACGATGTTGAGATCTATCTTGAGCCGGGCACTGTGGATGATCGCTTCCTTGTGAAGATCGTTCTCCAGGCAGAGGAAGATATGCCAACAGCATTGGATGAAATCAATGCAGGCATTAACCAAACGCCTGAAAAATTCATCTACAATGACAAGATGTATATCCTATATAACGGCGTTATCTACGATGCGACGGGTAAGAAAGTTAGATAAATATTTCATATTTATAATTTATGATTTAAGATTGAAAATTTAAAATTTGAATGATTATGAAGACATTGAGATATTTATTGATGGTAGTGGCAATGGTGAGTGTTCTGGGCGTATATGCCCAGGGCACCGCCCAGTTCCCCGAAGCAACGATGCAATCCACCTCCACGATGGTTGGAACTGGTTCTACTCTGCCGCAGGCAGCTGTTTCGGGCGCTTCGTTGGCCGGAGAGACACCGGCGGCTTATGCGCCGGGACGTGCAGGACATATCCGAAAGATTGGTGGTGGAAATACTGAAGGAGGACCTGAAGATCGTGAGGATCCGTACAAAGACCCGATAGGCGATGTATTCTGGCCGCTGATGCTCCTCGCGTGCGCGTTCGCGTTCGGCAAATGGATCGCAAAGACCAAACCACTCCGCTAATTGGTGAGGGCGATCATTGCCTCCGCTCTCCCCAAAAAATCTAAATTTTTCGGGGGCCCTGGTAATGTTTCGCGTGTATGCGCGTGTTCCTTAAAAAACGCGCGATAAGGTTGTAAAAATATATATAGCAACATACAGATGAAAAAGATTTTTACAGTTTTAGCACTGGCGATGATCAGTGTGATGAGTTGGGCGACGGTAAGTATCAGCGTCAACCCCAATGTGATTGATTTCGGGACGGTTAATCTGGACGAGAACGGCGAGGCCGAGAGCAATTGGAGCAAGGCTGTTCTTAGTTGGTCGGGGCTGATTGAGTGGTGCAGCGTGTTTGTGGATACGCTCAATGCGCCGGCAGCAACCGCAGGAGTGGAGTTCCGGATTACTTCTGATGATGGTACCGAAGATTATGATTCTGATTATTGGTACGGCGGCGATGCCTATACCGATCCTACCAGCCCGAATGTGTGGGTGAAGTTCTATGCGATTGAGGCTGGACAGTATTCGGTGAAATACGGTTTCTACAGTTATGAAGACGAGGACTGGGAGATAAAAAGCAGCTACGCCGAATTGCTGGTAAAGGTCAACGTGCTGCCGTATGGTGAGACCACCGGTGTGGAGCACGCGAAGGCGGAAGTGAAGGCGACAAAGATGCTCCGGAACGGACAGGTACTTATTCACCGAAACGGCGAAAAGTACTCCTTAATGGGCACAAAGGTTGAGTAGGTTAGAGCTTGGCGCGTAATAACAGATGAAAATCTGTGCGAGATTGTGGGCGGTCGTGAGCGGCTGCCCATTGTTGTGCATAGACGGTTTCGGAGGCACGGAAATAGAGCGCCAGTTGGGGGATGATCTGCCAGCGGAGACAGAGGTAGAAACGACCACCGAGACCGTAGGTGGCAGGGATGGAATAGGCGTAGAGCACATCGTGCTCGTAGAGGTAGATACGGTTGGACCATTCGCGGGCATCGAAGAACTGAGCTCTGAATTTCAGAGCTATTGGACATTGGATATTGGACATTGGAGATTGGAAATCATACGCGATATCCTGCGCGAGGGAGACGCCGTAAGGGGTTAGCGGGTTAGTGGTTAGTGGATTAGGGGTTATATTGGCATCGGCGGTGGTGCGGAGGGACCAACCGTTGCGTTGCCAGTCGAACATGGCGCGCAAAGAGTAGGTGGAGGTGCCTTTCATTTTGGCGCGGGCGCGGAGGGAAAGGCTCCATTGGTGATTGGCCATTGGTGATTGGTGATATTGGACCTCTGCGAGGGCATCGTAGCCGAGGGTGCAGGTGTCGTTGCCCAGGCCGTACTTATAGCCCTCGAAATAGAAGACATCGCCATATCCGAGGAAACGCCAGTGGTTGAGGCGGGTGATGTCGAAGCCGAGGTAGCCGCCGTTCTCGTCGTTGATGCGCGAGGTCTCGGAGAAAGCATAGCCGAGTTGGTTATCAAACCAAGGGGAGTAATAGCGGTAGAGGGCGAGTAGGGAGACGCCGCTTGTGGGATAGAAACGACAGCCGACGATTGTACCTATTCCCCATTTAGAATTTGTGATTTGTGATTTTTGATTGGTGGCTATTTCGCCGAAGAGATCGAACCAGCCGTGGTTATAACGGAAAGAGGCACCGAGGACGGCTTGGTCGCGACCGCGGAAATAATGGCGGTTGTACTTGGCGTTGCGGTAGGGATGGATGGAGTCGGAGTAGATGGACCCGATGCCGGTGAGTTGGAGTTCGAGCCGTTTATGGCGGAAAGTGAGGTTGGCACCGATCAGATGCCGCCAAGTGGTATCGTTATAATGGTTGAAAGAATAGAGCACGGAGGCATCGAGACGCGTGGCTTTTCCCCATTCCCACCGAAGGGTAGTGCCTGCGCCGTGGAGACCAGCACCATCCACTGAGCTGTAGTAACGGAGTCCCTGGGTGTTTTGGCCTGCTGAGGCTACGTACATCGATTTGCCGGCATGGAAGACAGGCGCAAGGACGAGTCCCTGACCAAAAGAGGCTTGGAAATTACCGCCTACCATGGTATGTAAGTGCGGCGCTATGTCGCGTAACTGGAGGTACGCTCCGTATTGGAGATCTTGGGCGCGTCCACCGGCAGGTCGGCGAAGTTGTGCGCCGAAAGTGACTTTGCGATGATAATCAAAGCGATAGCGACCTTGCGCGAACATAGGGTCGGTGCCCTCGAAGGCTTCTATGTTGCGTGCATCAACGCGCGTGGTGATTTCGTGCGTGGCATGGGCAAAGACCTCGCGCGCGTACATTTTATTTTCGGGCGTACTCGCGCCTACGCGCACGAAAGGTAGCAGATCGCGTATCTCATAATCCTCCAGACTCTGGATCATTCGCAACTCATAGAGCGATTCGAAGGGATGTTTGTCTGCGTACGCGAGGATGTCGTCTATCTGCTGCGGGGAGAGGAAATAGAGTTGGGAGAGTTCCTCGTCGGAGGTATGGTTGAGGTCGATGGGTGCGTCATGAAGGGCATAGAGGTCCGTTTGGAGTTGCTCATAATCGACCTCGCTGAACTCGGTGAGGTAGGAGTAGATGTCCGATACGATTTCATCAATCGTATAGTTGAAAGTTGAAAGTTGAAAGTTTAAAGATTCTTCTGCACACAAAAACTGTGTGCAGCAAAGTATTACAATGTATAGAAATCTCCTTTTCACGGCACAAAAGTACAAAATATTTTGCATATATGCAATAATTTTACTATCTTTGCAGCGGATTTATGGACAAAAAGACGCTATATTATATCATCGAGTGGGTTGTTGCAATCGCGGCTTGTGCGTGGTTGGCGTGGAAGATGGCTACGTACGACGACTATGCGGGGCTTTGGGCGGCTATCTGCGGGATGAACGGGATGCAGATTTGCGCGCTGCTGATTGCTGTAGCGCTGATGCCGGTGAACATGACGCTGGAAGCGTGGAGGTGGCGTTCTTTAATGAATGAAGGAGTGAAAGAATTAAAGAGTGAAAGAATGTCCTGGACTGAAGCGCACAGGCAGGTGTATTATAGCAAGTTGGCGGGGTTGGTGACTCCTTGGCGGCTCGGGGAATACCCGGCGAGAGGGGTGTTAATGAATGAAAGAGTGAAAGAATTAAAGAATGAAGGAGATGTGTGGAAGAAAGTGTTGAGTATGGGGGCTGTGGGGAGTGCGACGATGACGATGGCCATCATCACTGCAGGGTTAGCAGCGATGATGGCTAATGGTGAATGGTGCCCCTTCCGTCTAGGGTTTCCCCGTTTGACGGGGACACCGTCAGGTGAATGGTGGATTGCTGTTGTCGCGGCAGTGATTCTTTTGGCGGTAGGGCTAGTGATGGCGCCGAGGTTGTTGAGGCGATGGGCCGATGTGTCACGGCGACTGATTCTAATCTCTACGGGGCAAAGTATCGTTCGCTTGTTGTGCTGGTGCGTGCAGTTGGTGCTGGTGATTTATGCACTAGGGGGATTAGGAGACCTTGGAATCCTAGGGGGACTAGGGAAGAGCGCGTTGTATTATCTGCTGGTGACAATTACGCCGAATGTGCCGATTGCGGAAGTAGGGGTACGCGGGGCATGGGCGATTGCGGTATTTGGAACGATGAATGCAGCTTTGGCAGGGGTGCTCCTCTGGATTATAAATACATTGCTTCCCTGCCTAATTTGGCCCTTTTTAAGAAAAAAATAATATTCTATTTGCAAGATTGAAAAAAATGTAGTATCTTTGTAGCCGATTTATAGGATACTAGGAAACTAAGATGCTAGGCTACTAGGCCACAAAACAACGAAAATACTTAATAAAACACAATATCATGAACATTAATTTTCAGATTCATTATCGTGCCGAGTATGGGCAGAGTCTTTGCGTGATCGAGACGCAAGAGTCGATTTTGGGATGGTCCGAGAAATCGCCGTTGGTGCTTAATTGTCAGGGAACTGATTTCTGGCAGGCTAATGTGCCGGTGAGCGATTTCGCAGGTGTTATTCAGTATAAATACGCCATCCGCGTAGGCGAGGGACAGTATATCTACGAGGCCGGTGAACCGCGCGTATTGACACTCAAGGCTGCCGACAAGAACCTTATTGTTCGCGATGCATGGCAGGCCAGCACGTACGAGGACAGTTTCTATACGACCGTGTTCCTGAAGTCCTTGTTTGCTCGTCAAAACCCGATGAAGGCCAAGGCTCCGAAGGGTAATATCCGTTTCTCGATTGACTTGCCGCAGATCAAGCCGACGCACGGTGTGGCGATCATCGGTAACTGCGCCGAGTTAGGCGACTGGAACCCGGATGACAAGCTCGTGATGAACGATGCCGACTTCCCGATTTGGCGCGCAGACATCAACGTCAAAGGCCAGGATATCGTGGAGTACAAATACGTGATCTATGATCTCAAATCGGGTGCGGTAATCGATACCGAATGGGGAGAGAACCGCCAGATTTGGGGCGTAGAGAAGGGTAGTGTGATCTACGAGAACGACCGTGCTTTCCGTCGTACCCAACCGCGCTGGAAGGGATCCGGTGTGGCCGTTCCGGTGTTCTCGCTGCGTAGTGCCGAAGGCTTCGGTATCGGTGAGTTCCAAGACCTGAAGAAGATGGCCGACTGGGCTGCGGCTACCGGTCAGCAGATGATCCAGACCCTGCCGATCAACGATACAACGCTGCGTCATAACAACCTCGATAGCTATCCGTACAATGCCGTTTCCGTCTTTGCACTCCATCCGATCTACATCAATATTGAGAAGATGGGTAAGTTGACGCCGGCACAGCAGAAGAAATACGAGGCACAGAAGGCAGAACTCAATGCGCTGACGATTGCGGACTACCAGAACGTCTATGACAAGAAGATGGTGTTCTTCAAGGCGCTCTACAAGCAAGACAAAGACGCTCTCTTCAGCAGCGAGGAGTACAAGGCGTTTATTAAGAAGAACGACAGTTGGTTGGAGCCGTACGCAACTTTCTTGGCGAAACGCGACAAACAGCCGAAAGACTTCTATAAGTTCCTGCAGTTCCATGCGGACAAGCAGTTGGCAGATGCGGTCGCTTATGCGCACTCGATCGGTGTGGCCATGAAGGGTGATATACCTATCGGCATCAGTCCGGACTCCGTCGATGCAGCTGTTTATCCGGAGCTCTTTAATCTGGATGCCAGTGCCGGTGCACCGCCCGATGATTTCGATGCACGCGGACAGAACTGGGGCTTCCCGACCTATAACTGGGACAAGATGGCGGAGGATAACTTCGGCTGGTGGCAGAAACGCTTCCAGAAGATGCAGGATTATTTCGATGCGTACCGCGTCGATCATATCCTCGGTTTCTTCCGTATCTGGCAAATGCGCAAGCAGGATGTATGGGGACTATGCGGTCATTTCGTTCCGGCCCTGCCGTATTCGTACGACGACCTGTGCGCACAAGGAGTTTGTTTGGATTGGGACCGCATGACGAAGCCGTATATCCGTAGCAATTTCTTGGGTGACGTGCTGGGCTTTGATACCGAATGGGCGAAGGCGAATGCCCTGAACACCAATGACGGCTATGTTTACTGGTTCAAACCAGAGTTCGACACCCAATTGAAGGTGCAGGAATGGGCAGATCGTCTGCTCGGCGACGAGAAGCAACTGAAGGCTTCCGGCCTGAGTGAGGCAGCCGTACATAACATCTGCAACGGCTTGATCTATCTGCATTGCGAAGTGCTGTTCGTGGAAGATCAGCGTCGTCCGGGATGGTTACACCCGCGCATCTCGATCTATCAGAGCCACTCGTTCAACGAGCTCTACAGCGATCAGAAAGAAGTGCTGATGCGTATCTACAATGAGTATTTCTTCCGTCGTCACACGCAGTTCTGGCGTGATTCGGCTATGCGCAAGTTACCGACGCTGATCGGTGCTACGCACATGCTCTGCTGCGGCGAGGACCTCGGTATGGTTCCGGCTTGTGTACCTGACGTAATGCATGAGTTGCAGATCCTGAGTCTGGAGATCCAACGTATGCCGAAAGATCCGACGGTTAAGTTCGCTCACCCGGCTGATGCACCGTATCAGAGTGTTTGCACGACCGGTACGCATGATATGAATCCGCTGCGCGCATGGTGGGAAGAGGATCGCGCTGTTACCCAGCGTTTCTACAACGAGCAGATGGGTTGGTGGGGCGATGCACCGCAAGAGATGAGTCCGGAGATTGCCGAGTTCATCATCAACCAGCATATGTACAGCCCGGCTATGTGGACGATTCTACCGCTGCAAGACTGGTTGGCTATCGACGGCGATGTACGCCTCAAAGACCAGTTTGCTGAACGTATCAACGTACCGGCTAACCCGCGCCATTTCTGGAACTACCGGATGCATTTGAGTCTGGAGGACCTGATGAAATGCGATAAGCTGAATGCGAAAATCAAGAAGCTGACAGGCGTTCGCTAACGGCTTCCATGAGCCATAAAGGCGTGCTGGTGGCACCACAGATCCCGACCTTCGTGTCGGGATTTGTTGATTTATGATTTATGATTTTTGATTTGAGATTTTCGACTTCGTCGGGTGACGAAATAAAGAAAGTATTCGGATTTGCTTCTTTGCAATGATTAAAGAGCACTTTCGCGTTGGAGGATTTAGTGCCACCAACAAAGAGAACGATATCATTGGCGCGAGCGAAGGCTTGGAGCTCTTTCACGCGATTCGCTACGCTGCGGCAGATGGTGTCGTGGTATTCGAAACGGTATCCCGGAATCCCGGTATCGCGGAATCTCGATTCAATGGTTTCTACGAGGGCATGGAAGCCTTCAACGGATTTGGTGGTCTGGGAGAAGAGGTAGATGGGGCGTGTGAAATCGAGGCGGTCGAGTTGATCAACGGACTCGATGACGATTGCGGTGTTATTGGTCTGGCCTTGCAGACCGATAACCTCGGCATGTCCGGGTTTGCCGTAGATGATGATCTGCGGTGGAACGGCTTCGTCGTTGCGATGCTGCTCGTAGCAGGCACGAATACGGTCCTGCAGTTTTTTGACCACAGGACAGGTGGCATCGATGATCTCTATGCCGCGTTGCTGCGCAATCCAATAGGTGGAGGGCGGTTCCCCGTGTGCCCGAAGGAGCACGCGCGAATGAGAAGGAAGCGTACGCAGGTCATCATAATCGATGGTGGCAAGTCCTTTGAGTTCGAGCCGTGCGACCTCTTGTCCGTTATGCACGATATCGCCCAAGCAATAAAGCGAACCTTTCTGAAGTTCGCTCTCTGCTGCTTGGATGGCACGTGTCACACCGAAGCAGAAACCGGAGTTTGTATCAATCGATACAACCATTTATGATTTAAGATTTTTGATTTAAGATTTTATCAAAGAGGCCATAAATGACTTCCATCTGTTCGTCCGGAGTCATGTGGCTGTTGTCCACAACGATTGCATCTTCTGCCTGGCGCAGCGGGCTCTCCGCACGGTGCGTATCGCGGTAATCGCGGTCGTTGACATCGGCAAGCACTTCATCGTAGTTCGGCTTCTCGCCTTTGGCAACCAATTCATCGTAACGCCGTTGTGCCCGCACTTCGGGGCTGGCGGTGAGGAAGAGCTTGAGTTCGGCTTTCGGGAAAACCACTGTACCGATATCGCGGCCGTCCATGACGATACCTTTCGCGTCGCCCATCTTCTGTTGCTGCGCGACGAGGAACGCACGTACCTCTTTGATCTGCGAGACCTGGCTGGCGCGATTGCCTACCTCCAAGGTACGCACCAAACCCTCGACGTCTTCGCCGTTCAAGGTGACGTGTTGCGCACCGTTCACAAGCACAAAACCCACCTCTATCTGCGGCAGCGCGGCAATGATGTCGGCTGTTTCCGTCAGGTTGTTGCGAAGGGTGTACAGGGCAATCGCGCGGTACATGGCACCGGTGTCCACATAGGTGTAGCCGGCGTATTTGGCGAGCGCCTTGGCTATAGTGGATTTGCCGCAACTGCTATAGCCGTCAATGGCAACAATTATTTTGCTCATCTCATTAAAGAATTGATATCTAACGTTAATCCTACCTGGTAGGAGAAATTGGACTTGGTCATCTGGCTGATGGCAAAATCCACATGTGCCTGTTTGATGCGGATACCGAGTCCCAATGCAAAACCAGCGAGCGAACGCTGGTCGATCAGGTTCAACTCCGCACGACGACGGTGGTTGTAACTGAAAGCGATGTAGAAACGCTCGCGTTTGTCCACGACTTCAACCGTCCAAATCGTGTGGCGGAATAGCATGTCGTACCAAGGTACGTCGTGGGAGATGATGTCTCCGGTCGTGAGGCTTTTGTCGAGCGATGTCCATTCGTAGTTGAGGTACCAGGTCTGCATGTTGTGGATCTGCATGTGGAACCGCAGGGGTGCTTGTTTCACGCGATAGGTGAGACCTAACTGCAGGTTGAGCGGCAGGATCTCATGACCCGTACCATCCTCATCGGTGTAGAATCCTTTGAGTTGCCAACCGATATTTTGCAGCACCAGACCCATCTGGAAGGTGGAGTCTTTGGTCTGGAAATGCGCACCGACATCTGCTCCGAGGGCGAACGAGTTGTAATGCTCGTAGATGGAATATACGGGCTTGAGCGTGACACCCACTTTGAACATCGGACCTAGTTGGCGCGCGTACATAATGTCAATAAGGATGTCCCGTGCGCCGAAGGTACCGCCAGTAAGGGTACCATGGTCGTCCGCATATTTCATCTTTCCGTAATCAAGGTAGTGAAGGCCCACGGCGAAGTAGTTAGGCTTATCCGGCTCACCGTCTCCGGTGTAAGGAGCCTCTACTTTGGAGCGCCCGAAGTTATGCCCGTAGAGGGCGGAACCGAACATGGTGCCGGGCAGATAGTAGGAGTAATTGAGCTGCAGCATCATATGGCTGTTGGCATGGAGCAGGGCAGGGTTACACATGCCCATCGAGATGTCTCCGTCGCTGAGACTGACGTTGCTGCCGCCCAGCGCATTGATACGCGAAGACACCGGCAGACTCATGAAAGAAAACACCGATCGCCCCGCATTCGACACCTGCGCCAGCGCACTATGAGCTACCAGCAACAGGCCTACTAATATGATAAGTCCATATTTCCGCATTTTAAATTCGACTGCAAAAGTACAACTTTTTTTTCAATTGTGCAAATTTTATTTGTATATTCCGGATTTTTTTTGTACCTTTGCACCCGCAAAGGTTTTTGACAAACACAAATAATTTAAATAATATCAAAATCAAACAATTTTTATGTGGTTAAAAGACTCTTCTATCGGCCGTAAGTTCGTTATGAGCTTGACAGGCCTGGCGTTGGTCTTCTTCCTGCTTTTCCACGGCTGTATGAACCTGGCCGTGGTATTCTCGGAAGATGCCTACAACATGATTTGCGAGTTTCTCGGAGCCAACTGGTACGCCCTCATCGGCACGCTCGGTCTGGCATTCCTGGTGCTGGTGCATTTCTGCTATGCAATCTATCTGACTATCCAGAATCGTGCAGCGCGCGGTAACGACCGCTATGCGGTAACAGGTAAGAAAGAAGGCGTAGATTGGGAATCGGAGAACATGCTCGTGCTTGGTACGATCGTGATCGGTTTCCTCGTGCTGCACCTGTACAATTTCTGGTTCCGTATGCAGTTGGCTGAGATTACCGAAGGTGCTACCGCAGGTGCGTTCAGCCCGACGGACGGTGCGGCTTATGTAAAGGCACTGTTCACGGCTCCTTGCTGCGGTCAGATCTACTGCGTGCTGTATCTGATTTGGCTCTGCGCCCTCTGGTTCCACCTGAACCACGGTGTATGGTCGGCGCTGCACACGCTGGGTTGGAACAACCTCGTGTGGATGAAACGTATCAAAGTGATCGGTTGCATCGTTGCTACGTTGGCCGTTCTGCCGTTCGCTATCGTTGTTTTGTATTACTTCGGCATGGGTCTGGCTATGCTATAAAATTTTAACATTATGGCAAAGAAAGAAGAAATAAAGGAAGCTGCTGTTAAGGCAGCTAAGAAAGTAGCCGTAAAGGCTGCTGAGGCTGCATTGGATGTAGCAGAAGCTGCGGTAAACAAAGTAGCGGAGGCTGTGAAAGAGGCTACCACGCCGGTTATCACGCCGGAAATGGCGAAGATTCCTGCAGGTCCGTTAGAGCTGAAGTGGACTAACTACAAGAACCACCAGAAACTCGTCAACCCTGCTAACAAACGCCGTCTGGACATCATCGTTGTTGGAACCGGTCTGGCAGGTGCGAGTGCTGCGGCTTCGCTGGCAGAGATGGGCTTTAACGTGCTGAACTTCTGTATTCAGGACAGTCCGCGCCGCGCGCACTCTATTGCTGCACAAGGTGGTATCAACGCTGCGAAGAACTACCAGAACGATGGTGATAGCGTTTATCGTCTCTACTACGATACGATCAAGGGCGGTGACTACCGTGCTCGCGAGGCGAACGTATATCGTCTGGCGGAAGTTTCCAATAATATCATCGACCAGTGTGTGGCACAGGGCGTTCCTTTCGCACGCGAATACGGAGGTCTTCTCGACAACCGTTCTTTCGGTGGTGCACAGGTAAGCCGTACGTTCTACGCCAAGGGTCAGACCGGTCAGCAGTTGCTCCTCGGCGCATATAGCGCTTTGAGTCGTCAGATAGGTAAAGGCAAAGTGAAGATGTACACCCGCTACGAGATGCTGGACATCGTCCTCATCCCGGATGAGAACGGCGAGAAACGTGCGCGTGGTATCATTGCCCGTAACCTGGTTACCGGCCGTATTGAGCGCTTCTTCGCGCACGCTGTGGTAGTTGGTTCCGGTGGTTACGGAAACACCTTCTTCCTGAGTACGAATGCGATGGCATCGAACGGTTCGGCTGCTATGCAGATGTACCGTCACGGCGCTTTGTTCGCTAACCCCTGCTACGCACAGATCCACCCGACCTGTATTCCGAAGCACGGTGATTTCCAGAGTAAGCTGACACTGATGTCGGAGTCGCTCCGTAACGACGGTCGTATCTGGGTGCCGAAGAAACTGGAGGATGCAAAGCGTCTGCAAGCCGGTGAGATCAAGGGTCGTGACATCCCCGAAGAGGATCGTGACTACTATCTCGAGCGTCGTTATCCGGCCTTCGGTAACTTGGTTCCGCGTGACGTTGCTTCGCGTGCTGCTAAAGAGCGTTGCGACAAGGGTTACGGCGTGAACAATACCGGTTTGGCTGTCTTCCTCGACTTCTCGGACGCTATTCAGCGCCTCGGTAAGGACGTGGTTGCACAGAAATACGGAAACTTGTTCCAGATGTACGAGAAGATCGTGGACGAGAACCCGTACGAGAACCCGATGATGATCTTCCCGGCTATCCACTACACGATGGGTGGTATCTGGGTGGACTACGAGCTGCAGACGACCGTTAAGGGTCTGTTCTGTATCGGTGAGGCGAACTTCTCCGACCACGGTGCTAACCGTCTGGGTGCTTCGGCCCTCATGCAAGGTTTGGCTGACGGTTACTTCGTACTTCCTTATACGATTCAGAACTACCTGAGCGACCAGATCGGTGTTCCGCGTATGAGTACCGACCTGCCTGAGTTCGCTGAGGCTGAGAAGGCTGTACAAGACAAGATCGACAAACTGATGGCTATCCAAGGAAAGCGTTCGGTAGATTCGATCCACAAAGAGCTGGGTCTCATCATGTGGGACTTCGTAGGTATGGGTCGTACGGCTGAAGGCTTGAAGGAAGGTATTGCGAAGATCGATGCCATCAAGAAAGAGTTCTGGACGAACGTCTATATCCCGGGTGAGGCGAACAGCCTGAACAACGAGCTCGAAAAAGCGCTCCGTCTGGCTGACTTCATTGAGATTGGTCGTCTGATGGCTGTAGATGCGCTCCATCGTGAGGAGAGCTGCGGTGGTCACTTCCGCGAGGAATACCAGACACCGGAAGGTGAGGCTCTCCGTCAGGATGACAAGTTCGCCTATGTCGGCTGCTGGAAATATATGGGCGACGACAAGGAACCGCAACTCATCAAGGAGCCGCTTGACTACGAATTCACGGAAAGGAAGACAAGAAATTACAAGAATTAAAAAGAGATGTTTAATTTAATATTAGGAATTTTTGCCATTTGCTTTGGTTGCTACTCCTTATATTTATGGGTCGCTGGTAAAACTGAAAAGTTTGGTAAACTGGAATCCATGAAAAAAACTTTTGGAGAAAAACTGGGTAAAGTAATCCATATTATTGGATATGTTGTGGCTCCTTTATTAGTGGGTATAGTATTTTTAGTATTGTACTTTCTGGAAAACAATTTAATTAATCAATAATACATAGAACAATGGATCAGTATATTGATATAAAAGTTAGGGTATGGCGTCAAGCCGGACCTAAAGCACAAGGTCATTTTGAGACGTATGACCTGAAGCACGTCTTCCAAGGTGCTTCGTTCTTGGAGATGATCGATATTCTCAACGAGCAACTCGTTGCAGAGCACAAAGACCCTGTTACCTACGATCACGACTGCCGTGAGGGTATCTGTGGTATGTGCTCGATGTACGTCAACGGTCACCCGCACGGACCTGACAGCGCTATCACGACCTGCCAGCTCCACATGCGTAAGTTCAAAGACGGTGAGACGATCACCGTTGAACCATGGCGTAGCCGTGCGTTCCCTGTAATCAAGGACTTGATGGTGGATCGCGGTGCGTACGACAAGATCATGCAGGCAGGTGGTTTCGTGAGTGTCAACACCGGTGGTGTACCTGACGCGAACGCAATTCCTATTCCGAAGCCCGTTGCTGACGAAGCGATGGATGCTGCTTCCTGTATCGGTTGCGGCGCATGTGCTGCGGCTTGTAAGAACGGTTCGGCGATGTTGTTCGTAGCTGCGAAGGTAAGCCAGTTGGCTTTGCTCCCGCAAGGTAAGATCGAGGCTGCTGCACGTGCGAAAGCGATGGTGGCTAAGATGGACGAACTCGGATTCGGTAACTGTACCAACACCGGTGCTTGTGCTGCTGAGTGCCCGAAATCGGTAAGCCTCGCTAATATCGCTCGCCTCAACCGCGAATTTATCGGCGCAAAGTTCAAAGACTAATCTCATGTCTATAGCACGAGGGCGGCTGATACCCGCCCTCGTTGCACTAAAAATACTTTAATTTTTTGCTTATGAAAAAGTTTTTCCTATTCTTACTCTTAGTGCCGGCAATGCTGGTACAAGCTGCAACGCAAATCACATGCGCAGAAGCGCGTTCCTATGCTCTGAGCGTGTCCGCCAATAATGAATTGTATAACGGCGGTGAGATGTATATGGTGCAAGGTTATGTGACCTATATTCAAACGCCATGGAACTCCGGTTATAAGAATGTTTCTTTCTGGGTGGCCGATACAGAGAATGGCGGGAAAGTTATTCAAGCCTATCGTTGTGTAGCAAACACAGAAGCCGATGCTCCTAACGTGGGTGCCTTAGTGCGTGTGACCGGTCAACTGACCAAGTATAATACAACACCTGAGTTTGCTCAAGGTTGTACCTGTGAGATGCTTACGATTGCGGAAGATCCGGTCAATCTCGGTCCAAAGACGATCGCTGAGTTTATCAACCTTGCCAATACCAAGGATACATGTGTTTTAACCGGCGTAGTGACCAGTATTACAGATTCAGACCGGGGCCGCTTCTATATTGCGGATAATACGGGCAGTATTTATGTGTATGGTATGGCTAATTTCTCGAGTTATGGCATTGAGGCAGGTGACACATTGATGCTTCAGGGTGTTTATTCATTGTATGGAAGTACTCCAGAGGTTGTAGGTGCACAATATATCAGCCATGTTCAACCAGCAGCAGAGGTGCCGGCGACCGGTTCACTGCGTGTCTGTGCACAGAACTTGCAGAACTACTACTTCAACCCGAACACCGGTCGAGGTGATTACACGCAGGCAGAGATTGCAGCCAAGACTCGTAAGATCGTCAATGCGATGCTGGATATCGACGCGGATATCTATGCGTTCTGCGAGGTAGAGGCGAAACCGATCGTGCTGCAGCAGTTGGCAGACTCGATGAACGCGCACGCAGGTGCGAGCGGACGTTACGTGCCCGTAAGCGATAATATCGATCAGGATTGGACCGCGGATAAGGATTATAACATCAAGTCCGGTTTTATCTATCGTACGGACAAAGTGGCTACTGTAGGAAACAACACAGGTGCTGTTTCCGGCAATGGTTACTATGCGCACACGATGCGTCTTCAGGCTTTCCGTCAACTCTCTGATGGCGAGAAACTGGTGGTAAGTATGAATCACTTCAAAGCCAAAGATTCGTCGGAGGACGCAGGAGAGGCTCAGCGTCAAACCAATGCAACGAACCTCCTTTCTGCGCTTAATAAAGTGAATGCCGATCCGGATATCCTGATACTTGGTGACCTCAACTGTCAGGTGGGAGAAACACCGATTACGATGATTATCAACGCCGGATATGAAGAGCAGTTGCTCAAGTATAATGCGAATGCTTGGTCGCATTGCTGGGGTAATGGCGAATTGATTGACCATGTGTTTGCGAATGCTTCTATGGCCGAGCAGATTGTGAATGCCTATGTGAAGCATGTGAGCGCATACAAGTGCAACTCTGCGGTGAGCTCTTCGCAGTCCTGGTCGGATCATGATCCGTATGTAGTGGAGATTAATTTGAGTGCACCTGCTATACCTGAAACTCCGTGCGAAGATATTGACGCAACCTATCTGACAAGTGGTATGGAGCCGATGACATCGGTAAATAATTATTGGTATTGGTATTCGAGTGAGCAATACGGAAGCTATGCAAAAGTAAGCAAGCAAGGCGGTTATACCGATTATATGATGACGCCGATAATGAATATGAGCGATATGAGCTCGGTAGCGATTACTTTCCAGCACGCGCATAAGTTTGCCGGCACTCCGTCCAATGAATTGACGCTGTGGGTAACACCGGATTTCCAAGGTGACGTAGAATCCTCCACTTGGCAGCAATTGACCATCAGTCCTTATGCAGCCAATACCAATTGGACATTTGTAGATGTATCTATTGATGTCCCGACGGAGTATCTGGGACCGAATACGGTGTTTGCTTTCAAGTACATGAGTACTGCCTCGAATTATGCTACATGGGAAATCAAAAACCTGCATATCACGGCAGAATGTGGTGAAGGTCAGGAAGCCAAAATGGAGAATATCAACGAGCAGAAATCTGCACAAAAAATAATCCGCCACGGACAACTGATTATTATCCGTAGCGGAGTAGCATATACGATTACGGGTCAGAGACTTTGACCTAAGAGATTGTAGGTCTTTCCTTCGCGGAGGATCAGCACTTGACCATGGCGCAGTACTTTATGTGCTGCGCTTGGTTTTTGTATGGTGTGGAGCGCTTCCGTTTCCGAGGATGTGGAACCGGAAAGTTGGAAGCAAACCTGAGAAATACGTGTGCCGGTACCGGCAGAGCGTTGAATGGTAAATGATTTTGCGCCTTCGGGAGCTTGCAGACTTACGGTCTCTGTTGTAGAACCGGCGATATTATATTTGGTGTTGGCTGAACTATTCCAATGATAGGCAATTGTGTTCTTTGTTTCTTGCCAAAGAGGAATGGTCACGTCGAACTCTACCGCTTCGATAACCGTATTATATGCGGAGAAATCGAATGTGATATAATCGGCATTGGTGTTCAGGTTAAGATAGCCGGGTGCCCAAACGCTCGTGGATAACGAAGGAGTGACGGATAGCAATGCAAAATCAGACGGAATGCCGGTGTTAGCGACCGTAGGTTCTTCTCCTAAGCCAAGATTAACACAACAATCTCCTCCAACTATAACCGGTTCTCCAGGATCCACGGGCGTATCACCATCGCAGGAAGAGGAGACCTCGGCAGATGTAGTGACGGTTAATGTGGCACCTGCACCACATGCGTTCGTGACGTAACTCTTGGCAGCTGCCGCACTCAACTGATCATATGCATAGGTGGGAGCAGATACACTACCGGCGTTGGAAGGTAAGTTACCGGAGCAGTTGACGAACTTGCAATAATTGGTGGTATTGTTAAAACCTTTGTAGATGTTCTTCGCGCTGTTGGCCTTGCCGGCAAACGTACATCCTTCGAAATAACTGGAGGCATTCTCCGGGCCTACGTAGTAATCGGCTACCGAGCTGTTCCAATAGCAGTTCAGATAGTGAATGAGACAGTTACGGCAACGCGTCATACGTTGCTTGCAGCCTTCATCCCACCAGCAGTAACCGTAGGTGATATTATACGTGCCGTCGGTAGGCTTGTCCTTACTGTCAGATCCTACGAGGTTAGAGAAACGGTGGTCATCCGCACCACCCGAACCACCGGCCTTGGGCGCTTTCAAGTAACGAAATCGACACCATGTAACAGAGATGTTATCGGTGGTGCCCTTGATGTCAAAATTGCCATCTACACCATCCTGAAAGTCGCAGTGATCCACCCAGACGTTCGTGGCCTTGTCTAAGCATAAGTTATCCCATCCGTCGCAGTCATAAGCACCCGGACCTTCGAAGATAAGATTGCGAAGAATGATGTTGCTTCCTTTGAGATACAGGATACCTGAGTTATTCTCGTTCTGCTTGTTGGAAATCAGTTTTTTACCCGGCAACGCCATGATGGTCAGGTTCGATTTGTCTGAACTGATATGATTCGTGACCGTGATATCCTGCGTTATGATGATAACGCTGTTTTTCTTGTTGAGTGCGGCACTCAACTCACTTTCGTTCTTTACTAATGTAGGCGTGGCATTGCCTCCACCGGTGACATTACCTGCGTAGCCCCACGAAGAGGGTGCGCAGTAGTTAACCGCCTTGAGAGGAACAAGGAACAAATAGCATAAAGCAAGGACTAATACTTTTTTCATAATGGGTATAATTTTATTCGCCAAGTTTGGCTAATGCTTTTTCTTCTTTTTCGGTCATTTGAGCCTTCGTTTCGGGCGTCTTGTCCCCTTGACCGGTGAGGTGGAGGACGCCGTGAATGATGATACGATGGAGCTCGTGTTCAAAGGAGGCACCTACCATCTCGGCATTCGAACGGACCGTGTCCAACGATATGAATATATCCCCGTTTAAGGTCTGACCTGACGTGTAGTCAAACGTAATCACATCCGTGTAGTAATCATGCCCCAAAAACTGCCGGTTCACCTCTAACTCACGCTCGTCTGAACAAAAGATATAATGGATCTGCCCCACACTGAAACCGTAATCCGCGGCTACCGCACGGATCCATCGGCTTACTTTGCGCTCGTCGAGCGCCGGCATCTCTATGTCTTCCGCTATGAACTTAACCATGGTAATAACGAACTAATAACCAACTAATAACTAACTAATAACTAACTACTCATCCGAAGAAGATAGGTGCAATCGCAAACGCAGCAATAGCACCCGCGAGGTCGGCAAGCAGGCAGCACGCTACTGCGTGTCCTGTATCTTTGATATTCACGCTACCGAAATAGACGGCGAGGACGTAGAATGTGGTGTCTGTGGTGCCCTGCAAGATGCAACAGAGTCGTCCGACGAGACTGTCTGCACCGTGAGCGGTCATGGCTTCGAGCATCAGGCCGCGTGCACCACTCCCGCTAAGCGGTTTCATAAGGGCGGTGGGAACGGCTCCTGCGAGGTCAGGGTTGATGCCGCAGGCGGCAAAACACCAGGCGATGCCATGCTCGAGCATTCCCATCGCGCCGCTGGCGCGGAACATGCCAACTGCAACGAGGATGGCAATGAGGTAGGGGATGATGCTGACGGCCGTCTGGAATCCGCCTTTTGCGCCGTCAATGAAGGCATCATAGACGTTGATCTGCTTGACCATAGCCTGGATAACAAACCAGCAAATGACGCCGAGCAAGAGGATGGCTGCAATCGCTGCTGAAACGACGGAAAGGGTACTCGGATTCAGTTTGGTAGCTCCCCAAACGAGCAAGCCGACGAGTGCGGTCAAGCCTATGAGTGTGCCTAAAACCACCGGATCTTTCATCTTGATCTTCTGCGTGATGCACACGCAGATCAAGCCAACCAGTGTGGCTACGTATGTTGCAATCAGGATCGGCAGGAATACATCGGCAGGGTTGGCAGCGCCGAGTTGGGCGCGGTACGCCATGATGGTTGTCGGGATAAGCGTCAAGCCGGAAGCACCGAGCACGACGAACATGATCATCGCGTTGGAGGCCTTGGCCTTGTTCGGGTTTAGTTCTTGCAGTTCTCCCATCGCCTTGAGGCCCATCGGGGTGGCAGCATTATCCAGACCGAGCATGTTGGCGGCAAAATTCATCAGCATCGAACCGTACACCGGATGGCCCTTGGGGATATCGGGGAAGATACGGCTGAAGAAAGGATTGATGGCTTTACCAAGTGTGTTAACTGCACCCGCTTTCTCGCCGATCTTCATGATACCCATCCACAGCGATAGGACACCTGTCAGACCTAACGAGAGTTCAAAGCCCGTTTTGGCACTGTCAAAAGTAGAATTGAGAATGGCGGAAAAGATATCCGCATTCCCATAACAGATTGCTTGCACCAAACCCATCAAAACGGCGAGCAAAATGAGCGAAATCCAAATATAATTCAAAATCATGGCGCAAAAGTACAAAAATATTTGCATATATGCAAGAAATTTAGTAATTTTGCACGATAAATGGCAAAAAATAGTAATTTCCATAGGACGTGGGCGTTCGTGAAGCATTTCTTTACTTCATGGAACACGACCGGTGAAGGTATCCATTCGCCCTACTTGTTTGAGTTTGTGCGCTTTGTGTTGCGGGATCGTAACACCTATTATTGTTTTGCGGATATCGAGCGCAGAAGGGAGATGCTGTGGAGTTGTGCGGACACCTTAGATGTTGTGGATTTCGGCTCACAGGGCTCGCCGGAAGGAACGCATGTGCCGCGACGCGTCTGCGATATTGCGAGGAACCACTTGGAGAGTCCGCAGGTGGGGCAAGCGCTGTTTCGGTTGGTGAACTGGTTGGGCGCGCATGAGAAACGACCTTTGGAGATACTGGAGTTAGGTACTTCGCTCGGTATAACGACCGCCTATCTGGCTGCTGCCAACAGTCGGAACCGTGTGATGACCATGGAAGGAAGCGGAGCGGTTTTGAAAGTGGCGCAGGGAGTGTGGAAAGCCTTGAAGTTGGAGAATATCGAGTGGGTAGAAGGCAATGTGGATGACACCTTATTGATACACGCGCGCGAGCGTTTGGATATGGCTTATGTGGATGCGAACCATACTTATGAAGCGACCCTGCGCTATGTGAACGCTCTCTTGCCGCGGATGAAGGAAAAAGGAGTTATTGTATTGGACGATATCCATTATTCGGAACAGATGGAGCAGGCCTGGAAGGAGTTGAAAGACGATAAGTGGGTAACGACCAGTATGGACCTGTATCATGTGGGATTGTTGTTTGTAGACCCGCATTATTTGAAACGACATTATATTATTCGATTATGATTTATACGAAAACAGGAGACAAGGGGCAAACGTCCTTGGCAAACGGTCAACGCGTAGCCAAAACCGACGCGCGGATAGAGGCTTACGGCACGGTAGATGAATTGAACAGTTGGATTGGAGCCTTGCGGGTGGTGGCTGAAGAGGCACAGTTGGAATGGATACAGAACAAGCTGTTTAACTTAGGTGCGCTGTTGAGTGAGGCTCCGGGAGAGTGGATCACAGAACCGGATGTCAAGCAGTTGGAGACTTGGATTGACGAGATGCAAGCGGTTGTTCCGCCGCAACGATCGTTCATCTTGCCCTGCGGCGGAGAAGCTGTTTCCAGATGTCATATTTGTCGTACGGTTTGTCGCCGCGCAGAGCGCAAAATGATAGAAGCAAACGCCGATACGATAGCAATGTGTTTTATAAACCGCTTAAGTGACTATCTTTTTGTAAAGTCCCGATGGATCGCTTATAACAACCAAGAGGAGGAAACTGCCTGGAAGAAAGTATAATTTGTAGAAAAATTGACGTATTTGTTCTGAAAAGTGCAAAAAATGACGAAAAATGTAAAATATTATACTAATTATTTGTGTGAATCAAAGATTTTTACTAATTTTGCGCACTTTTTTGTTTAAACGCGTATGTATTGGACACTAGAATTAGCATCAAAATTGGATGACGCACCTTGGCCGGCGACCAAAGATGAACTGTTGGATTATGCGAACCGGGAGGGTTTGCCTTCGGAGGTAATTGAGAATTTGCAAGAATTGGAGGGAGACGATGAGGATCAGTACGAAAGTATATTGGACATATGGCCGGATTTCCCTACCAACGACGATGATTTCCTCTATAATGAAGAGGAGTATTAGTCTGCTGCTGGCCCTTGTTGCCGTCATTACTGCGAGCGCGCAGTTTGATCCGCAGATGGGACAATATATGTATTTGCCGACAGCGTACAATCCGGCGGCGGTTGGAGAAGGCGATTTGATGAAAGTGGCGGGAATGCACCGCATGCAGTATGTGGATATCGCCAATGCCCCGATGAGTACCTGGTTTAGTTTCGGATCTCCGTTTGTGATTAAGAAAACGAGACATGGAGCCGGGGTTCGATTTCTGAACGACCGTTATGGATTGTTTACGACTCAGTCGCTGTATGCACAGTACGCTTATCGACAGAAGTTAGGTAACGGGTATTTGAGCGCAGGAGTGGATTTGGGTTTTGTGAATGTGGGGTTCAAAGGTGATTCTGTGAATTTGAGTAAGATGGGGGATGACTACCACGATGCTAACGATCCGGCGGTGCCGACGGGCAGTAAGTCGGGAATGAAATTTGACATGGGAGTAGGATTGTATTATTGCACTCCGGTTTGGTGGGTTGGAGCGAGTTACAGTCATTTGACACGTCCGGCGGTGGATTGGAGCGATGGGACAAGCGGCGTGGAGCAGGTGGTAACCTTGGTAGGGACGATGTATGTGACGGGCGGTTATCATTTTCGTCTGAAGAACTACAAAGAGTGGGTGCTAACGCCGAGTGCGATGGTGATGAGTGATTTCGCGAGTTGGGATGTGAACTTGACGCTGATGTGCGATTACAAAGATCGATACCGATGGGGATTAGGGTATCGCATTATGGGAAGTGTGAATATTTTGTTAGGCATAGACATAATCTCCGGTTTACAGTTGGGTTACAGTTGCGAATTGCCGACCAACAAACTGCTGCTGGAGAGTTATGGAAGTCACGAGATATATTTGGCCTACGGATTTGATATCCTGAAGCCGAAACGAACGAATAAATATAAATCAATTAGATACTTGTAAGTATGAAAATGAGTAAGATGTTGCCATTGATCGCGTTAGCGTTTGTAATGGCCAGTTGCAACAAGCCGGCAGGAGAGCTCGTGGGAGCTTATAAGTCGACGAACTTTAAGGAGGCTAATCCTTATGGTATGTTGTTTATCAAGAAAGGTAGTTTTATGATGGGTGCCAACACGCAGTCGGCTGTATTCGAGCAGCCCGATAACATCGTGATGGTAACTGTTGATGCGTTCTGGATGGACGAGACCGAGATTACGAATAATGAGTATCATCAATTCGTTAATTGGGTACGTGACTCGATCGCATTGACCAACCTGATAGCTGCCGGTATGACGGATTATGCCATTCAGCCGAAAGATGAAGATTTCGACGAGGATAATTTCCGTATCGACTGGAGTAAACGTGTGCCTTGGAAGAGCAAAGAGGAGGATGTGGTTGACGCTTTGTCGACCATGTACTACTCGGATGGTCGTTTGAACACGAACAACCTGCACTACCGTTACACATGGGTCAACATGGATGAGGCGCTTCCGCAACGTAATAAGTTCGATGTGGCAACAAGTACCTATCCTCCCGGAGCAACGGCACGTGTAGATACGTTCTGGGTAAATGAGAGAGGCGAGATTCAGGATTCGACTATTGTTCGTCCTTTGCGTGAGCCGAAGGACTTGTTGACCGGTCGTATTATCAGTATCTATCCGGATACGCTCGTGTGGGCACGTGACTTCCAGTTCTCGTACAATGACCCGCTGTTGCATATGTACTTCAAGCATCCGGGATATGCAGAGTATCCGGTTGTTGGTGTAACCTGGGAGCAGGCGCATGCGTTCTGTAACTGGCGTACGAAGTTGTTCAATATGAACTCGTCAATCGAGGTGAACGAGTACCGTTTGCCGACGGAGGCTCAATGGGAGTATGCTGCTCGTGGCGGTCGTAAGATGGCTATGTATCCTTGGGGTAGTAACTACGCTCGTGACGGCAAGGGTTGCTTCTTTGCTAACTTTAAGCCGTACCGTGGTGCTTACAACGATGATACGGGAACAACGACAATGAAGGTGGCTCAATTCCGTCCGAATGATTTCGGTCTGTTCGATATGGCCGGAAACGTATCGGAGTGGACGAACTCTGCATACCAGAGTGCTGCCAATACGCATATTCATGACCTCAATCCTGATTATAGCTACATGGCTCGTAAGGCCGATCCGGACATCTTGAAACGTAAGGTTGTCAAGGGTGGTAGCTGGAAGGATATCAGCTATTTCATGCAGTGCGGCGTTCGTACGTACGAGTATCAGTATGAGAGCCGTCCGTACATCGGCTTCCGCTGCGTTCGCGCGTATATAGGCGAATAATCATTATAGAAAATTAATTATAAAAACAAGCAATACAATTATGGCTACAGAAAAAGCGAACCAAAGTTTTGGTGCAAGATTCTTTCATTGGTATGAGTCTTACGACGGAAAGAACGTTGTAAACATTATTTATTCGGTAGGTGCATCGGTCGTTATTATCGGTGCGTTGTTTAAGATTCTGCACTGGCCGGGTGCAAGTCAGGTGCTTATGATCGGTATGTTTACCGAGGCATTCTTGTTCTTGATCGGTACGTTGGAGCATCCGCATCCGGAGTTCCACTGGGAGAATGTATTCCCGCAGTTGTTGGAGTATGGTACGAAACCGGAATTGTTGGAAGAGAAGTCCAAACAACCGCGTCCTACTTTGTTAGGTGCAGGTGTTGCAGGTTCTCCGGTTGGAGCAGCCAGCGGTGTGGCTGTAGCAGGTGCAGCAGCCAGCGGTGTGGCTGTAGCAGGTGCAGCAGCAGAACCGTCCGCTAAGGCTCCGGGCTTGAAGGATGAAGATTTCAAAGCACTGAAAGAAGGTATTGGTGAGTTGGCTAAGACGGCTACGCAGTTTGCAGAGTTGGGTAAGGTGGCTCAGAGTGGAGTTAAACTGAATGAGAAATTGGTTGCAGCAGAGGCAGCAACGAGCGAGTATGCTGCCAAGTTGGCTAACGTAGGTATTGCTACGGATAATCTGTCGCAGGCTGCAAGCGGTCTTTCGGGTGCTTATACGCAGATAGGCGCAGACATGAAGAGTGTGGCTGAGGAGACGAAGGCATATAAGGCAGGTGTAGAGCAAGTAGGTAAGAGCATTGCTGCATTGAACTCGGTATATGAGTTGCAACTTCAGGCTGTCAATGCACAGACGGCTGCACAGAAAGAGGCTGTTGCTGCTGCGAAGGAAGCTGCAGAGGCTCAGGTAGCATTTGCTCAGAGCACCAAGCAGTTGCAGAAGCAGGTAGCTGACCTGAACGGCATCTATGGTAATATGCTGAATGCACTCGCATAATCAATTGAACTACAATTAATTAGAATAACAATAAAACACTTCAGCAATGGGTGGAGCAAAAAACTGTCCGGAAACCCCGAGACAAAAGATGATTGGTATGATGTACTTGGTGCTCACCGCCATGTTGGCGTTGAACGTAAGTACGGATATCCTCAATGGTTTTACATTGGTGGATAACAGTTTGCACTCCTCTATCGCTGCATCGGATACACGAAATGCGAAACTCTATAACGATTTTAGGGCTGCTAATGCAGATAACCCGGAGAAGACGCAAGAGTGGTTCGATAAGGCCATAGAAGTTCAGAAGCGTGCAGATTCACTTTTCAATTATATTCAGGATTTCAAGGAGCACATCGCTATCTTGGCTGACGGCCAAAAGACGGTAAATGAGTGGAAGGCGCAAGGTATCGATCCGACGATGCATATCGAAGGAAACTCGAACTTGGATGTAACCGGTCAATATGCGATTGTACAAGGTAACGGTTTGAAACTGAAAGAGATCGTTGCATACTATCGTGATTTTGCTGCTGATTTGGCAGCACAAGATGCGGAGCTGCGTCAATCGATTCTGCAGAATCTGGCTACCGAGCGTGGGTATAATGCACATGAGAAAGACTCGTGCGACTGGGAAGTAGCTATTTTCGATGGTATGCCTGTTGGTGCGTCGATCACTATCCTGACTAAGATGCAGAATGACGTCCGTTCGACGGAGAGTCAGTTGATACAATACTTAATGGATCGTACGGACGCGGGTGACCTGCGCGTGAATAAACTGAACGCGTACGTGATTCCGAATTCGAACTATGTGATTCGTGGTGGTAAATATTCGGCGCAGATTATCTTGGCAGCTGTAGACTCGACGCAACGTCCGGAGTATTATATCGAGGGACAACGTATCAACGATCAAGGTCTCTATGAGGTAGCAGCTTCGGGAACCGGTTTGAAGAAATATACCGGTTGGATTGCTTACCAGAACCCGGCTACGGGTGAGATGGAGAACCTGCATTTCTCGAGTGAATACAGTGTCGGTGAGCCTGCTGTGACGATTTCGAACACAGACTTGAACATTATGTATCGTGGATATGACAATAAGTTCTCTATCTCGGTACCGGGTGTATCGAACGACAAGGTTAAAGTGAGCGTTAGCGGTGCTTCCGCACGTCAGCAAGGTGGTCTGTGGATCATCAAGCCGGGTGACGGTCCGAAGAACGTTACGATCTCGGTATCTGCTGAGTTGGACGGTCGCATGCAATCGATGGGTAGCAGAGAGTACCGTGTGAAAGCGTTGCCGAAACCGGGTGCTTACTTTAAGTCCGGTGAGACGGAGTATTCAGAAGGAAACATCTCTCGTGGTGCTTTGCTTAATTCGGGTGCTACCGTTATTGCATCTTATGGTCCGGACGGTCTGCTTGACTTGCCGTTCCAGATTACGAGTTTCAAGGTAAATATCAACGGAATGTTGACGGAGGCCAGAGGCAACCGTTTCACTCGTGATCAGTTAGATCGTATGGGTAAACTGAAAATGGGTGCGATGGTCGTAATCAATGATATCCGTGCTAAAGGCCCGGATGGAAAGGAAGTTCGTCTGTCTCCGATTGCACTATCGTTGAATTAATTACATAAGCATATGATGAAGAAGATTTGTGTTATTGCGTGTTTGATGTTGGGCGTAGTAACGTCTCAGGCACAACATCAAGTGACCTCGTTCTTTGACGAGATGGGTAGCGCACGTATTCAGACGGAGGAGTTCTCCAAAGCTCATGATACGATTGTGATGGTGGATCACCGCATTGATGATGTGATCTGGTCGCGTTATGTATATCGTATCATCGATATGCGTTTCAAGCAGAACTATCAGCTCTATTTCCCGACGAAGTCGGACGATGCGGACTACCGAAATCTCTTTAAAGTGATTACGGATGCCGTTGTTGACGGTCTGCCTATTTACGAGAAGAACATGGAGACGATCAAGCCTGATTTCAAGCAGGATCCGATCGCTCGTAAGAGTATTCCGACTATGTTTATGGCAGATGATCCGATGGCCGATTATTCGGATGATCCTACCCACTTTGATATCATGGAGTCGGATGCTATGTTGATCCACTACGATAGTATCGCTGATGAGTTGTCGTTCCACTTCTATCCGTTTGAGAAGATGGTTCGCAATCAGTTGAAATATCTGATTCAGGAAGTGGTATTCTTCGACAAGCACACGTCCCGTTTGCATACTAAGATCATGGGTATCGCGCCCTTACAGTCGGATCTGATCATGACGCGCGACAGCTCGGATATCATGGCCTCGTTGCGTGAGTCGATCATGTTCTGGATTCCGTTTGATAAGCTGCGTCCGTACATTGCCATGCAGTATGCGATTCCGAATCGTAACGAAGTGAAGCGTGTAACGTACGATGAGTTCTTCCAGAAACGTTTGTTCACCTCCTACATCGTTGGTGAGGGTAATATGTACAACCGTTGGATCCCGGATTACTCACGTTCGGAAGAGGAGGTTAAAAAAGAGCAGGCCCGTATTGCTACGGAGTTGCTTAACTTTGAGCAAGATCTCTGGGAATATTAATGCGGAAACATCGATTTCGTAATTCGTATTTGATTTCCGCCGTCAGTGTATCACTTGTGCTGTGCCTGATAGGCTTGGAATGTGTGCTCCTGCTTTCTGCAGGGGCACTTGTTACACGCATGCGCGAGAACATCACGCTCACGGCCGTGCTATCTATGGATGTAGATAGTGCGCAGTGTGCACGCTTAGAGGCCGTGCTGAATGCCGGACAACAGTGCAGTTCGTATAAGTATGTATCGTCAGAGCAGGCCTTGGAGGAGCATATCCGCTCTCTTGGCGAGGACCCGAGTAAGTTCTTAGGGTATAATCCGCTCTGTGCCAGCTACGAGATTCATCCGACGGATGCCTACAGTGCACCGGATAGTTTGGCGATGATGGCTGCCAAGCTGGAATCGCTTCCCTATGTGACGGAGGTGCTTTATCCCCGTGATTTGGCAAATCTGATGAGCCGTAACGTGCAGGATTTTTCTTGGATTCTGCTGGCTGTCGCTTTGGCCTTACTGCTGGTGTCGATGGTGCTGATTGTGAACACGATCCGTTTGCAGATCTACGCCAAACGATTCCTCATCAATACGATGACTTTGGTCGGTGCTACGTCTTGGGTGACACGCCGGCCGTTTGTGCTGCGGAACATGTTCATGGGCTTTATGTCCGGTATCGTGGCGTTGGCAGTGCTGGGCGGCATGGTGTATTACATCGAATTCCGTCTGGGCTTGATGCTCTTCCCGCTTACGTGGCAGAATATTACGTTTGTCTCTGCGATTGTGCTCTGCTGTGGGATTCTGATCACCCTTTTCGCATCGCTGATTGCTACCGGTAAGTATATCCGTATGGACAATAACTCGTTGTACGAGATTTGATTAAAGTTTAGATTTTTATGAAACATACATTACCCAAACTCAACCTCATTCTGATAGCCGTTTCGGTGGTTATCATTGTGTTGGGCTTTGCCCTGATGGCAGGTGAGCCTTCGGGGGAAGTGTATAATCCGGATATTTTCTCCTTCCGCCGTATCACGGTTGGACCGATGATTTCCTTGTTCGGTTTTGTGTTCCTTTTGTTTGCCATTTTATTCCGCGCTAAGAAGAAATGAGTTGGTTGGAAGCATTGCTGCTGGGCATCGTACAGGGTTTGACGGAGTTCCTCCCTGTTTCTTCGTCTGGTCATTTGGAGATCGGTCAGGCACTTTTGGGCACGTCTGGTGACGACAACCTGTCGTTCGCCATCTTGGTGCATGTGGCTACCGTGCTCTCTACACTGGTCGTTCTGTGGCGTGAGGTGGCCCAACTCTTCAAGGGCACGTTTACTACTTTGCAATGGAATGCAGAGAAAGACTATGTGGCCAAGATATTGGTGTCGATGATACCGGTCTTCGTGGTCGGCATGTTTTTCAAAGATCAGGTGGAGGCTTTCTTCGGTAACGGACTGTTGCTGGTGGGTATCTGTCTGCTGATCACGGCTTTCCTCTTGGCGTTGAGCGAGTGGTTGCAGAAGAAACGTCAGAACACCGGACATGAGGTGACCTATAAAGATGCGTTCATCATCGGTATCGCGCAGGCTTGTGCCGTATTGCCGGGTCTGAGTCGTTCGGGTACGACCATCGCAACGGGACTCTTGTGCGGCGTGAAGAAAGAGAGTGTAGCGCAGTTCTCGTTCCTGATGGTGCTGATTCCTATTTTGGGCGAAGCTTTTCTGGATATACTGGATCTGCTGAAAGGGGAGATGACGAGTGACCTGGGCGTTGTACCGGCTATCGTCGGCTTTATGGCGGCTTTTGTGACAGGCTGTTTCGCTTGCCGTTTCATGCTCGAGATCGTACGTCGTCAACGCCTCATATGGTTTGCTATCTACTGTGCGATCGTCGGAACGACGGCTATTATCACAACTGTTTGCTGATATGTGGGATTTTGAGCAGGGGGAAGTATTGGCGTTTGACAAACCGCTGCACTGGACGTCCTTCGATCTGGTGGCGAAGATCCGGTGGAACCTCTGCCGCAAGTTAGGCACCAAGAAACTGAAGGTCGGGCATACGGGAACGTTAGATCCCTTAGCAACCGGAGTGGTCATCATCTGCACGGGTAAGAAAACGAAGCTCATAGACCAACTCCAGTACGATGTGAAGGAGTATATCGCCACCCTGCAGTTAGGAGCTACGACGCCGAGTTATGATCTGGAGAAGGAGATTGATGCGACCTATCCGACGGCGCATATCACCCGCGACTTGATCGACCGAACGATACCGCTCTTTTTAGGAGAACAATGGCAAGTGCCGCCGATCTTCTCCGCGGTGCAGATCAACGGCAAACGCGCCTATGAGTTTGCCCGCAAAGGGCAGGAGGTCGAACTCAAACCCAAGTTGCTGGTGATTGATGAGATAGAGGTGCTGGCGTTTGATGAAGCGAAGATGCAACTGATCATCCGCGTGGTTTGCTCCAAAGGAACCTATATCCGGGCTTTGGCGCGAGATATAGGGCAGAAACTGAACTCCGGGGCGCATCTGATAGCCTTGCGCCGAACGAGAGTGGGGAACACGAAAGTGGAAGACTGCTATACGATAGAAAAATTTTTAGACGAACTCAATAACTACGATTATGTACAAATCCAATGATATGAGGCTCTGTCAGTTTAAGTTTAGACTGCCGGAGGAATTGATTGCCCAGTACCCGGCACCTTATCGCGATGATGCGCGTTTGATGGTGCTTCACCGCAAGTCCGGTGAGATCGAGCATAAGAACCTGACCGATTTGGTGAACTATTTCGATGAGGGTGACTTGTTCGTGTTCAACGATACGAAAGTGTTCCCGGCGCGTTTATGGGGACATAAGGAGAAGACGAATGCCTTGATTGAGGTGTTCCTGCTGCGCGAGTTGAACCATCGTACCCGTTATTGGGACGTGTTGGTGGAGCCGGCGCGTAAGATTCGTATCGGAAACAAGATCACGTTCGAGGATGACCCTGCTATCGTAGCAGAGGTGATTGATAACACGACGAGTCGCGGTCGTACGTTCCGTTTCCTGACGGACTATGACAACGAGGAGTTCGTGCCGCGTCTGTACGCCTTGGGTAGCGCCCCGCTGCCGAAATATATCAAACGTCCGATGGATCCGGAGACTTTTGAGAAATACACGGAGATCTTCCATGACCTGCCGGTACGCGATATGGATACGGAGCGTTATCAGACGATTTTTGCGGATAAGATCGGTGCGGTAGCCGTACCGGCATCCGGTCTGCATTTCTCCAAACAGCTGCTCAAACGCATGGAGATACACGGTATCGAGACTACCTGTATGACCAGCCATGTGTCGCTGGGTATCTTCAAGGAGATTGATGTGGAGGACCTGACGAAGAACAAGATGGAGTCGGAGCAGATTAAGCTTCCGGAGCCGATGGTCAATGCGGTGAACAAAGCGCACGAGGAGCAGAAACGGATCTGCGCGGTGGGTACGGAGATCATGCGCGCTATGGAGCACGTAGCCGGCACGAACGGTTTGCTCAAAGTGTATGACGGTTGGACGAACAAGTTCATCTTCCCGCCCTATAAGTTCTCTGTGGCGAATAGTTTCTTTGTTAATTTCTACATGCCGCAGTCGAGCCAGATGCTGATGGTAGCAGCTTTTGCCGGGTACGAGAATACGATGCATGCGTATGAGGTAGCGGTCGAAGAAGGATACCGGTTCGGCGATTACGGCGATGCCATGTTGATTATAGACTAACAACTGAAAACTGAATGAACGTACGTATTGAGGAGTCATGGAAGCAAGTGTTGCAACCGGAGTTTGACAAGCCTTATTTCGAACTCCTTACTCAATATGTGCGCCAACAATATCAGACCCGTCGGTGCTTCCCGCCGGCAGGTCTGATTTTTAATGCCTTTGACTCCTGTCCTTTCGATAAGGTAAGGGTGGTGATCATCGGTCAGGATCCCTATCATGAGGACGGTCAGGCGATGGGATTGAGTTTCTCGGTGCCAGACGGCATACAGATTCCGCCTTCTTTAGTCAATATCTACAAGGAGATTCACCGCGATTTAGGCACCCCGATTCCTCAGAGCGGTGATCTGCGTCGTTGGGCGGAGCAGGGCGTGCTGCTGCTCAACGCTACGCTGACGGTGGAGGCGCATAAGGCCGGTAGTCATCAAGGCAAAGGATGGGAAGAACTGACGGATGCGGCAATCGCGGCGCTTAATCAAAAACGCGAGCATCTGGTCTTTATGCTCTGGGGCTCGTATGCGCAGCGTAAGGGACAGTTTATTGATCGAAGGAGACATCTGGTCTTGCAGACCTCGCATCCTTCGCCCCTGTCCGTTTACCGCGGCTTTGAGGGCTGCGGACATTTTAGTGCGGCGAATAATTATCTGATTAAACACGGCTTGGAACCGATTCAATGGTAATATGAAAAAGTTATTGCTCATAGACGCGTACGCGATGATTTTTCGTGCGTACTATGCTTTTATCCGTGCACCGCGCATGAACAGTAAGGGAGAGAACACCTCCGCCATCTTTGGTTTTTGTGTCACGCTGGAGGATCTGATTCGTAAGATCAACCCCACGCATCTGGGAGTGGCGTTTGACCCTGCCGGCGGTACGTTCCGTCACGAGGCCTATGAGCAGTACAAGGCCCAACGTCCGGAAACGCCCGAAGATATACGCAAGGCGGTGCCGGTGATCAAGCACATTCTGGAGGCGATGAATATTCCGGTGCTGGAAGTGCCCGGTTTTGAGGCGGACGATGTGATCGGGACCTTGGCCAAGCAAGGCGAGCAAGCCGGTTTTGAGGTCTATATGGCGACCCCGGACAAGGACTATGGACAACTGGTGTCCGATCATGTGTTTATGTATCGCCCGCGGCATACAGGCGGCTTTGAACTGATGGGGCCGAAAGAGGTCTGCGAGAAATACGGCTTGCATAGTAAGGATCAGGTGATCGACCTGCTGGGACTGATGGGCGATGCCAGCGATAATATCCCGGGTTGCAAGGGAGTGGGGGAGAAGACCGCGGTAGCCTTGCTCCAACAGTTCGGCTCCATCGAATACATGCTCGCCCATACGGATGAGATCAAAGGCGCGTTGCGCACCAAGGTGGAAGAGCAGACGGAGCAGATTAAGTTCTCGCGTTTCTTGGCCACTATCCGCACGGATGTGCCGATTGCGCTGGATGAGAACCAGCTGGCGAAGAAAGAACCGAACGGCGAGGCGCTTGCGGCCATCTATAGAGACCTGGAGTTCAATACGCTGCTCAAGAAACTTACCCCTTCTATCAATCCGCCAAGTTTGGCGGATAAGGCTGCTCCGAAGAAAGCCAAACCCGCCGATCCTGCGCAGTTGGATCTCTTCGGTTTCGGGGAAGAGCCGAATAATCAGAGTACTCCGGATATGCCCGCTTTCGACACCATTGAAAACCGCCTGTGCCAATATCTGCTGAATCCCGAAGTGGCTTTCAATCCATACAAAGAACCCGATATGGCAGCGCTCAAAGCGGATGCCGACCTGTGGAACCTGTACAACGAAGTGGAGTTGCCGCTCGTGCCGGTATTGCGGGAGATGGAAGCGGCCGGTGTACGGATCGATGTGGCGAAACTCAAACAGGCGGAGACGGTCCTGACCGAGGAGTTGAATGCCTTGGAGCAACGTATCTACGCCCTGTCCGGCGAACCCTTTAATATCAACAGCCCGCGGCAGGTGGGCGAGTTGCTCTTCGAAAAACTGAAGTTGGATACGAAAGCCAAAAAGTCCAAGAACGGACAGTATTCCACTTCCGAAGAGGTGCTGGTGGCGCTCAAGGAGAAACATGCGATCGTGGGCTTGATCTTGGAGTATAGGGAACTGAAGAAACTGATCTCGACCTATATCGCCACTTTGCCGAGTTATATCGCATCGGACGGGAAGATCCATACGACCTACAACCAGACCGTCACGGCGACCGGACGACTCTCCAGCAGTAATCCCAACCTGCAGAATCTGCCGATCCGTTCCGAGCGCGGGCGCTTGATCCGGGAGGCGGTGATACCCGATGCGGGCTGCGTCTTCCTCAGTGCCGACTACAGCCAGATCGAGTTGCGCCTCATGGCCCATTTCAGTCAGGACGAACATATGCTCGCAGCTTTCCGTTCCGGTCAGGATATCCATGCAGCCACCGCGGCGCGTATCTATGCCAAACCGATTGACCAGATCACCAAAGACGAGCGCCGTAAGGCCAAAACGGCCAATTTCGGTATTATATACGGTATCTCCGCCTTCGGTCTGGCGCAGCAACTCGATTGCAGCCGCACGGAGGCCAAGCAGCTGATTGATGATTATTTTGCGGCTTTCCCGCGTGTGATCAGTTATATCGAGTCCCAAAAAGAATTGGCGCGTCAGAAAGGCTATGCCGAGACGCTGTTTGGTCGTAAACGCTACCTGCCCGATATCCATTCGCAGAATGCTACCGTTCGCTCTTTTGCCGAGCGGAATGCGGTTAATGCACCGATCCAGGGTACGGCAGCCGATATCATCAAAATGGCGATGGTCTCTATCCATCGGCGGCTCAAAGAAGAAGGGCTGAAAGCGCAGATGATCATGCAGGTGCATGACGAACTGAACTTCAATGTTCCGGCAGCCGAAGTGGAGCAGGTACGTGAGATCGTTGTCAATGAGATGCAGAATGCCGTCCATCTGACTGTTCCTTTGATTGCCGAATGCGGTGTGGGAGAAAACTGGCTTGAAGCTCATTAGTATCATATTAGCGATAAGAGTCCTCTGTATCGGCAACTCGTTTTCATGGGATGCCGTGGAACAGGAACTCGTGCCCTTATGCCATCAGGCAGGTGTCGAGGTGGAGGTGCATAATCTCTACTACGGCGGTTGCTCGTTGCAACAACATGCGGCGTTCTTGCTCAAGGATACGGCGGCGTACAGCCACAGAGTTTGTACTAATGTCTGCCCGCGGATCATCAAGGACACGATCTCGTTGCGGGAGGCGCTCCAAAACGGCGAATATGATTATATCTCTCTCCAGCAGGCAAGTCATGATAGCGGTATCCGTGCTTCCTATGAACCCTGGCTTTCCTTATTAATAGATAGCGTACGCGCGTACCAGCCACGCGCGCGCCTATGTTGGATGCAGACCTGGGCGTACAGTCAAGACGCCAAGCACCCTGCCTACCCGCGCTATCATAACAATCAGACGGAGATGTGGGACAGTATTCAGGCATGTACCAAATCACAAATCACAAATTACAAATTACAAATAATCCCTTGTGGTCTTGCCATTCAACTGGCAAGAGCAACAAGGTTAGGAGATACCTTGTGCCGGGATGGTTACCATCTCAATTATGTGTACGGACGCTATACGGCGGCTTGTGTATGGTATGAGATTTTGACCGGAAAGGATGTGCGAAAGAATAAATATAAAAACGCCCAAATGACGTGCCAACAACGCCGTTTGACCCAAAAATCTGCCCATAAAGCGGTAAAAATGGCAGAAAAATGATCTTAAATGCACTTTTTTTGAAAAAAAATGCAAAAATATTTGGTCATGTCAAAAAAAAGCAGTACCTTTGCACCCGCTTTTGAAAAGAAGACTACTGGTGCGGTAGTTCAGTTGGTTAGAATACCGGCCTGTCACGCCGTAGGTCGCGAGTTCGAGTCTCGTCCGCACCGCTCTTTCTTTTCGGTCCATTAGCTCAACTGAATAGAGTACCACACTACGGATGTGGGGGTTGCAGGTTTGAATCCTGCATGGATCACAAGATATAAGCGAACGAGCGTCTGAAAGTTTACTTTCAAGCGCTTGTTTGTTTTATGGCTTGTAAGATGTCACACCGAAGGGTGACGGATTACGAAGAAATTCTGCATGGATTCACTCACCCACGGTGAGGGTTAGGGATTACGCAGCAATCCTGCAGGATAGACGTAGAAATCACCCATTTTCATTAAAATTTGTATTTTTTTGTAAAAAAATTTGTGTATATAAAAAAAAAGCAGTACCTTTGCGCGATTTTTCGTGTAATTGTGCGAAGAATCCCCGAATTTGAGAAAAATATAAAATATATACTACAATGTCAAAAATTTGTCAAATTACAGGCAAGAAAGCCATGGGCGGCTGCAACGTTTCGCACTCGAAGCGTCACACCAAGCGCACGTTTGATGTGAACCTATTCCGCCGCAAGTTCTACTGGGTAGAACAAGATGTATGGATCGAGCTGAACGTGAGTGCAGCCGGTCTGAGAACAATTAACAAGATCGGCCTCGACAACGCCTTGAAACAGGCGGCAGAGAAGGGCTATCTTTATTAAACGAAAGGAGTACAACAATGGCAAAGAAAGTAAAAGAAGCCCGCGTTCAAGTCATCCTTGAGTGCACAGAGCAAAAAGCCAGCGGAGTTCCGGGAATGTCTCGTTACATTACTACCAAGAACCGTAAGAACACTCCTGATCGTTTGGAGCTCATGAAGTACAATCCCTATTTGAAGAAATACACCCTTCACAAAGAGATTAAGTAATTAACCCTAATTAGAAAGGCTTAGAACTATGGCAAAGAAAGCGGTCGCAACACTGCAAACCGGTAACTCCGGACGCGCGCACTCTAAGTGCATCAAGATGGTTAAGTCGCCTAAGACGGGTGCTTACATCTTCCAGGAAGAGATTGTTCTGAACGAGAAAGTGAACGAGTTCTTCAAGTAAAAAACCTAAAAATTAGCGCACTACATGCTTTGTGGTGCGCTAATTGTTTTCAATACCATGTTAGGAATCATCATCAATCCCAAATCGGGCAAGAATTACTTCCGCGCACAGCGTATATACCTATGGCATCTGCTCCGTCATCGACACCTGCCGTTTGCGTATCGGGTGACGAAATTTGCCGGTCATGCGATTGAGTTGGCGCGAGAGCTGGTGGAGAAAGGTTACGACGAGATACTGATCCTTGGCGGTGACGGAACACTCTCCGAAGCCATCAACGGTATCATGCGGGCTGATCTGACACCGGAACAACGCGCGAAGATACAGGTCGGACTCATGCCGCGCGGCACGGGAAACGACTGGGGGCGGTATTGGAACCTGACCAAAGATCACAAAGAGTCGCTACGCCGTTTCTTCGAGGGCGAGGGACATCCGATAGACATAGGCTGCGTCACCTATTGGCGCAATAACATCGAGCACCACCGCTATTTTATCAACTCGGTCGGTTTCGGTGTCGATCCCTTGTGCTGCCAGAAAGCGGAGAAGCTCAAGTACTATATCGGCTCCCACCACGTGAACTACCTCTTCGGTCTTATCGCCGCGATTGTGCAGCATAAAGCGCAGCATATGATCCTGATAGTGGACGGCAAAGAGGCGGTGAACGATCAGCTCTTCACGATGAATATCGGTAACGGTCCGTTCTCCGGTGGTGGTATCAAACAGAACCCCAAAGCCAATCCGCAAGACGGCATCTTCCATACGATGTTCATCAAGAAACCGACCTTCAAACAGGTCCTCGTGGCGCTGCCCAAACTGTATAACGGTCGCTTGACCGAACTGCCGTTTGTCTATCCCATCTGCGGCGCGGAGATAGAGATCAATTACCGCAAACACATCCTCTTTGAGGCGGACGGTATTCTGGAGAATATTATCGGACCGTGCAAGGTCAGTTGTATCCATAACGCATTGCAGTTCAGATGTTAAAACAACAGGGTTCCAACCGTATCTATTCGCGCGAAAAAGATGCTTCCGGAAGGAGCATCATTCGCGTAGAGGGCACCAACCGCGACGAGAATCGTGCGTTCCTTTATATGGCGCGCCATTTCCGGGCGTTGGGCTTGCCGGTACCCGAAGTGTATTGGGTGAGTGAGGACGAGATGAGTTATACCCAGGAGGACCTGGGAGATACGCTCCTTTTTGACCGTCTGGAACCGGTGCTCGTGGAGCGCGCCATTCGGGCATTGGCACATGTGCAGGTAGAGGGCGCGAAAGACTTCGACTGGCGTATCTGTTTTCCCGTACCGGCGATGGACGAACGATCCATCCGGTGGGACCTCAACTATTTCAAATACTGCTTCCTCAAGGGTACGAAGATCGAGTTCTCGGAACCCAAACTCGAGGATGATTTCGATACGATGGTCCGGGTGCTTTTGGCCCAACCGGCCGACACTTTCCTCTATCGCGATTTCCAGAGCCGGAACGTGATGATCAAGGACGAGCAGCCGTATTTCATTGATTTCCAAGGCGGCAGAAGAGGTCCGACCCAATACGATGTCGCTTCTTTCCTTTGGCAAGCCAAAGCGAACTTTGCCCCAGCCTTCCGCGAACAGATGATCGAGGCTTATCTGGATGAAATGAAACGCCTTCAGCCAAGTTTGGATGAACAATCCTGGCGTGCCGCGCTCCCTCATTTCGTGTTGTTTAGGACTTTGCAAGTTTTAGGCGCGTACGGATACAGAGGTTATTTTGAGCGCAAGCCGCATTTCCTGGAGTCGATACCTTTGGCGATAAAGAACCTGAGCGGGTTGTTTGCTGCCCATCCGGATTTACAAAACGAATATCCCTATATCTATGCTATCAGTAACGATCTACTCTTTCTCCTTTAAGCGCGGCATCCCTGCGGACGCTTCCGGCAACGGAGGCGGCTATGTGTTTGACTGCCGCAGTACCCATAACCCCGGTAAATACGAACAGTATAAGTCCATGACGGGCTTGGATCAACCGGTGATCGATTTCCTGGAGCAAGATGGCGAGATACTGACTTTCCTGGAGTCCGTTTATGCCTTGGTGGACCACCATGTAGCGCGGTTCATCGAGCGCGATTTTACGAACCTGCAGGTGGCTTTCGGTTGTACCGGCGGGCAGCATAGGTCGGTTTATTGTGCGGAACATCTGGCAAAACACTTGCGCGAGAAGTATCCCGTGCGGGTGCATCTGATTCATAGAGAAAGGGGTATAGACCAATGGTTGGAATGATTTTTGCTGCGGGTCTCGGCACTCGCCTCAAGCCGCTCACCGATACGATGCCCAAGGCACTTGTGCCGCTCGCCGGCAAACCGCTCCTGCAATGGCAAGTGGAGAAACTGCGTGATGCCGGGATCACCGATATCATCGTCAACGTCCACCATTTCCCCGACATGATCATCGACGCTATCCGTGCGAATGAAGGCTGGGGGTGTCATATCACCGTTTCCGACGAACGCAATCTGTTGTTGGACACGGGCGGTGGACTGAAGAAAGCAATCACCAATAACCAATTACCAATTACCAATGAACCCATTCTCGCCTGCAACGTCGATATCTTATCGAATATGGATTTGCGTGCGCTTGTGCGTGCGTACGAGCAAACGGGAATAAGTCAGTTGGTGGTGAGTGAACGCCCCACGCAGCGCTATCTCTGTTTTGATGAGCAGGATCGTCTCTGCGGCTGGACGAATATAGCTACCGGCGAACTGAAAGGACAGGACGGTCGGCATCTGGCTTTTAGCGGCTGTCAGATCCTTTCGCCAGAAGTGCTATCCCTGCTATCGCAGATGCCGGACGGCAAGTTCTCGCTCATCGATTTCTACCTGCACGTCATGAAGGATGTCCCCTTGACCGCCTATGTACCTTCTGACTACCGAATGATGGATGTCGGCAAAATTGACCAGATAGAAGAAGCGGAAAGGTTTGCTCAGAGCCTGTAAATCAGGAAAAGTGACGTTTTTTGCAAAAAAAATGCAAAAATATTTGGTCATGTCAAAAAAAAGCAGTACCTTTGCACCCGCTTTTCGGTTGAACGCTGTCTCCCTAGCTCAGTTGGTAGAGCAACTGACTCTTAATCAGTGGGTCGAGAGTTCGAGCCTCTCGGGGGACACAAGAAGGTGCGGTAAGCACCTTTTTTTGTAAGAAGTTTAACAAAAAATAGATAGTCATGGAAAAGAAACGATTGACAAAGAGTAATAACAAGATGCTGGCGGGTGTATGTGCAGGGCTGGCAGAGTATTTAGGTTGGGATGTGACGGCAATGCGCGTGGTGTATGTGCTTGCGTCGTTCTTTTTGGCTGGATTCCCGGGCGTGTTGCTCTATATCATATTGGCCCTCGTGATGCCCGAACCCTGGGATAGGTATTAAGATTCCCCTCAACAAATCTAAAGAAGTCCTTCCGGGCTTCTTTTTTGTATGAATTTATACAAACCCTTGCGTATGTCAGAAAAAAATAGTAATTTTGCACGCAAAATTGAAAAATGCTAAAATCGAAACAATAATGAAAAAGATTTTTGGGATCTTGTTGGTCGTGATGACCGTGATGAATGTACAAGCAGTAAGAAGATACTCTTGTGATTTTGAAACGCAAACTCAACGGGATCGATGGGTGCTCAACAATGCGGCAAATCAATCCGTTAGCAATAGCTTGTTGAACAAATGGTATATCGGAGAGCCAGGAAATAACAGTCGTACGGGACAGTATGGTTTGTTTATCTCGGATGATAATGGAACGAGTGCTCATTACAAAAATAGCGCTTGTTGGGTGCCCGCATATGATATCATTACGCTGGACAATATATCCGCCGATTATACCTTGACCTTCGATTATCGCGTGATGGCGAACACGGCCGCTAATTTTGACGGTCTTTATGTCCTTTGGATGCCTATGACCGACGCCAACGGTGATTCGACTAAGGTTATCTCGATTCCTACTTCTTCAGGTGCGGTACCGGCGCGCTATGCCGATTATGTTATTCGTTTGCGACCTAATGAGAATATTGACTATCTTGCCGGTACGGCGACTTGGCGTCAGTGTGCCGTGAAGATACCTGCTTCGCGAGTTGACGGAACGCCGCACTATCTGGCTTTTGTTTGGGCGAATGGTTCGCAGCAGGCGCAACAACCGGGAGCGGTGGTGGATAACATTCTTATTACCGATGGTACGCCGTGCCCTCAACCGACGAACCTTGTGGTTACGTCGAACGGAGTATCTGTTTCCCTGTCTTGGCAAGGTAACGCTGCCGAGTATGAAGTCAGCGCCTATTCCTATGACGCACAGACTTGGGCCGGGCCGAAGATCGTAACCGGCAATACGACCCAGTTCACCGGTTTGGCTAGCGGACAAACCGACTTTATCGTCCGCGCAAAGTGCGGCGAGGGGTATTATAGCCTCAAAACCATCGTTTCGCAATTCATGTACTATCCGGAGCAGATGTGTGTGGACTATCTGGATCTCAGTAAAGCGGTTTGCTATGTAGATAACTCCTCGCCTCAAAATACGCTGACTTTCAACGATTTCAGACAAGTGTCTGCAGTAGATTATGGTCCGTCTAGCATCAATAGCCGCCACACTGTGCATTTCGACCGTACAGAGTACGAACCACGTACGGGAGGTTTGGCGAAGACGGTTCCGGATGGAGAGTTAGGATCTGTGCGTTTGGGGAACTGGGATTCCAATGACCATGCCGAGCGAATCGAGTATACGTTTGAGGTGGATACAAACAGATATCCGGTCCTCTTGCTGAAGTATCTGCCGATATTGGAGGCGCCGGGTCATGAAGACTATGAAAATCCGCGTTTCAAACTTGATCTCCTCATCAACGGAATGACCATTGGTGAGTGCGGTCAGGCGGACTTCAATGCCAACAACGTCTTGAGCGGCAGTACGCTTAAGCCGGAAGCGATCGCACAGGGTTGGCATATTACCAAGAATCAGGTTGCTCAGACTAATTCGGATATAGTCTGGAAAGACTGGACAACGGTGGGTGTCAATCTGCGTAACCCGGCTTATCAGGGGAAACGAATGACTGTTCGCCTGACGACCCATGATTGCGTTTTCGGAGTTCACTGCGGTTATGCGTACTTTACCCTTGGCGGTTCTGATGGTAAACTCAAGGGGATGAAATGCGGTGAGATCAATGAGACCTTTGAAGCGCCGGACGGTTTTAAATACCGTTGGGCATATGCTGCTCACGAGAAATACCGTCGTCTGGACGGTTCGTTACCTGAGCAGTATGTACGAGGTCGCGATCAGCAATACCATGCGGGCCTGTTTGATGATAGTCTGTATGTGGTCGATTGTATGTTTACAGAAGATACTACATGTTTCTTCTCGCTTTATGCATCGGCCTTGGCTACTAAACCGATTTCGGTAATCGAGCATAAAGTGATCCGCAATTGTCAGGAAGGTATCTGCAAAGTGCAGTTCGACGGTACGAAATCGTGGATGCAGCAGATTGATCACGTCATAGGAGATACGTCAGTAGCCAAGAAGCGTGGTATTGAGCACTATGAGTGGATTGTAGAAGGTCTGCCTGATCCGTATAACTGGTCTGACGAACCGATACACACATTTGATTTCCCGTTAGAGGGTGGTGATTATACGGTGAAACTGATTACTACCTATGGTACCTGTTCCGATACAGCCGTTTATCATTTGCATCTGGATCCGCTTGGACCAACCCGTGAGACCCAGACCTTTGTGCTCTGCGATGCGGATCGCAAGACCGGTTTCCATTGGGCAGAGCGTACGGGCGTGCTGGATACACTCTATTTCGATTACGGACTCGTGGATTCGATTATTTTCTTCAATGAAAATACCAAGTGCGATAGTATTATATACCTTGAGCTCGTAGAGCCGGTTCGTATCTACGAAGATACGGTGATCCTAACGACAGATCTGCCGTACACGCTGCATGGCAAGACCTATCCTGAGGGTACCATGTCGCTCATTGATACCATTCCGTTCCCGACGACCTGCGACACCACTTGGGTGATTAATCTTGAGGTACAGAAATCGATTTATTATGTTACTACCAATGTATACCCAGAGAATACGGGTACGGTTGAGGTGGTGTATACGGAAGATCATTCGCAGGCGACGATGACGGCTATTGGTAATAGCAGATACCATTTCTCACAATGGAATGACGGAAATACGCAAAATCCAAGGACTGTTGTGTTGACGCAAGATACATCGTTCATGGCGATATTTGAACACGATGATGTGTATGTAACCTATATCGGCATGGACGGTAAGAATCTCGGTGTAGAGACCGTTGCTTATGGAGAAAGTGCGCAGCAAAAGGGTATTGATGCTGACGAGTTCGGCTATACGTTAACCGGTTGGGATAAAGACCTGACGTCCGTAACGGAGAATATGACCGTGACGGCGAGCTACACGCGTGATGCGATAAACGGCTTCTACTATATCTTTGATAAGGAGAATAGGACGGCAGTGTTGGATCGCGAGGGGAACAGTTATGCGAAAATAAAGACGCTGAATGTACCGAATCACTTTATTTATCGTGGTACCTATTTCGCAGTGGTGGCAGTAGGAGCGAATGCCTTTGAGGGCTGTACACGTCTGACGGATGTGGTGCTGCCGAGCAATGTAGAGGATGTGTTTGAGAGTGCGTTCAGTGGCTGTAGCGATATGGTGCATCTGACGGTGAGTGCGGGTCTGCGCAGTATTGCGGACTATGCGTTCAACGGCTGTAAGCGTCTGGAGGATATTACGGTTTATGCCGAGCGTGTACCGGATCTGACGGCTACGAGTTTCAATGCGGTAGGAAACAAGAAATATATCAACGTGTACGTACCGGATAACCGTGTGAACAACTACAAACGAGACGATTATTGGTCGGAGTTCAATATTGTGGTGAAGTCCGCGGAGATCGTAGAGGGTACTGTAGAAGATGTCGCGGTACAACCCGAAGAGACGACCGCCCAGTTTACCTGGCCGACTGAGAGCAATGCCGGCTCGTACACGATACAGATCACGAATGACGGCGAGGTGTTCTGTACGCTTATCTTCAATGCGAACGGTCAGTTGACGGGTATTGCTTTTGCCCCGGGTAGGGACGGCAATAGGGCACCTGCGGCTACGACGACGGCGAACGGTGGTATGCAGTTTACAGTGACCGGCCTGGATGCCGGTACGACCTATGCGTACACGGTGACGACCAAAGATACGAACGAGCGCGTGATTGCTACGTACGAGGGTTCGTTTGAGACCAACGGTACCATGGAAGACGGCATTGAAGATGTCCAAACGAGTGTAGCCCCGAAGAAGATTGTGCGCGACGGCCAAATCATCATCCTCCGCGGGGAGAGGACGTATACCCTCACCGGCACAGAGGTGAAATAAGTATTGAAGATTGGAGAATTTGGAATCAGGGCGGCTCGATGAGTCGCCCTGATCGTGTGGTTAGAAGTATTCTCTTACTGCAAATTCGTATTGCTCAATAAATATCTTTTTGAAAGCATGCAGATTATTTTGTTCGTAAAAAATCAACATCGCTTTCTTATAATCAATTGAATCAACCGTGCGGAATGACAACGGACAATACCCGTTAGCAATTAGCAAAGCATTGCTTGTGATACGTGCCGTGCGTTTGTTGCCGTCCATAAAAGGCTGTATGTAACTTAGAAGCAAAAGTGCCAACAATGCTTTCTCAAAAACATTCGAACGACAATTTATCAATTCGCAACTATCGCGCAAAGCTTCGCGTATCTGGAACTCATTATCCAACGGCCGATATTGTGTACCGGTTATACCTACACGACGATGACGCAGGCCGGTATCGACAGACAGCTCTTTGGTTAGCAATTGATGGATATCCTCAATATGACTGATGGTTAACTCTTGCAAATAGTCCGGATTGTCCAATACGAAACGTAACGCGTCTTTGTGATTTAGCAACATTACCGCTTCCTCTTTAGTCTTGCCATCCGCAGTCTTACTTTCGCGCAACAATCGCTCTGTCTCAAGCAGCGAATAGGTGTTTCCCTCTATTTGCGAGGATTTCCAACTCAAATCAATACCCAGCCGTTCCATCTCTTTGCGATACTCATTCTCACTCATATCAGCCATATGAGAACGAAACTCTGCCTGCAGTTTATTGAGATGGTTCAACTCCTCCTCCGTAAACAACGCTACCAGCGGCAACTGCTCATTAATAAGCGCAAAATTAAAACTCGTTTGCACTTGGCGGTCATCTACATCTTGCGCGAAATACGTCTCCAAATCAAGTGGCATCAACAAATGCGCACGATTCGATAAGGAATAACGCGTCGCACGCGCTTTCCCTTCTACCTTGATATCTCCATCCTCTACTCCCGAAGCGATTTGCCTCTTAAGCGTAGCGTCACTTTCTTGAAAACTGATACCGGCACGAATCTCTTCGCGAGAGGAGAGAGGATGATAGTGCAAAAATTGCAGTATTTCACGAGCTGTTTCCATAAGCCAATTTTTAAAATCGGTGCAAAATTACAAAAAATATTTGAATAATCGGCTCAATTTGAGTAAAAAAATGCAAAAAATCTTACATTTTTGAGCCGATTCGGCATTTTTAGTGCAAAATATGCACAAAATACGCTCCCAAATCCTCATCCTTTTTTTTATTTGTTTGACTATCAAGCAATTATAGAGAAATAGCAAAAAAAGTGCTTCGAAAATTTGCTCATATCAAAAAAATGTAGTACCTTTGCAGCCGCATTTACAAGGTTCCCAAAGACCTTACAAATCACACATACATTGATGGGGTTATGCCGTCAATGGTATAGCTAACACTCTCTATATAAGCGGATTACGTACCATGCAAGCGCCCAAAGACATACCCGAGCTATTGCGTCGAATAGCTGATCAGGCGAAGCGCCTTCCTAAGGAGCAGGCACTCGCTGTGGCGCATTGTGTAGAGTACGCGATACGAGGGGCTCAAGAGGACGAATGGTACAACATTACGGATAGTATTTTAGAATATCATAGCCAACCGCAACAACCCCTCTTGAAGATCGATTCGATGACGGGCAATATCAACGCAATAGAACAATCACCAAACCATGCAAATCCTAATCAATCATCTCACCGGGAATATCAATCTCTACACTAACCCCGCGCAGACGCATACGCAGGATGCTCCCTCTGTCGTCGATTCGATCCTCTTCACGAAAAAAGCTCGGCAAGAAGGAAAGGAAGAGGAGATCATCGAGTCCTTGAAGCAGTCTTTTGGTTCGCGGAAAGATAAGGCACGGGCAATCGTAGAAACGGTACGACAATGGCAGAAAGATGGGTATATAGATGCCCATTTTAATGCACGAGTAATGTATGACGAATTAGAGAAATTGATCCCTATGCCCTTCGAGTATCCGGGCTTCCGAAAATACTATAACGAGTAGCCACGCAGTCGCAAAAGAGTAGCATCAGTAGCAAAGGAGTCGCAATTTTTTGTGGCTTCTTTTTTTTGTTGTACTTTTGCAGCGAAATTTCAAAACAACGACAAGCGCTTGTCATAATTTTTAACATTTTAAACAAACAAATTTATGGCAAAGAAAAATTATGAGGTCATTGACCAGATGTTCAGCGCAGTGCTGAGTGCAAACGAGAGTGAAGCAACGATCAAGGCGCTACGTCCGCAGGTAGAAGAGGCGGTGCAGGCCCTTATCGAGGAGCGAGGGTTACCCAAGAACTACACGGGCGTATTACCATACAACGGCTTTAAGATCGTCGTACGTCGACCGAAGAGCTATACCTGGGAGAAGAACACGCAGATTGAGGATGCGAACCTCGATTTCTACAAGCAGCTCCACGGCTATTACGAGCAGCTCCAGGACAACGTCAAGGAAGCGCGTGCCGACCTCAAACGTGCGGCGGAGAAGCTCGAGAAAGCCCATCCCGATTCCGAGTCCATCAAGTACGGGTTTACGATTGCGTTGATGAACTAACCGCTCATGCTTAGCTTGTTCCCTTTTCCCCGGTTTTTGCCACAAAAGGGAACAAGCTATAACGAGCAAAAAGAAAGGGGATAAAAGAAAAGTTCGACAAAAGAAAACTAAAAAGAAAAAAGCAGCAGCAGCTTTATGGAAAATTTTGAATTATTTTGGGAACTATTTGATCCCGATCCGGAGTTTAACAACAGGCGGCATGCATGCAGCGTATTGTGGGAGAAGAAAGGTGAGCAGCAGCAGCGAGCTATTATCGAATTCCTTAAGAGCGGCAAGCAGCGCAGTTCGAGAAACCCCTATTATTTTCTGGAAGATTTCCGCATCCGACGACCGCAGATTATGTCCTATGCCGACTATTATGCGAAGTTCGGCACAACGGAAGAACGCGACGGATGGAAGATGCAGAACCCGACGGGGCAAAAGGTTATTTATGTAAAGCTATGACAGACTATCCTTTATACGATGTACCGTATTTGGTACGAGACCCGAACGATTTTCGGATGTCAAAGAAACGGCATGAGATTGAAAAAAGAAATCAGGCTGTGGTGGATGACTACTTTGTGGCGAGGGACAAAGGTGCTTCGGCACGTGAAGCGCGAAGGCTGGTGGAAGAGAAGCATCATCTGAGGCCGGAACGGTTTCATAACATTTTCGTTTGTTTCTATCGAGAAGCACAAAAACGAAGAAAATATGATTTTTTAGAAAAATTTTTCACTCCTGATGGAACACTAAAGTAGGTTTTGCTATTATCTTTGCACCAGAATTGAAAGAAGGATAAAAGCAGGACATAATAAGGACTTAATAAGGACATAATCCCGATCACTCATGGCAAAAGTAACGATACGCGATATGCCGCTCAAAGAAGCAGCAAAAATACTCGCACAATCCGGAATAACACTCGATACGCACCAACTTCCTGATGGCACCTATCGAGCCTATGTACGAAAAGACAAAATTCAAAGCATTTATGAAACGATTTTTAATCATGGCAGTCATTTTGACGAGCGTGGTGATGGCCAGTTGTAACGTGACGCGGACGATTACGAACGAGAGCCAGTACTACCAGCGGGGTGACACAAGCGTGATCATCCAAACGAAGACCATCGAGACCTACGATGCGTCGAAGAAACTCTAAGAGTTCGGTCATGAGCTCGCATATGCTCACAATTATCAGTAACCCTTTAAAACCTTAACTATTATGGGAAAAGTAACTTATGCGCCGGGTATTCAGTATGTGAAGGGAAGCCTGGCAAAACCGAAGAAAGTAAACGGTCACAACCACGGTGATTACCTGATCGGTACGCACCGCGAGGCAGCGACGGAGAGCACGGAATGCACGCGCTTGTACATCCGTAAGGCCGATGCCTACAAGCGTACCACCGCTCCGGGCGAGGACGAGCTCTGGGCACGCAACCGCTTCACCGCGGTAGCAGCAGCGGTCAAGACCCGTCGTAAGGACCTGAGCCACATCGCTTCCGACATGCAAGCGTTCGAGGCGCAGAAGAACCTTGCCAGCGGCAAAAAGACGATGCGTGCTTACCTCTGGCTCGTCTGCGGTCAGGAGTACGATCAGGCGCACCCGCGCGCTTGATCGCCTCACGAAAGAGGGCCTTCGGGCTCTCTTTTTTTGTATAAAAATATACAAACCCTTGCATATGTCAAAAAAAAATAGTAATTTCGGCCCTCCCGTAACGGGCTCCCGCCGAATTTACGTTCGCACTTTCGTGCAAACTACAATCTTTTTAGCAAAGAAAAGCACACTTAAGCAAGCTTAGACTACTTTTTTTGCTAAAAATCTTGCAAATTTGAAAAATTTGTAGTAATTTTGCACGCAAAATTGAAAAATGCTAAAATCAAAACAATAATGAAAAAGATTTTGGGGGTATTGTTGGTCGTGATGACCGGCGTGATGACCATAAAGGCTGAAATGTCTCCTATTTATTACGAGGGTTTCAGTAACTGCTATGACGAAGAGGATGAGAATTACGGCTACACAGGCGGTAATGACAATCAGTGGGGTGGCGATATCGCGAAAGCGGTAGTGATCTATCAGGATGCCCCGGAATGGACGTTCACCTACTGCAATGCCGGTTATCAGTGTCTGAAAGTAGGTACGTCAACCAAACAGGGTTTGGCGAAGACACCTTTGATTGCGTGCGAAGGGGAAGCGGTGCTTACGTTCCGTGTAGCACCATGGGAAGGCGATTCGATCTTCTATGTTTCTATCCAAGGTGGGCTGACGACCGATTCCTGTATGTTCAACCTCAAGCAGCATCAATGGAAGACAGTCACGATTCATATTACGGATATCACGAGCGGCATTCGCTTGACTTTCTCTTCGACTAACAAGCATCGTTTCTTCCTGGATGATGTATGTGTTCGTCCGGCCGATCCGACGGTGGGCGCGATACGTACGCCGGAAGGAAGCATGGTGGATTTTGGTTTGGTAGGTGCTAACTACGCGGCTATGCAGCGCACGCTTCATGTAGAAGGAGCGAACCTTACAGGAAATATCACAGCTTCTTTGGCAGAGGGCGAGCCGGCACTCTTCCAACTCAGTACGGCTACACTGCCTGCAACGGGTGGCGAGTTAACGATCACTTGTTTGCCTGGCGCAGCATCCGGAGACATGCACGGCTGTTACCTCTACCTGCGCGGACGAGACAGTAACACGAATCAACAGGTGGAGAAACGTGTGACGATCAAGGTGGAGGTTTTGTCCTTGAATCTGCAGGGAGCAGGCACCCAACCGGATCCGTACACCTGTCAGGATGTGATCCTGCTGGCTGCGAACGAAGGAACCGTTTGGACGGAGACCTATTATTGGGTGACCGGCTATGTGATCGGCGGTGTCAAACGCTATCAGGATATGTACGACGGCATCTCGATGACCGATACACTCTCGCTGGTCTTGGCGGCTACTCCCGGAGAGACGGACGCGACAAAGTATGTCACCGTGCAGATAAGCGGCAATGCGCGTGCGGCGCTCAATGTGAAAGATAATCCGGAGTTGGTCGGACAGCAGATTAAGGTACAGGGCTTGTTGCTCAATAACAATGCCAATCCGCTTTATTTGGGTAAGCCGGGCGTGCGTGACGTACGTACTGATGCGCAGTATGAGCGACCCGCTAAAGGAACGACGGCAGTTCCGTTTATCATGACGAATGCGCGTTCCCGCAAGGTTTTGCGCGACGGACAGATTTATATCCTGCGCGGCGAGAAAGTGTTTACGCTGCAGGGCGTTGAAGTGAAATAATAAATTTTGAAGATGAAACAAAGAATAATCAGTATTGTGTGTGGCCTGGGGCTGAGTGTGTTGGCGATGCAGGCGGAGCGGGTGATGGTGATTTCGGACCCGCATGTGATTGCGCAGAGTTTGTTGCAGCCCGGTACGGCGGCGGATGAGATGTTAGCGTCGGGGCGTAAGATGTTGGATCTGAGTGAGCCGGCATGGAAGGCGCTGATGGATACAGCTCTGCTGTACCAACCGGATCTGTTGTTGATCCCCGGTGATTTGACCAAAGACGGTGAGGCAATCAGCCACGACACCGTGGTAGCGAGTCTGGCGCGTCTGCAGGCAGCGGGTATTCCGACATTAGTCATCCCCGGAAACCACGATATCAGTAACCCCGCGGCGTACGCGTATAACGGGGATCAGAAGATCGCCGTGCCGACGATCACGGACGCGCAGTTCGATCAGTTATATGCCCCGTATATGGGTGCGATGCGTGAGCCGAACTCGCATTGTTATGTGGCCGAGCCGCTGGACGGCGTGACGGTGTTGGCGATCGACGGTACGCACGGCGATGCCGGAACGGGTTCGTTGAGTGATGCTACGCTGAACTGGCTGCTGTCACAGGCAGATGCGGCGCAGGCCAAGGGTAATCTCATCATCGCCATGTGTCACTGGCAGATCCTGGAGCATGTGGATAACATGGCAGAGCTGATGTCCTCCAGTCTGTTGGACACCGCTTCGTACGTAGCGCAGCAGTTAGCCGCGCACCAAGTGCGTTTTATCCTCACCGGGCATTTCCACGTCAACGGTGCGACCACGAAATACTTCGGCAACGACAGCATCGTGGAGGTAACAACCGGTGCGCCGGTGGCTTATCCCTGTCCGTACCGTTGGCTCGATATCAGCGCCGACCGCAGTACGGTGACGGTAGGTACGGAGGAGATCCGTTCGCTGGATACGATTGCCGATTTGCAAAGTTACAGCCGTACATGGCAGGAAGCGCATACTTGGACCATGCTGCCGCAGATGAGTAGGAAAGCCTGGACGAAAGTGGATAAGTATGTGAATGTAATGAAGAACAGTACGAGTTTAGCCACGCGTATAAAAGGCAATACAATAGCCGCTTTGTTGCCCACGGATGACGCGGCGCGTTATGATTATTTTGAGCGCAATATGGGTCAGGCAGTAGTGAATCTTTTCATGCTCCATTCGGACGCCAACGAGCCCGACCGGCCTGAGAAAGATGACGTAAAAGACGCCATGTACGACGGGCTGTCCAACATGATTGTGGACGTTATAGGTGTAGAGTCCCAAGGCATGCGTGAGTTAGTCGCATTAATGTCGGGAGCGGCAGTAGATATGATGACGGTACCGGTTGAATCGATGTGCGAAGATCTGACGGAATACACCTCGAACACGCCTAACCGTACGGACGATCTGTCGCTGGTACTGACCTTACAAGCGCCGCGTCAACAGGGCACGGGTATCGAGCGCCCCGTTGAGGAATGGCTGAACCCGCAATGGTACGATATCATGGGACGCCAAGTGCGCGAGCCGGTGCCCGGACAGGTAGTCATTCGAAAGAATCACAAACAAGTAAATCAATAACAATACAGATATGGAATTTAAGTATGCACCGATGTTCCAACTCGGCAAGGACGAGACGGAATATTATCTGCTGACCAAAGACTATGTGTCGGTTAGCGAGTTTGAAGGACACGAAATCTTGAAGGTGGCTCCTGAGGCATTGACGCTGATGGCGCAACAGGCTTTCCATGACGTGAGTTTTATGCTGCGCCGTTCGCATAACGAGCAGGTAGCGAAGATCTTACGCGACCCGGAGGCAAGTGCGAATGATAAGTATGTAGCGCTGACTTTCCTGCGCAATGCGGAAGTGGCTTGCAAAGGTCAACTGCCGCTCTGTCAGGATACCGGTACCGCCATCATCCACGGCGAGAAAGGCCAACAAGTCTGGACCGGGGCGGGTGCTCCCGCCGGAGCGCAAGGCCATGCGGTTAGCGATGAGGAAGCATTGAGCAAGGGTGTATTCAATACCTATACGGAGTGCAACCTGCGTTATAGCCAGAACGCACCGCTCAATATGTACGACGAGGTGAACACGAAGTGTAACCTGCCGGCACAGATTGACTTGGAGGCAACCGAAGGTGCGGAGTATCGTTTCCTGTGCGTCACCAAAGGTGGCGGTAGTGCGAACAAGACCTACCTGTATCAAGAGACCAAAGCACGTATCCAGAACCCGGGTACGCTGATTCCGTTCCTTGTAGAGAAAATGAAGAGCCTCGGTACGGCTGCATGCCCGCCGTATCATATCGCGATCGTGATCGGTGGTACGAGTGCAGAAAAGAACCTGCTGACGGTCAAACTGGCGAGCACGCATTACTATGACAGTCTGCCCACTTCGGGCGACGAGACCGGTCGTGCGTTCCGCGATATCGAACTGGAGAAACAACTGCTGCAAGAGGCCTATAAGATCGGTCTGGGTGCACAGTTCGGCGGTAAATACATGGCGCATGACGTACGTGTGGTTCGTCTGCCTCGTCACGGTGCAAGCTGCCCGATCGGTCTGGGCGTGAGCTGCTCTGCCGACCGTAACATCAAATGTAAGATCAACAAAGACGGTATCTGGATTGAGAAACTTGATAACAATCCTGCAAGTCTGATTCCGGAAGAGTTGCGTCAGGCCGGCGAAGGCGATGCGGTACGTATCGACCTCAACCAACCGATGGCAGATGTATGTAAGATCCTGACGAAGTATCCGATCGGTACGCGTCTGAGTCTCAACGGCACGATTATTGTAGGTCGTGATATTGCGCATGCGAAGATTAAAGCGCGTCTGGATGCAGGGGAACCGATGCCGGAATACCTCAAGAACCATCCGATCTACTATGCAGGTCCGGCAAAGACCCCGGCAGGCATGGCGTGCGGTTCGATGGGTCCGACCACAGCCGGTCGTATGGATCCGTACGTAGATGAGTTCCAGGATCACGGCGGTAGCCTCATCATGCTCGCCAAGGGTAACCGTTCGATCGATGTGACCAACGCCTGTCAGAAACATGGTGGCTTCTACCTCGGTTCGATCGGTGGTCCGGCAGCTATCCTGGCGCAGAACAATATCAAGTCCATCGAGTGCGTCGAGTACCCCGAACTGGGCATGGAAGCAATCTGGAAGATTGAAGTAGAGAACTTCCCGGCCTTCATCCTCGTGGACGACAAAGGAAATGATTTCTTTAAACAACTCAAACCCTGCGAGGGTTGCACCATTTTGAATTAAAAATTAAAAATTAAGAATTAAAAATTGGCAACAAAGCGAAGAAAATATCGTCTGGCGATGCTGGATGACCTGACGCTTCGCGAGGTGTTTCACTTCCGCGTGAGTCTGTTAGGCGTCATCAGCATCATCACGATCACGCTCCTTGCGCTGATTGTGCTCTTGTCGGTACTCATCGTTTATACGCCTCTCCGTAATATCCTGCCGGGTTACAGCGCCAGCCTGCGTCAGCAGCTTATTCAGGAGTCGGCGCGGGTGGATAGTCTGCAGTCGAGTCTGAGTGTCCAGCGTCAGTACCTGGACGTGATCAAACTGGTGACGGCAGGTGACATCGCGACGGACAGCGTGCAGAGCCTCGATAGCCTGCAACGCGTGGAAAAGGAGCAGTTAGTGGCGCAGACGAACGAAGTGACCGAGACTTTCAAGGCGCAATACGAGCAGAAAGAGCACGACCGTCTGATGCTATACGACAACACGATCCCGACCAACGTGCGGCAGTTATACCGACCGGTGCGCGGCGTCGTGGTGCAACCGGCGCGTCCGGATCTGCATGTCTACGGCGTGCTGGTGAGAACGGCGAAATCGGAGAACATTATGGCGACCACCCGCGGTACATTAGTGAACGTGGAACGCATGGCGGATAACAGTTTCACGATGGTGCTGCAGAACGGTACGTTCCTGACGATCTATCGTCATGTGAGTCGGACACTCAAGGCACAAGGTGCGGCCGTCGAACAGGGCGAGTCGCTCGGTATCATGGACGCCGAACAGGATGTACAGATCGAGTTGTGGGACGCCGGGCAGTTTATTAACCCCGAAGAGGTGATTGTATGGTAAAGAATCTCTGTATATTAGGTTCAACCGGTTCTATCGGTACGCAGACCCTGGATATCGTTCGGGCTTACCCGGACCGGTATAGCGTGTATGCCATCTGTGCGCACCGGAGTATCGACAAGCTCATTGCGCAGGCACGGGAGTTCCATCCCGAAGTTGTGTGTATCGCGGACGAATCGCTTTACGAACCACTCAAAGCAGCGCTTGCCGATATGCCCGTCAAAGTGTGGGGTGGTGCAGACGCGATTGCCGAGGTGGTGACCATGCCGAGTATTGATATCGTGGTGGCGGCGATGGTCGGTTACGCCGGGCTGCGGCCTACGATAGAGGCTATCAAAGCCGGAAAGACGATTGCGCTCGCGAACAAAGAGACGCTGGTGGTAGCCGGTGAGATCATCTGCGATCTGGCGGTCAAGCACCATACCCCGATCCTGCCGGTCGATAGCGAGCACAGTGCAATCTTCCAGTCCCTCGTGGGCGAAGACCGCAGCGAGATAGAGAAAATCCTCCTTACCGCCAGCGGCGGTCCGTTCCGTACCTTCAGCCTGGAGCAGATGCGCACCGTCACAGCAGCCGATGCCCTCAAACATCCGAACTGGGACATGGGGGCAAAGATTACCATTGACTCTGCCTCGATGATGAACAAAGGTTTTGAGGTGATCGAAGCCAAATGGCTCTTCGGCGTACCGGTGGAGAAGATCCAAGTGCTCGTCCATCCGCAGTCGATCGTGCACTCGGCGGTGCAGTTCACCGACGGCGCGATCAAAGCCCAACTGGGTGCACCGGACATGCGCCTGCCGATCCAATATGCGCTCTCTTTCCCCGAACGGCTGAAGAGTGATTTTCCTCGTGCGGACCTCTTTGCCCTCAAGGATCTGACCTTCGAAGAGCCGGACCTCCATCGTTTCCCGAATCTCGGTCTGGCCTATGAGGCCATGCGCAAGGGAGGAAACATCCCCTGCACGCTCAATGCCGCCAATGAGGTGGTTAACGAAGCCTTCCGGCAAGGACGCTGCGGCTTCCTGCAGATGTCCGACATCATTGCCTACACCATGGAGCAAGTACACACGCATCATTTTATACAAACACCTTCGTACGAGAATTATGTCGAGACGGACCAACTGGCTCGTACGATAGCTCAAACACAATTACAATAATGGATTTTTTGACATCTCCTACTTTTTGGATTAAAACGCTGCAATTACTCGGTAGTTTAGTCTTCCTGATTTTTATTCACGAATTGGGACACTGCCTGATAGCCAAACTCTTCCACGTCCGCGTGGAGAAGTTCTACTTGTTCTTCAATCCCCGCTTCTCGCTCTTCCGCATGAAGAAGTTCGACGGCAAGTGGCATTTCGCGTTCCTTGCCAAGAACACCGAAGAGGGCGATGAATGGTCGCAACACCCGGAGAACACGGAGTGGGGACTCGGTTGGCTGCCGCTGGGTGGTTATTGCGCCATCGCCGGCATGGTCGATGAGACGCACTCGACCGAAGACTTGGCTGCCGAACCGCAGGAGTGGGAGTTTCGTTCCAAGCCCGCATGGCAACGACTGCTCATCATCATGGGCGGTATATTGGTCAATTTCATCGGCGCGCTGGTCATCTTCACGATGATCTTCTGGCATTGGGGACAGGACACGCTCCCGCTGCGCAACGTGAATACCGGACTCTATTACTCCGAGATCATGCTCGACGAGGGTTTTGCACAACAGGACCGCATCCTCTCGATAGACGGTGAGGAACCCGAGACCCTGAGCGATGTCATACAAGCTATCATCATCGATAAGAAACGGAACGTCACCGTGCTGCGTGGCTCGGATACGATCCAACTGACGATGTCAGAGGACCTGGACAAACGCTATCTGGCTGCCAATAACGCGTTCGACAAAGCAGAGCGCGAGAAAGCACGGAACGATAAGAACTACTACAAACGGCATTTCGTCCTGCTGTCGGAGTGGATCCCGTGTGTGGTGGATTCGGTGTTCCCCGATAACGCGGCTTACTATGCCGGCATCCGGAAAGGCGACAGCATCGTGGCGGTGGCCGGCGTACCGACGCCGTGCAATGACTTGATGCAGGCGGAGTTACAACGGCATCCCTGCGACTCGGTGACCGTCGATTACTACCGCGACGGCGCTTTACAGCAAGCGCGTATGTTCATCGGTGACCAAGGCAAGATGGGCGTGATAGTCAAACGGGATATCTTCGAGTTCGAGCACCAGGATTATTCGTTCTGGCAGGCTATTCCTGCGGGAATAAAGTACGGTTGGGACGTGTTGGCGAACTACGTGAAACAGATGCGTCTGGTATTCTCCAAAGAGGGTGCACAGGCGGTCGGTGGCTTCGGTGCGATCGGATCGATGTTCCCTGCATTCTGGAGCTGGTACACGTTCTGGCACATGACCGCCTTCCTCAGTATCATTCTGGCGTTCATGAACTTCCTGCCTATCCCGGCTTTGGACGGCGGATACATCCTCTTCCTGCTGGTGGAGATCATCACGCGCCGCAAGCCGAGCGATACTTTCCTCGAAAAAGCGAATGAGGTGGGCTTTTGGATTCTCATCGCCCTGTTGATACTGGCTAACGGAAACGATATTTTGAAACTGTTCTTCTAATGGAAAAAGATTATTTTGTTCACGAGTCATCCTATGTGGATGAAGGATGCACGATAGGAAAAGGCACCAAGATATGGCATTTCAGTCATGTCATGTCCGGTTGCACGATCGGCGAGAATTGTAATATCGGCCAGAATGTGGTCATCTCCCCGGACGTGGTCCTGGGACGCAACTGCAAGATCCAGAACAACGTCTCCGTCTATACCGGCGTGCGTTGCGAGGACGATGTGTTCTTGGGCCCGAGTATGGTCTTTACCAACGTCATCAATCCCCGCGCAGCGGTAAGCCGCAAAGATGAATACAAACCGACGATCATCCATCATGGTGCGTCGGTGGGAGCCAATGCCACCATCGTTTGCGGACATGAGTTAGGCGAGTACTGCCTGATCGGTGCGGGCTCGGTGGTCACCAAGGATGTACCGGCGTACGCGCTGATGGTTGGCAACCCTGCCCGCCAGATCGGATGGGTCAACGCCCACGGAGATAAATGTGCCAGTTTAGAGGAGGCAAAATTATGATACAGCGAATACAAACACTTTATTTATTGGCCGTCGTAGCCTTGGGTATAGCCCTAATCTGGCAACCGGTCGTGCAATTCGTTACCCCCGAGGGAACGGATCTGCAAGTATGGGAACTCAGTGCCTTAGGCGGTGCACCGCTGCAAGGCTTATGGGGATTATTAGTGACCACCGCCCTGATTCCGCTCTTGGCTTTGGTGGATATCTTCCTGTATAAGAAACGGCTGCTGCAGGCTCGGTTGAATATTTTCCTTGCCATGCTTTGCCTTGGCTATTACGGCGTGCTGGCGATCTATATCTGGCAGGCCAAACTGGCGCTGGGCGTGGAGTGGCATATCCTACCTTGGGCTTCGTTCCCGCTCGTTTGTTTTGTATTAACCCTCATGGCGACGCGCCGTATCCTCAAAGATGAGGCACTCGTGCGTGCAGCCGATAGAATCCGATAAGTATGAACCTACTATCTATCTTTTTACAAGTGGTGGCACCCACGGCGGAAGAGATCCAACAGAAACGTGACTCGCTCCATCAAGGGGTACAACAGATGGTTGCATTAGCCAAAGAGGACCCGGCCAATTTTTGGCAAGTGGTGGGCGACAGGATGATTCAGTTCGGTGTAAAGGTGCTGGCAGCTTTGCTCATCTTTATCATCGGTATCTTCCTTATCCGCTGGGTGAAGAGTATCCTCAAACGGGTGTTTGACCGCCGGAATACCGAACCGACTATCGCATCGTTCGTTACCTCGTTCGTCTCCATTACGCTGACGGTGTTGCTGGTGGTTATTTCTGTGAGTACCTTAGGCGTGAACACGACCTCGCTTGCCGCGCTCTTAGCTGCCGGTGGAATGGCTATTGGTATGGCACTCTCCGGTACGGTGCAGAATTTCGCCGGTGGTCTGATGCTGCTGGCCTTTAAGCCTTTCAAAGCCGGTGACCTGATCGAAGCCCAGGGCGTGTTAGGCAAGGTGATCGAGGTGAATATAACGGCTACTAAAGTCCTGACACCGGATAACCGGGTAGTGATCCTTCCTAACGGTGCGCTCTCCAACGGCGTGATCAATAACTATAACGGTCGTCCGTTGCGGCGTGTCGAATGGAACGTGAGCGTGTCGTACGGTGTCGATGCGGCGGCTTGCAAAGAGGCTATATTAGCTATTCTGAACAGCGACAAACGCGTGCTGAAGGCCAAAACGGATATGAAGAAACTCTATAAGGAGCTCAAGATTACTACCTACCAACTCTCGACCGTCAACTACCGTATGGACGCGATCCCGGCACCGTTCGTGGCACTGAAGTCGCTCAATGCGAACGATATCACATTCGTTGTGCGAGTGTGGGTACGGGCAGATGATTACTGGGATGTCTTCTTTGATCTGCAGGAACGGTTCTATACCGAACTGCCGCAACAAGGCTTCACGTTCGCTTATCCGCATGTCGATGTCACGATGTTGAACAAATAATGGAAGCCCTTCTCGGTAAGACATTAGAGGAGCTGCAGGAGATCGCAATAAGCGTAGGCTTGCAGAAGTTCGCAGGCAAACAGCTTGCCCAGTGGCTTTATGTGCAACGGGTGTGTTCGATAGACGAGATGACCAACATCTCCCTCAAGGGACGCGAAGCACTCAAAGCTCATTATACCGTCGGTCGACATGCACCGGTGCGCGAGGCGGTTAGTGTGGATGGCACCCGCAAGTACCTGTTTGCCGTGGGTGAGCAGTTCATCGAATCGGTCTATATACCCGAAGAGGATCGAGCTACGCTATGTGTTTCGACCCAAGCCGGTTGTAAGATGGGCTGTAAGTTCTGCATGACCGGTACGCTCGGTTTTCACGGACAGTTGTCCGCCGCCGAGATCCTCAACCAGATCTTCTATTTTGATGATCTGAGCAACCTCGTCTTCATGGGTGAAGGTGAACCGATGGATAATCTTGACAATGTCCTGCGGTCCTTAGAGATCATGACTGCGGAATACGGCTGCGCTTGGTCGCCCAAACGTATCACCGTCTCGACGGTCGGTGTCCCGGCCATGAAACGTTTCCTCGATGAGAGCGAGTGCCATCTGGCGGTATCCATGCACAATGCGTTTGCCGCCGAACGGGCACAGATCATGCCGGCAGAGAAAATGATGTCTATTTCAGAGGTCGTATCGTTGCTCAAGCAATACGATTGGAGTCATCAGCGGCGTGTGAGCTTTGAGTATATCTGCTGGCACGGTCAGAATGACTCCATTCGTCACGCCAAAGAACTGCTGCGACTGCTCAAAGGACTTAACTGCCGTATCAACCTCATCCGCTTCCATGCGGGCGTGGAGGATATAAAAAACGAACGCCGTTTTCCGGCGTCCGATGAGAAACAGATGGAGTGGTTCCGGGATTATCTCACGCAAAACGGTCTGACCACTACGATCCGTCGTTCCCGCGGCGAAGACATCCTTGCAGCCTGCGGCATGCTCGTTAATTCTCTAACTCGCTAATCCTTACAGCATTTTGCTCAGCTGCTCGTAGTACTTCGGTGATACGGGCACTTGCTTGCCGTTGTTCACATCCAACTCAGCTTGAATGAATCCTTCCTTGTCTCTGCGCAGTACCGTCACGTGCCGCGGATTAACGAAATAGGAACGCTGGCAACGGATGATACCGTGCTTGGCCATCAGCTCTTCGATTCCTTTCATCGACTGACGTAAAGAGTATTCCTTTTGCTTCTCTCCTTCCATGTAATGGATAGAGACGTAGTTTTCCTGGGCCTCCACGTACAGAATGACGTCGTGAGCAATCACAAGCTTCAAACGACCCGTACTATCAGCAAAACGTACCAGATCTTCTTCGGACGCTTCTTCCTCATCCGGACGAATGAGTGCTATCAGCAAGGCGAAGATGATATACGGGTAGGATAGGATAGCGAACGAGATACGCAGCATCTGTCCCAAAGCCGGGAAATAACCGTAATCTCCATACACGAGCGCCATATAAAGGGCAGCAAAGCAGGAGAAGACAAATACCTCTGCAAAGCTCCAGATCGCATACTGCCACCAACTGATACGCGTGTTACGACCGACCGTTGTCATTACAATACGCGAGATGCCGACTACACCGATCAGGATGCTCGTCAGCATCAGTACATTGAATACCGTTCCCAGACCTGCATCCAAGAAACGGGTCGTCCATGAACTGTCGTATATCAAGATAAAGCCGAGAAAGAAGATCGGCATCGCAAATACATGCAAAAGCAGGGTTGTAATAGACACCAATGAGCGTGTGACGAAATACGAATTGTTCATATTTTATCCCTATATTTTGATTTTAGTCATCAAATGGACTGTTTTTGTCATTATTTTTAGTCACTAATCACAATTAGTTGCGCACCTTCCTGAAAAGCAGTAATTTTGCATCGAATTTGAAACAAAAATGTATAATCTTTTAAACTCAAACGCATATGAAAACTGTTAAACGTATCGGATTTGACCTTTTGGTCGCACTATATTGTCTTCAATTACCGGCTGTAGTAGCCTATTTATTGTTGAACCTTTAATATTTACGCATATGGACAAGACTGTTATTATTTATCCTGAGAGCGGATTGCAGTACGATTGGCAAGCAATTGCCGCTGACCCGAGTGCCAAGCACGAACCCAAGATGGATCTGGTAGCCTACAAGGCCCTATATACTAATAAGATCGCGCAGGCTCGCGCGTGTGGACAGGAACCTGTTTTGGTTAGTCTGCCCATTATGGACGAGAATCGCTATTTCGCCTTCATCACGCGTGGTATGTCTCTCCAAGAACGTAAGAACGTGCTGTATTGGTTAGGCGGTCATATCGAGCGCTTGCGCAATATACATGCTTTGTATAACCTCTCGCTCTTCCGCCTTGCGTCGGCGCAGTGCATTCATATCATCGATGTCACCTCACCGATGCTCGCCAGTGATCATTTCGATCAACTGCTCGAGCAAGACGGTGTCACGCTGTCCCCGGAGGGACAAGCGTTGGTGGATGACGAGTTAGCGTCGCTTGTAAGCCGCTTTGGCCTGCTCGCGAGCTAACTTCTGTTGCTCACGTTGCATCTCTTCCATGCGTTGCATCCAGCGGGACTTTTGTTTTCCCGCTTTTTTCTTTTTGTTCTCTTCCATCTCTTTGAGCATCTTCTCATCGTTGAGCGTCCAACGGAAGATCATAGTCTGCAGGATGGTGAGGAAGAGCGATACGAGATAGTAGTAGCTCAAACCGGCCGCATAGTCGTTGAAGATAAAGAGGAACATGAGCGGCATAGCATACATCATATACTTCATGAATTTCATGTTCGGGTCGGTTGCCTGCGACTGCATGGTGATATAGGTGTATCCGAAGTTACAGATCGTCATCAGCAAGCAGAACAAGGACAGGTGATCGCCTAACAGAGGAATATTCACGCCCCAGTGGAACACGGCATCGTAGGTGGAGAGGTCGTCTGCCCAAAGCAGGGACTTGCCACGCAACTCGATAGCGGTCGGCAGGAACCAGAACATAGCCATCAATACCGGGAATTGGAACAGCAAAGGTAAGCAGCCCGACATCGGACTCACGCCCGCTTGCTGATACAGTTGCATCGTTGCCTGTTGACGCTCCTGCATTTTCTCGGCGGGATACTTGGCATTGATCTCATCGATCTGCGGACGGAGTACTCGCATCTTGGCGCTCGATTTATAACTTACAAACACGAACGGCAGGATGATGAGTTTGATGACGATGGTCATGAGCAGAATCACGATACCGATATGCAGGCCCCAACTGGTGAAGAGGTCGAACATCGGAATGACCAGCGCGGTGTTGATCCAGCTGACGATCTTCCAGCCCAGCGGCACGAGTTTATTCAAGTACAGACGGTTCTCTTTTTCTACACCCGCATCGTACGCCTTGAGCGTGTGGTAATGGTTCGGACCCATGTACCAGCGGAAACCGGTCGGGGTCTTGCCCGTCAGGTCGAAGGGCACGGACGTGTGGGTGGCGTACTCTTTGATGTACCCCGAGTATTTGCTCTGCAAGGTAGAGTTGAACTGTGACGAAGTGAACGCATCGTCTGCGATGAGGACGGTGGAGAAGAACTGGTCCTTGTAGCCGATCCACTTCACGCGTGCGGACTCTTTCTGACTATCGTCCTTGCTCTCACTCAGTTTCTCCATCTCGCCGCCCACGAGCATGTATTGCAGCTGGGCATAGCGTTCCTCGAACTTACGTCCCTGTTCCTGTTGCGGAATCAGTTGACGCCATTGGAGCTCTAGCGAGTTGATGTTCTGTGCTAACTCGTTCTGCATGTTGTGCGGCACGAGCTCAAAACGAACCATATAATCCTCCGACAACTCATACACAAAATCGAGCCATGCATCTTCGGTATTACCAGGCAGACGCAGGATGGCTTTGTTGGCAGCCTCACTCTGTACCGGCGTGAACACCAGCTGCGAAGTCTGCAAAATACGGTTGTTGATGGTCACGAGCGTGAAACCGAACGAAGCCTCGTCGGCACGGAACAGACACAGCGGGTTAATGCTGTCGCCCGAAGCGTGATAATCCAGCAGCTCTGCGCGCTGAATGGCACCGCCGTAGGTGGACAGCGTCAGACGCAGGTGTTCGTTCTGTAAAGTGACCCATTGTTCTTCAGGTTTGGTCTCTTTGACCTCCACCGCTGCGGGCGCTTGTGCTTCTTCAGCGGCGGTGATAGAGTCCGTGAGGCGCATGGCCTCTGCGATCGATGCCTGTACCAAGGCAATCGAGTCCTGTTGGCGCTGACGCTCCGCCAACTCTTCCTTCGAAGGGCGGTTGAGCATCGTGAAGCCAACGATAATTGCGGCGATCAAAAGAAAGCCGATCCAAGTGTTTTTATCCATATATCTGTTTTTAATTTCCTAATTTGCCAAACATAATACCTACATATAATCGGGGACCGGTCGGTGTCATGAACGAGCTCCATTTGACACTCTGCGTCAGCGAGCTGCCCGTCTTGCCGAACGGTAACATATAATCGATACGTAATAATAAAGCCATATGGCTGTTAAGGTCTATTTCCATACCTACGTACGGGTCCATGAGGAAGAACCCGCTTTTGGTGTAGGAAGCATTGAATTGCAGCTCCGCACCGGAGGTGTACGGGGTGTTGAGGGCTTGGTCCGGCACGTAGAGTCGCTGCATGGCTCCTCCTCCGAGTACCATGCCGAGTAACGGACGCACTTTGCCGCAATGAAAATAGTAATCGCACATGGCGCCACCCCAACCGGTGCGGATGTTCGAACCCGTTCCCATCAGCGGCATCGTGCTCACGTCGCCTTCGGCTCCCACATGGATATGATCGAGCAGGTGGACACGTAGCGTTCCACCTAAACCGAGGGAAACACCTCCGCGCGGGAGGGAGTTCACATAGGCCTCACTACCCAAACCGGTGTTGCTGAATACCTTACGCGGATCGTCCGAGAAGGCATAACCGATATGCACCATCATTCCTCCGCTGAAACCCGTGAAGATCGCCGATTGGTGGGAAGAGCCCTTAGAACCTTTCGACGATTGGTGGGACGAGTCGTTAGACGAACCCTTCTGACCCTGAGCCATCACGCTCAGGGACAGAAAGGCTAATACCAGAATTACGAGTTGTTTTCTCATTCGCTAATCATATCAAATGCTACGTCCATCATGTTGGTGAACGTGTTCTGGCGTGCTTCTGCGCTCAGTGCCTCACCGGTCAGGATGTGGTCACTCACGGTGCAGATCACGAGGGCTTTCTTGCCTGCACGTGCGGCGTTCATGTAGAGTGACGGTGCTTCCATCTCGTCTGCCAGCACACCCATCTTGGTCCAGTTGCCTTTGCGCGGGTCTTCGGAATAGAAGATATCGCAAGCCAGCACGTTACCTACGTGGTACTTGTAACCGCGTTTCTCGGCAGCGTCCACTGCTTTGCGGCAGAGTTCGAAGTTAGCCAGCGGAGCGAAATGACCCGGCAGGTCATATTGTGCACCGTAGTTGCTGTCGGTGCAGCTACCCTGTGCAATCACAAGGTCACCCAGGTTGACGTGCATCTGACGTGCACCGCAGGAACCTACGCGGATGATCGTTTCTACATCGTAGAAATTGAAGAGCTCGTACGAGTAGATACCGATGGACGGGATACCCATGCCATGCCCCATAACGGTGACTTTTTTGCCTTTGTACGTGCCGGTGTATGCCAACATTCCGCGTACGTTATTTACCAGTACCGGGTTCTCCAGATAACGCTCTGCCATCAGTTTAACGCGCAGCGGGTCACCTGCCATAATCATCGTTTTTGCAATCTCTCCATACTGCGCACCAATGTGCGGAGTCGGACAATTTTCTTTTGCCATAATTGTGTTTTTTAAAAGGTTAATATTGTTGTTTATCCATTCAGTTTATACCATTCAATTGCTTTCTCGAGGTCTTCGGGTGTGTCGATACCGATGGTCTTGGTGTCGGTCACACCTACGCGAATGCAGTATCCGTTCTCGAGCCAGCGCAACTGTTCTAAGCGCTCTTCGATCTCCAGCGGACTCTGCGGCAGTTGGGTGATCTTCGCCAGCACGTCCGCGCGGTAGGCGTAGATACCGATATGCCTGTAGTATGTACCATCCGAGGCGGCAATCACTTTCCGGCTGAACATCTTCGCGATACCGGTCGTTTTGTCCCAGTTGACCTTTGGGGTGTTTACGTTCTCCAGGTCCGCTTTGGTGTCCTTGTCCGTGAATGGCCGCACGAGGGTTGCGATCTCCGTATCTTCCTGATCGAAGCAGGCCATCAGCGCCTCGATCTGTTCGGGCTGGATGAACGGCTCGTCTCCTTGGATGTTGATGATCACCGTCTCTTTGTCGTTCTGCTCGCGCCAGGATGGGGTAGTGATCGCCTCGTAGGCTTCCAGACAACGGTCGGTACCGCATTTGTGGTCAGCACGGGTCATGACCACCTTGCCGCCAAACGCCTCTACGGCATCGTAGATACGCTCGTCATCGGTAGCCACCACCACGGTCTCCAGGGCTTTTGAGGCCTGCTCGTATACGCGGTGAATCACCGTGCGGTTACAGATCTCCGCCAGAGGCTTACCCGGGAAGCGGGTCGAGCCGTAACGGGCGGGTATAATTCCAATAAATTTCATATTTCGTTTTTTTCTATTTTGGTTAGCAGGGTGATGGCACCCGCTATTGTTTTCACATTCGTAATGGTCACCATCCGTCGGCCGGTTGGCAGCCCTTTCTTATCTTTCTCTTCATGCAGCAAGCATCGCTCGGGGCGTGTGACGGCGTACTGAACTATATTGCCGAACATCTCCGACTGCCAGTAGGCATCTTTGTGTTGCACCAGATACAGCGTCATCCGTTCGCCTTTGAGCAGTATCTTCTCCACGCCCAAACGGCAACAGTGCCATCTTAACCGTACCACTTCGAGCAGTTCTTCTGCGGGTTCGGGCAATACACCGAAACGGTCGATCAGTTTCTTGCGGAAGTCCAATAACTGCTCTTCGCTGCGGATGCCGTCCAACTCGCGGTAGAGCGTGATACGTTCCGATATGTTCTCAATATAATCGGTCGGGAAGCATACTGCAATATCCGTCTCCAACTGTGCATCCTGACACCAGAGGCGAACTTTATCTGAATAATCGGAGTATTCCGCGTACTCTGATTTATCCACTAAGCCTTCTTCCTCTTTCAGCTCCTCCACCGCCTCGTTGAGTATCCGCTGGTAGGTCTCGTAGCCCAGGTCGGCAATGAAGCCCGACTGCTCGGAACCTAACATGTTTCCTGCGCCGCGGATATCGAGGTCCTGCATCGCGAGGTTGAAACCTGCGCCGAGTTCGGCAAATGTACTCAGGGCCTCCAAGCGTCTTCTCGCATCTTCGGTCAAGAGCTCTTTCTCCGGAGCGATGAGGTAGCAGTAGGCTTTTCGGTTGGAGCGTCCTACGCGTCCGCGCAACTGGTGCAGGTCCGCGAGACCGTACTTGTTCGCGCTGAAGATGAGGATCGTGTTCACGTTTGGTATATCGACGCCTGACTCGATAATCGTTGTGGACAACAGGATATCATAGTCATAGTTGATAAACGCTTCCAATCGCTCCTCCATCTCCCCGGGCGGCAGTTGACCGTGCGCCGTGATGATTCGCGCCTCCGGACAGAGTTTCTGTATCTTATGCTCGATACGCGGTAGCATCTCGATGCGGTTGTTGACGATGAAGACCTGTCCGTTGCGCGCCATCTCGAGTTCGATCGCCTCTTTGATGATATCCTCGTCGTCCACTGTGATCAGTTCTGTCTGAACGGGGTACCGGTTGGGCGGCGGGGTAGTCATGATACTCAGGTCACGTGCACCCAAAAGCGAGAACTGCAAGGTGCGCGGTATCGGCGTTGCCGTCAGTGTCAGTACATCCACGTTCGCCCGCAGGCTCTTCAGTTTCTCTTTGGCTGCTACACCGAACTTCTGTTCCTCGTCGATGATCAGCAGTCCGAGATCGTGCCATTTGACGCTTTTGCCGATCAGCTTATGCGTGCCGATCAAGATATCTATCTTGCCTGCTTCGAGGTCCTCAAGGATCTCCTTGATCTCTTTTGCGGACTTTAGCCGGCTCAGGTACTCGATGCGTACCGGCATGTTTTTCATTCGCTCGGTGAAGGTGTTGTAGTGCTGCAACGCCAGGACCGTCGTCGGTACGAGTACGGCTACTTGTTTGCCGTCCGTGGCTACCTTGAACGCCGCGCGCATCGCCACTTCGGTCTTACCGAAGCCTACGTCACCGCAAACGAGTCGATCCATCGGCATCGGACTCTCCAGATCGCGTTTAACGTCGGCGGTTGCTTTGGCCTGATCGGGCGTGTCTTCGTACAGGAACGATGCCTCCAACTCATGCTGCATGTAGCCGTCGGGCGAGTAAGCAAAACCTTTCTGCTGCTTGCGGGTCGCGTAGAGCCGTATCAGGTCGCGGGCGATGTCTTTTACCTTGTCTTTGGTGCGCTCTTTGAGTCGTTCCCAAGCGCCGCTGCCGAGTCGTGCGATCGTCGGTTCCGATCCCTCACGGCCTTTGTACTTACTGATGCGGTGCAGGTTGTGAATGGAAACGAACACGTTCGCCCCGTCGCGGTAGTTGAGTTTGATCATCTCCTGCGGCTTGCCGTTCACCGGCGTGGTGACGAGTCCGCCGAACTTCGCGATACCGTGGTCGCTGTGCACGACGTAATCGCCAACCTGCAACTGGTTGATCTCGCGGAGCGTGATGATCGCTTTTCCGCGTCGTGCGTTCTCACTGGCCATCATCACGCGGTGGTAACGCTCGAAGATCTGGTGATCGGTGTAACAGCAAATCTTGAGTCCCCGATCCACAAACCCCTCGTGCAGCGTTGCGTTGATCGGAACAAACCTAACTCCTGTAGCTTTAGCGTTCTGTAGCGAAGCGTCCTCTAAACTCTCAAAGATCGCCTTGAGACGGTCTAATTGTTTCTGCTGTTCGGCCAACAAGTAGATCTTGTATCCGTCCTCGATATGCTTCTTGAGGTCATCCGTCAGGATGTCGAACTGCTTATGGAAGATCGGCTGCGGTGTGGTCTCGAAGCTCACCTTCACGTGCTCCGCATAGGTGCTCTTTTCCGCAATCTCGATGGTCTTTCGATTTTCTAGATTCCCCAGATTTCCTAGGACTCCTAGGCCTTCTAGTTTGAACCGCACCATTCCGAAATCATTGCTCACCCACACCGTTTCATCCGTCAGATAGTCCGGTATAAAACTCTGTGCTCCGGACTCTTGGCTTTTGGCGCCTACAATCTCGGCTTGTTCGACCTTGCTCTTGGAGAGTTGATCTTCGATGTCGAACTCGCGAATGGAGTCGATCTCGTCGCCGAAGAAATCGAGGCGGTAGGGGTTGTCGTGGCTGTAACTGTAGATATCGACGATCGAGCCGCGCACGGCGTACTGCCCGGGTTGGAACACAAAGTCCACGCGCTCGAAGCCCAAGTCGGCGAGCATCTCGCTCAAATCGGAGATCCGTACTTCCTCGCCCACCTTGAGCGACATGCTTTGCTTGGCCAAGTCCTCTTTCGCCGGCACCGGCTCTGCAATCGCTTCGGGGTGGGTAACGATGATACGGGGCAGGGTGGTCAGCGTTTCTGTCCGCTGGATCACCGCCGCATCGTCTATCGTCCGCCGGCGTCTGCTGCTCGGAAAGAATCCCGCATCTGCACCGAGCGTCTTGAGATCTGCATAGATATACTGTGCTGCTTCTGCATTGTCAAAGATCAAAAAAAGCGGAGCGTGCATGTGTGCTAGCGCCAGCGCGCGTGCAGAGGAGTGCAAACCGCTCAGTAATACGTGTGCGTTCTTATGCGCCAGTTCCTTCCGAACTGCTGCCAGTTCCGGATGCTCCCCGAATAGTATTTTCAAGTCCTCTATTCCCACGCGCGCATTAACGCAAACTAAAATCGGCTGCAAAGGTACGCATTTTTTCTGATATACGCAAGCCCGCGCGCGTTTTTCCTTCCTTTTTTCTCCAAAAATCCCCCTAACTCTTGCGTATATCAAAAAAATGTTGTACCTTTGCCGAGGAAATAATAATCATCAAAACAATATTTCAGTTATGGAAAACACGAATTCTGTTCCCGCATGGCAGTTAAGAACTGAGCGCGGACTTGCTAAAATGTTCTTCTTGGGTATTATCACTTTGGGTATTTATCCGCTGGTGGTAGAATCGCACATTTCGGAAGAGCTTAATCTGGTGATTAACAATCGTGACGGTCGTCACACGATGCATTTCTGCCTGATTTTCTTTATCTTCTCATGGCTGACGATGAATATTGCTACCGTTGTTTGGTATCATCGCACCTCGGATCGTATGCACAACGAACTGATTCGCCGCGGTATTGATTACAACTTCGGCGCCAGCGATTTCTGGCTTTGGGAGATTCTGGGTTCGCTTATTCTGGTTGGTCCGTTCATCTATACCTATAAGCGTATGAAAGCGATGAACCTCATCAACGCCGATTATAACCAGAAAGGCTAAGCGGCATCAGTATGCAAAAATCGACTAAATACAAACTCAACATCGCGGTCGGGGCACTGGCTGCCCTGGCCTACGTGTTGGTACCGGTGGATATATCGCCTGATCCTGTACCTGTAATAGGTTGGATAGACGATATTATTGCCTTGCTTTTAGCCGTCACGAACGGTATCTATTTTGGAATGAAACTTCGAAAGAAATGAAAACCAAATCTCTTCGCGCATGGATCATAGCCATGTTGGCATGTATCGTAGGTTCGGCGGTGTACTCCACCTGTTGGCGGTGGATGCCTCATAGCCAGTTTGCTACCTACTTGAGTATTTTTGTCTATACGCTCGTTCCGTTCTGTGAGTTGATGCTGGGTCTGCTTTTTGCCAAAGATGACGCTTCTCCGCAAGCTAAACGGGGCGGTATTCTATACGCAATCGCAGGTATTATCGGTCTACTTTTGCAAGCGCTGGTACTTTTTAGCCAGATAGTTTCCACAAATCTTATGACTATGCCTGTGCACCTTACTTCTGTCGCCTTATGCGCGGTATTGATTAGTGCGGCCTTTATCCTGATTGCATTGTCTTTCTCCGACCGCCGACTATTGGTGTGGGCGATTGTATATGCGGTCTTCAAAGTAGCTTTTGCGGTCGCTTTATCAGCCTGCCGGTTGATACCGGACAACCACCTGCTATTCTCCATATACGGCCTCGCTACCGTAGGTGTGGGTGTCTGTTTATTGGGCTATTTCATTAAAATGTTGAAATTATTAAAACGATAGATTTTTTTGATATGAAACGTAAGATTGTTATAACCTTTATTCTTTTTATGACCGCGTGGGCATATGCGGGAGTGACGACGTACACGTTTACATCCAAGAACTGGGCGAGTAAGGTCGGTGCGGATGTGTGTGACGGCGTGACGGACGGTTGGATCTGCAACACAGCGGCTTATGAGTACATGACCGGTCGCACGGATGGCGAGGGACGTCTGTATTCGCAAGGTGTGAGTGTAAAAACCAGTACGAACGGTGCAGGTGCAACGTCCGTGATCTCATTTACGAACGTGCGCCAAATGACGCTTAATTTCTGTCAGAACGCGAGCAAAGGCAAGGGTGTATTCTACTACCAGATTGGCAATGCCCCGTACGACTCTCTGGTGATCACCAAACCTACTACATCTGGTTCCGGCATCTATCTGCGCGACAGCGTGTTACAATTGGCCATGCCCTTGAGCGGAAATATCCGTTTCTGGGTGAAATGTACGGAGAACGCGATTAATATTAACAGTCTCTCTATTCGTGCTGAGGAAGGAGGTTCGACGCCATTCAATACGGTGACCTACCAACTCGTAACAGATGTGAATCAGTTGCAAGATTCCGACCAGATCATCATCGGCGTTCATAACGCTTCCGTAAACTATATCATGGGTTATTTCGATGAGAGTGTGTCGGTCAATAATATTCATGCCATCCGCGGTCGTTACAGTGCAGACCGCACGACGGTCGCAGCCGACGATAATGCCATCTATACTCTTCGCCGCACGACCCTCAATAACGCGCCTTGTTTCTATATTCAGGATGAGTTGCGTTACGAGGAAGCTTATCTGGTGGCGAGCGGCGGTCAGACCAAGAACCGTTTGGCGCTCTGGACCCAACTGACCGATCCGAACACGTACGGAAACTACGGCTATTGGGATATTCAAATCGCGCAAGACGGCAAAGCCGTGATCATGAACCTCGGTAACAGTCTTGGTAAGTACCTGCAGTACAATGCATCCAATAACCCGACGCTCTTCGGTTGCTACGCTTCGCAGGGCTCGCAAACACCGGTCTGCATCTATCGGCGTACGGAGGCTATCGGAGATGTACCGGCTATCGTGGCGCCGCTGGTGAACCTCGGAACCGGTGTGCTCGCCGGTAATAAATCCGTAGGTGGCGGTAAGACGATCATGGTCAATGCCAACAGGCTGACGCAGGACATTCGGGTGCGCCTATTGCATGGAGATATATTTGCCGTCAGCGACACGGTTATCGACCGCGACGGCGGGCCGTTGACGGTGACTTATCACGCTAATTTTGCTGGACATTATATCGACACCCTGCTGTTGACCGGCGATACGGTGTGTACCGAAGTGCCCGTGATGGTCCAGGTGGTACGTCAGATGAGTATTGTCGAGGCAGTGACCCAACCGGACTATTCGCTCGTGTATCTGAACGATGTGGAGGTGACCAAGAAATACGACATGTACATCTTTATTCGCGATACCTCGGGTTCGATGCTGATCTGGGACGGCGGCAACGGTGCGACGGGCAAACGATACGGAGCCGATCTGAAGAGCGGAGACGTGCTGCAAGGCGTGGTCGGACGTTATAGCAATTACTACGGTGTTCCCGAACTGGCTCCTACGCAGCAGTGGAAGGTTCGCACCGGCGGAACGGCTACTGCAGAACCGGTTGTTTTGCCGCTCGATTCTGCCGATGTATGTCGGTTTGTACGATTGGCCAATGTGACGGTGGAGAACGGTGTGATTCAAGGAACGGAACTGCCGGTCGTGGATGCGTTTACCATTGGTGGCGGAGTGATTGAAAATGTCTCCACCGCGATGAACGCTATCGTGATGATCAGTTATAACCAAGTGCAGTTATGGGTGGTGAGTCAGGAGCGGACGACCGCCTTCGAGCAAACGGCAATGCAAAATAAATACGAAAAGATCATCCGCAACGGCCAAATAGTCATCCGTCGTGGTGAAAAAATATACTCCGTAACGGGTATAGAGCTGAAATAAGGTAAATTTTTGCGATTTTTCTTGCATATATCAAAAAAAAGCAGTACTTTTGCAGCCGTTTTTGTAAAAAAGTGCCGTTTGGCTTGATTCGCGAGCCTATTTATGGAGTGTGAAATCTGTTATAAAAGGTATATACAATGTTTAAACTGGATGTAAAAAAACATGTTTTAGCGCCGCTGACGGTTTTGGCGGTGCTGTTTTTGTGGTTTGTGCCGGCTTCGTTCTTCGGCATTGAGGGGCTGACGGTCGTTCAGCAGCGGACCATCGCTATCTTCGCTTACGCAGCTCTGATGTGGATGTTCGAAATCATCCCGGCGTGGGCTACATCGGTGAGCACGATCGTATTTCTACTGCTGACCATTTCGAACAAAGGATTCACGAAGCCTGAGATGGGCGATCTGGTGAATTTCAAAGAGATCATGGCGGCGTTCGCTGACCCGATCATCATGCTCTTCTTAGGAGGCTTCGTCTTGGCTATCGCAGCCAGCAAGGTAGGCCTCGATGTCTATCTGGCACGTATCCTGCTCAAGCCTTTCGGTACAAAGCCTCAGTCTGTATTATTAGGCTTCCTGGTGCTGATTAGCGTCATGTCGATGTTCATGAGTAATACGGCGACGGCGGCGATGATGCTGGCCTTCCTGACCCCGGTCTTGAAGACCCTGCCTGAGAACGGCGGCGGTCGTGTGAGTCTGGCCTTGTCGATTCCTATCGCAGCGAATATCGGTGGTCTGGGAACGCCTATCGGTACCCCTCCGAACGCGATTGCGATCGGTCAGTTGGCATCGAGCGGCATCGAGATCGGTTTCGGAGCATGGATGTTGCGTTTCGTACCTGTAGTAGCGATCATGATTATTTTCTCCTGGTGGCTGCTCCAGTTCCTCTTCCCCTTTAAGACGAAGAAGATCGAGATCGTGATTGACAGGGACTGCAAGAAAGACTGGAAGTTCTGGACGGTGACAATCACTTTCTTAGGTACCATACTGCTCTGGATGACCGGTGAGCTGACGAAACTGAACTCGAACGTGGTGGCATTGATCCCGTTTGCGGTATTTGCCTTGACGGGTATCTTCACCCGCGAAGATTTTGCGAAAGTCGATTGGCACGTGCTGTGGATGGTTGCCGGTGGTTTTGCCCTCGGTACCGCGCTCAATAAGACCGGTCTCGCAGCAGCCCTCGTTGAGGCGATTCCGTTCGGAAACTGGTCGGCGGTAGCGGTATTGATCATCGCCGGTCTGCTCGGATGGTTGCTCTCTAACTTCATTGCCAACTCGTCTGCTGCTAACCTGCTCGTGCCGATCCTGGCGGTAGTAGGTACGGCGATGGCGGACAATCTGGCGCCGATGGGCGGTCTGACGACCCTGCTCGTTTGTGTAGCGGCTTCGACCTCGTTTGCGATGTTGTTCCCGATCTCCACACCGCCGAACGCGATTGCGTCTTCGACAGGTATGATCAAGACGCACGATATGACCGTGGTTGGCCTGATCGTCGGTCTGCTCGGTATCGGTGTTTCCTATGCAGTATTACTCTTATTCCCGTTCTAATATGAAACGATTGATCATCATCGCGCTTAGCGGCTTGTTCTTCGTTCCTGTTTTTGCGCAGGAAGTGAACAAAGAAGCGCAGAAAGCAGAGAAGAAAGAGGCGGTCAAGTCGCACTTGAAGCAGCATTTCAAACCCTATGGGTTTATCCGTAACTACTTCACATACGACAGCCGTGAGTGTATTGCCGGTACAGGTGATTTGTATTTTTACATGCCCAAAGATGAGTCGTGGAACAAGACCAACGACCCAGCGTTGCGCGAAGACCTCAATGCCATCAGCTCGTTCCGTTTCTTGTCGCTCACGACGCGTGTCGGCCTCAATATAACGGGCTATAAATGGCGTAATACGGAGTTTAGCGGTAAGATCGAAGCGGACTTCTTTGCCGGTATCAGTGCGACCACTCCCAGCACGGTCAAGCAGACGCACGCGGTGACGGGTACGGCGCAGTTCCGTCTCCGTCAGGCTTATGTAGCGCTTGGTTGGGACAGCCTGCGCATGAACGATAAGGATTATGCGCGTGTGGACCTGACGATCGGTCAGACCTGGCATCCTATGGCAGCGGACCTGTGCGATGTGATCTCCCTCAACAGCGGTGCGCCTTTCGGACCTTTCAACCGTTCTCCGCAAGTGCGCATGGACGCGCGTTTGGGTAAGTGGTTCACTTTGACGGCTGCGGGACTCTGGCAGATGCAGTACAACTCGATTGGCCCGGACGGACAATCGGCGGAATACATCCTCTACAGTAAGACCCCAGAGGCATACTTGGGCTTGAGTTTCCATGACAAAGGCTGGATCGTTCGCGCCGGTGCAGACGTGCTGAGCATCAAACCCCGTCATATCGGAGACGCACTTGATGCAAACGGAAACGTCATCATGGGTACGGACGGCAAACCGCTACAGATAACGGTAAAAGACCGTATCACGACAGCTTCTCCTTTCCTCTATCTGCAATATAAGAAAGGTGAGTTCTCTATCAAGGCCAAGACCATCTTTGCCGAATCGGGCGAGCACATGAACATGAACGGCGGTTACGGCGTGAAAGCTATTCTTCCGGACGGTTCTTATGCCTACACCTCGACGCGCACCAGCTCCTCTTGGATCAGCCTTGTGTATGGTGGCAAAGTGGGCAAACAGGAAGACAAACACCCGCAGAAACTGCAGGGTATTCTCTTTGCCGGATATGTGGAGAACCTCGGTACCAAAGATCCGCTGGCTGTCGATGCAAATGGTGATCTTGTGGGCTACTATTATCCGCGAGTAAAGAACATGAACCGCATGTGGCGCTTGGTTCCGACCTTGCTATACACCGTCGGCAAATTCCAGCTGGGTCTGGAGTACGACATTACGTCTGTACATTACGGCGACGTGAAGAAAATCAACCCGGCTAATGGATTGGCAGAGAACGACCTCCATTGGGTGACCAATCACCGCGTGGAGATCATGACGAAGTACAATTTCTAAGGAAAAATAACACGAAATCTGCAAAAAAGTGCTCAAATATTTGCATATTTGAAAAAAAAGCAGTACTTTTGCAGCGTGAATTGATTGAGGGGACCCGAAAAGGTCTCCTCATTGTATAAAAATATATGGACAAATCGCAATTACAAAACTGGATTAACGAGTATCTGAAGGATACCGATTATGAGTTAGTGACGCTGAATATTTCAGCTGGTAACGACATTCTCGTGGAGGTGGATCGCCTCGCCGGAGTCGATGTGGACTTCTGTGCGGACTTGAACCGCTATCTGGTGGAGAAACTCGATACCGTCGAGCCGGATTACTCCCTCGAAGTAGGTTCTGTCAGCCTTACCGATCCCTTCAAGACCAAGATGCAGTATGAGAAGAACCTCGGCCACGATGTCGAAGTGCTTATTGAGGGCAAGAAACTGCGCGGACAACTGGTGTCGGTGGACGAAGAGACCTTCTCCGTTGATATAGAGGAGAAAGTAGAGGTCGAAGGCAAGAAGCGCAAACAGACGCAAATCATCACGCACACATGGCGTTACGATGAGCCCAAATATGTGAAATATGATTTAAAATTCTAAATACAAAAATGGCAACTAAAAACCAAGAGTCAATCAACTTAATTGACATTTTCTCGGAGTTCAAGGACTTCAAACGTATCGACAAACAGACGCTGATCACCGTGCTGGAGGAGTCGTTCAAGAGCGTGATCGCAAAAATGTACGGTCCTTCAGCGGACTATACCGTGATTGTTAACCCCGATAAGGGAGACTTGGAAATCTACCGTAACCGTCTCGTGATGGAAGACGGCGATGTGGCCAACCCGGATACCCAGATTGCGCTGAGTGACGCCCTAAAGCTGGATGATGAGGCAGAGATCGGTGAGGAGGTAACGGACAAAGTGGAACTGGCATCCTTCGGTCGTCGTATGATCCTCAACCTCCGTCAGACCCTGGCATCGAAGATCCTCGAATTGCAGAAAGAAGTGCTCTATCAGAAATACCGCGAGATGATCGGTCAGATTGTGACCGGCGAGCTCTATCAGGTGTGGAAGAAAGAGATGCTGCTGCTCGACGAGGAAGGCAACGAGCTCTACCTGCCGAAACAAAACCAGATCCCGACCGACTACTACCGCAAAGGTGAGATGGTTCGTGCCGTGGTCGTTGAGGTGGATAACAAGAACATGAACCCCAAGATCATCCTGAGTCGTACCGCACCGCTGTTCCTGCAACGTCTGTTCGAGCAGGAGGTACCGGAAGTGAAAGAAGGCTTGATCGCTATCAAGAACATCGCCCGCATCCCGGGTGAGCGTGCCAAGGTGGCTGTAGAGACTTTCGACGACCGTATTGATCCGGTAGGCGCTTGCGTGGGTGTGAAGGGTGCACGTATCCACGGTATCGTACGTGAGCTGCGTAACGAGAACATCGATGTGATCAACTATACCTCGAACATCAAACTCTATATCCAACGTGCTCTGGCTCCGGCTAAGATCAACGAGATGGAGATCGATGAGGAGAACAAGAAAGCAAAAGTATTCCTCGCTCCGGAAGAGGTAAGCCTCGCAATCGGTAAGGGCGGTTACAACGTCAAGTTGGCTTCGATGCTCACCGGCTACGAGATCGATGTATACCGTGACCTCGACGAGGAAGACCTTGATGATATCTATCTCGACGAGTTCAACGACGAGATCGATCAGTGGGTGATCGATGCGTTCAAGGCCATCGGTCTGGATACTGCAAAAGAGGTTCTGGGTACGAGCAAGGAAGACCTGCTTCGTCGCACCGACCTCGAGGAGGAGACCGTCGATGACGTACTCCGCATCCTCGCCGCAGAATTTGAAAACGATTAATAAACCATATATTCCCTCTCCGAACTAGGAGGGTTCCCCCTCGGGAGGACTCTTTGAGTCCGACCGAAGAGCGGGAACAAGGCGAAGATTCATATGAGCGACGGGGTCGCGAATCGTATTGAGCCTTAGTTCACGCGATATGGCAATAAAGTTAATTAAAGCATGTAAAGAACTGAATATAGGTATGGCGACGCTTACCGCTTGGTGCGATAAGCATGGCTATACCGTTGAGTCGGATCCGAACGTACGTATCGACGACGATCTCTATCTGCTGCTTGCCAAGGAGTTCAATAAGGACATGGCAGTGAAGATCGAGGCGGATCGTCAGGCTGCGGAGCGTGCGGCTGCTCAGGAGGCGGAGAGAGCTGCTCTGGCCGCTGCGGAGGAAGCGAAGAGAGCCGCTGAAGAGGAAGCAGCACGTAAGGCAATGGAGGCACGTAAAGCTGCGGAAGAGGCTGCGCGTAAGGCGGCTGAAGAGGCTGCAGCGAAAGCGGCTGCGGAACAAAAAGCAGCAGAAGAGAAGGCGAAGAGCGAAGAGGTAAAAGCTCAGAGCGAAGAGAAACCGAAGAAGGAGATCTTCAAACTGAGTAAGCCCGAAGTGACCGAAGGTCCGAAAGTGATCGGTAAGATCGACCTCGACTCGATCGACACCTCAACGCGTCCGGCCAAGAAGACCAAAGAGCAGAAACGCAAAGAGCGTGAGGAGCGTCAGGCAGCCCAGCAGGCACAACACGAACAAGCCCAGCAGGCAGCAGCTGAGCGTCGCAAACGTGAGCGTATCAAAGCTAATGCAGCCAAGGTCGATCCGAACGACAAACGTAATCAGGTTAGCAAGAAGAGCAAGAACAACAAACCTCGTGAGGCTACGCAGGAAGAGGTGGATAAAGCACTGAAGGAGACGCTCAGCCGCCTCCAACAGAAGCAGAACAAATCCAATACCTCCAAATACAAACGAGAGCGCCGCGAGCAGGAACGCGAGAAGCATGAACTCGAGATCATGGAGGCACAGGAGCAATCCAAAGTGCTCAAACTGACCGAGTTCGTGACCGCAAACGACCTGGCCGTGATGATGAACGTGCCGGTGAATAAGATCATCGGTACCTGTATGTCGCTCGGCCTTTTCGTGTCCATCAACCAGCGCCTCGATGCGGAGACCATCAACCTCGTTGCTGAGGAGTTCGGTTTCACCACCGAGTACGTGGCTGCCCACGTGGTAGAGGAGATCAATGCGGACGAAGTGATCAACGACGAAGATATGGAGCCGCGCTGCCCGATCATTACCGTCATGGGACACGTCGATCACGGTAAGACTTCGCTCTTGGACCACATCCGTAACGCGAACGTGATCGCCGGTGAGGCCGGTGGTATCACCCAGCACATCGGTGCCTACAACGTCAAGCTCAAGAACGGTCAGCATATCACCTTCCTCGATACTCCGGGTCATGCGGCCTTCACCGCCATGCGTGCACGTGGTGCGAAAGTAACGGATATAGCGATCATCATCATTGCTGCCGACGATGCGGTCATGCCGCAAACGATCGAGGCGATCAATCACGCTCAGGCAGCCGGTGTACCGATGGTCTTCGCCATCAACAAGGTCGATAAGCCGGGTGCGAACCCCGATAAGATCCGTGAGCAACTGTCAAATATGAACATCCTCGTAGAGGATTGGGGGGGTAAATACCAGTGCCAGGAAATATCCGCGAAGAAAGGCACGGGTGTCTATGAGCTGCTGGAGAAAGTGCTGTTGGAGGCCGAGATGTTGGACCTCAAGGCCAATCCCAAACGCCGTGCGAAAGGTTCGGTCATCGAGTCTTCGCTCGACAAGGGTCGCGGTTATGTAGCTACGCTCCTCGTTCAAGACGGAACGCTCCATATGGGCGATATCGTGCTGGCAGGTACGTTCCACGGACGTATCAAAGCAATGTTCAATGAGCGCGGACAGAAGATCAACGAGGTACACCCTGGTGAACCCTGTTCGATCCTCGGTCTGAACGGTGCACCGCAGGCCGGTGACGAGTTTAACGTACTGCCGACCGAGCAGGAAGCACGTGAGATTGCGAACAAACGCGAACAGTTGCAACGTGAGCAGTCCATCCGCACGAAGAAACACGTGGGTCTCGAAGAAATCGGTCGTCGTCTGGCTATTGGTGACTTCAAAGAACTTAATATCATCGTCAAGGCCGACGTGGACGGTTCTGTCGAGGCAATCAAGGATTCGCTTATCAAACTCTCGACGGAGAATATCCAAGTCAACGTTATCCACAGTGCTGTCGGTGCGATCTCCGACAGCGATGTCATGCTGGCTGCGGCTTCCGATGCGATCATCGTCGGCTTTAACGTGCGTCCGACCGGAACAGCTCGCCGCATGGCAGAGACCGAGGAAGTGGATATCCGTATCTACTCAATCATCTATGATGCCATCAACGAGGTCAAGGCGGCTATGGAAGGAATGTTGGCGCCGGAAGTGAAGGAAGAAGTAACGGCTACGCTCGAAGTGCTCCAGACCTTCCACATCTCGAAAGTCGGTACGATCGCCGGTTGTATCGTCCGTGAGGGTAAGATCAAGCGCGGTAACAAGGTACGCGTCATCCGTGACGGTATCGTGATCAAGACCGCGGAACTGGCATCCCTCAAGCACGTCAAGGACGATATCAAGGAGGCCGGTGTCAACACCGAGTGCGGTTTGAGTCTCAAGGCGTACGACGACCTCAAAGAGGGCGATATGCTGGAGGCATTCGAAGAAATCGAAGTTGCAAAAACGTTGTAAGCTTATGAAAAAAATAGCATTATTAGCCTTTGTGGGCTTGAGTATGACCAGTTGTTGGGTGGCACAAATCTACACCGAAGTGCCGACGGCCAAACCCGTTGCACCGGTGCAGACCGTCTATACAACCCAAGTGACGACCCCGTCGCCGAAGGTAACGACCGTGACCACCTTCACCGTCACGAACTACAACACAGATCCGTGTTTCTACTTGGACCTCAACGCTGTGGCTGCGGCTTTCGCAGATTCGCGTTCGGTCAAGGAGTTTGAGCAGATCCTCAACTCGAGTCGGTACATGATCAACAACCTCGATCTCAACCACGACGGTTGGATTGATTACCTGCGCGTGATCGAGACCCATAAAGGTTACTACCACACGCTCCTGATCCAGGCTTGTCTGGCGCCGGGTGTGTTCCAAGATGTAGCGACCTTGGTAGCGGAACGTCAGGCGAATGCCTTGTATGTAGAGGTGATCGGTGACCGCTATCTGTACGGAACGAACTATATCGTGCGACCGGTGTTCATCAAGCGTCCGCCGATGTGGGATATCTACGGTCGACCGAACTATGCCGCATGGAACTCGCCGTATCACTATGGTAATGTGCCCTCGTATTACACGAAGCCCAAACCGGTTTATCTGAACCACTACCAGGCGTATGTATCGACTTACATGAACAATTGTCCTTACTGCCATCACTGCGATTATCCGCAGCAACCGCACTACAGCGGTTATACGGAGATGACCAAGCCGCATAGCCGTAATGACTACCAGGTGGCGCATCCTGACAATTCGTTCGAGCATCGTGTGACCCGTGTGGCCAACAACGCCGGTATCTCTGTCCGCAACGCGGCACAGCTCCGTACGGCTACTCAGTCCAGTTCGACCCGTTCGACGAGTACAACCAGCGCAACGAGATCAACCAGTACTTCCAGTACCACGAGCTCGACTCGTTCGACGGCTACCGCTCCTACGACGACTACAACGCGTCAGCCTTCGACCTCGGTCAATACCCGCGTCAATAAAAGCGGAACGACCCGCACCACGGTGAAGACCACCGATGATACAGGTCGTACCACGACTGTTAAACGCGAGAGTTCTTCGACGAGTTCAACGCGCTCAACGAGTACCTCAACTAGATCCGCTCAAGGCACGAAGACCGAATCCAACCCACGTTCGAGCCAACAGACACGTTCGACCACTCGCCGATAGTCTCACGAATAAGCACTTTCGTGCCCTCGTGAACGGTGAAGAGGTCGGTGCCGGAACGATCCGGTGAGGACTTCGCATTAACGACACCCTGTGTGATGATAGCTTCATTGCGCAGGGTGTCTCTTTGATGTAGCGACGCCGCATTGAGTCCCGCGATGAGCGAGAACAGCAACGCCAGCCATGCCACATGGAAAGCCGTCTTACGGATCCAAGGCTCGCGGCCCAGAAGGAATAGCAGCATACCTACCAACGCCAGGATAAACAGGCTGATAGAGAGCACGAGCCATGTGTGCTCACGTAAACTATTTCGCACCGTACGTGCCCAAGCAGACAGGAAGAAATCCTGCTCCACGATATTATCCGTGATCTTACTCTGCGCAAACTTGAGATTATACTGCGCGTCCTTGTGATTCGGCTCCAGACGCAGCGCCCGCTCATAGTTCAAGATAGCTTGCGCCAACTCGCCCTGCTTAAAGCGTGCGTTACCTAAGTTATAGTACAAGGTCGCGTTCGGACCCTCTTCCAACAAAGCCTCATACTTCGCTGCAGCTTCCTCATAACGTCCATCCGCATAAGCAGCATTCGCAGCCTCAAAATCGCTCTGCGCAAAAGCGTTGAGATCGAAAAAGAGTATTGCCGCCAGGCAAAGTCCTTTCAACTTTAAACTTTCAACTTTAAACTTTATCATCATATCTTTTGATCCTCCAAATTATTAATCAAATTCGTGGTTGCCGTATAGAGGTCGTCCATGCCGTGGTCGGTCGTCGGCGCATAGCGCGCAAACTCCGCCGTACTCAGTACAGCCTTCACATCCTTGATAAGGGCCTCACTCACGCCTTTTTGGGCCAAGATCGAGGCGATGTTATCCTTATTCAACTCCGCCGTCGGGATACTCAGACGATCACTCAGATACGTCCATGCCGCGCTCTCAATCGCCGCATAGAAGGCCTCTTTGTCGTTTGCTTTCAATGCCGCTGCGGCTGCTTTCAGGCGTTTCTGCGCGACTTTATTAGCACGTTTGTATTTCATGCGTGTCAGGTCAGACGCTTCCTTAATCTGCTTGCGCAGCACGATCAGCAGCACGATTGCAATCAGTAGCGGAATAACGTACCACAACCAAATCAAGTCTGTATGTACGCTGTGTTCGGTACGCTTTTTCGGTGCTTTCGTATCGATATACCGGATATCCGTACCGAGTTGCTTAATGTCTTCTTTGTGCGTATAATTGACCACTACCGCCTCTTCGCCTTTTTCGTTGGCAGCACCCGCTCCGCGTTTCACGCGAATGGTGTATTCGGGCGTGCTGAGCGTCTTATAAGTCTTCTCGTCAATGTCGAAATAGCTGAACTTGACGGCAGGAATGGTGTACTCACCGGCGCTGCGCGGGATAGCCAGATACTCAATTGACTTGGTACCGCTGACACCCGACGTGGTGGTCTTGAAGTTATTCGTCACCTTCGGATCGTACGGCTCAAAACCTTCCGGCCAGTCGATCGCCGGGGTCTTGATGAGTTTCATATTTCCCGAGCCCGAGATGTCCAATTTAATCGTCACCGCTTCATTGGCCTGCAACTCCGTCTGACTGATACTCGGCGTCAGGGTGAACTTACCCACACCGCCGCTGAAACCTGCCGGTTTACCACTCGGTAAAGCACTCACATGAATAGTCACACCCGGGGCGGTCAGCATTCTCGTCACGTTCGTATAAGAGCCGAAGAAATCATCGAAGATTGACCGTGCCCGCTGTTGGGTCTGCACACGTAACACTGCCTCAAACTTGGCCGGATCAATCGCAATGTCACCCGAGTGTTGCGGATACAAGATCGTGCGGTAGAGCACCGCCGTCTGGTAGTTGCGACCGTTGTAATGCTCCAACTCCGTCTGGATCTCGCCTTGCTCCAAGTCTTGCTTCAAAAAGCCCGTGAACTCCGGTAACTTCGTGTTGTTGGTCAACTGCGCCACATCCACGTTCGCGAAATACAGCTTGTACGTGATTAGCAGCGCTTCCTGCTCGTGCACTTTCGTCTTGGACGCTATCGTGCGCACGAAGATATTCTCCGAGGAAGCCTGGCTGCCCTGCGAATTTTGCGAGCGTTGCGTACTTTGGGTATTCTGACTGCTCTGTTGTTGCGGTTGCTGATCTTCCGGCAACACCTCAATCCGTACGCCGTTGGACTGCACGTTCTCGCCATCCACTTTCACCGTCGCCGGACTGATCGTGAACGTACCCGCGCGCTGCGCCATGAGCATGTAGGTGTAGGTCTGCTCGAAAGACGACGTGCGCTTACCGTTCACAAACGACGTGCTGCTGCTCGTGCTCGTGTACGGGCCGCTCAGCACATCGAAGTCCGTGAACTCCGGTGCACGCAGATCGCGACTGCGTTGATTGACCGTGTACGTGATTTGGAACGGACGTCCCACCACTACCTGTTTCGGGGCTTGTGCCCTAAAAACGACCTCATCGGCAAACGCGCCTAACGCGATGCCGATAAAGCCCAATACTATCAATAATTTATGTTTCATACTACCACTCTTTTTCTACACGACGTTTCTTACCTTGTTGCCGTTGCAGCTTCTCCTGTGTATCTTGTTCGTCTTGCTCCAAGGCCTGCAAGATCTGCTCCGCCGTCTCTTTGTCCATCTGGTCTTCGTTCTGTTGCTGCTCTTGCTGCTGTTGTTCCTGCTGCTGATCTTGTTGTTGCTCCTGTTGCTGTTGTTGTTCTTCTTGCTGTTGCTGCTGATCCTGCTTCTGGTCCTGGTTTTGTTGTTGCTGCTGTTGCTGTTGTTGCTGTTGCTGCAGCATCTCCATGGCCTTTACCAGGTTATAACGCGTGTCATTATCTTTCGGATTAGCGCGCAAGGACTCCATGTACGCCTGAACGGCCTTGTCGTACTGCTGTTGGGCGTAATTACAGTTGCCGATATTGTGCATCGACTTCGCGTAACGCTCCTTGTCTTCTTTCTTGTCCAGCATCTTCGCTGCCGTCTCGAACTCGGTCTGTGCGTCGGCGTACTTGTCCTGTTTGAATAGGGCGTCACCTAAGTTATAATGCGCCTCGTAGCCGTTTTTGTTCTTCTCCAGCGCGCGGCGGTAGTCTACTTCGGCCTCGGTATAATTCTGTTGCCTATAGTCTTTGTTGCCGCGCCGAACGTCACCGGCCTCTTTCTGAGCGAACGTATTCACGCTCACCATCAGCAGGGCGATCGTCAACACACGGTGCTCTCCGAAAATATCCATCTTACTAATCGATTTATTCTTTCTATTGAAGATAAAGAAATCAATCACCAGCAACAGCAACGCAATCAGCGCAAAGCTCTGGAACTGCTCGTTATAGTCGGTAAACACTTGTGTCTCAATCTCTTGCGTCGCCAACTTGTCCAACTCTTTCTGGATCGCCTTGGTCGCCGTGTTCGTGTTGTCGCAACGCACGTAGATACCACCTCCGGCTTGCGCAATCTCGCGGCACATATCCTCATTGAGCCGACTCACAACCACATTGCCCTCGCGGTCCTTGCGGAAGTTATTCGTTCCCGGCATCGGAATAGGCGAACCTTCGGGTTTACCGATACCGACTACCAGCACCTGAATACCCATCTCTTTGGCGCGCTTGGCAACGGCTACCGCATCGTCCTCGTGGTTCTCACCATCGGTGATCAGGATAATCGCCCGACTTGCCTCGCTCTGTTCTCCGAAGCAACGAATCGAAGTGCTCAAGGCCTGACCGATCGCCGTACCTTGGGTCTTGATCAACTCCGGCTTGATCGAGTTGAGGAACATCTTCGCCGACACATAGTCACAGGTGATTGGCAGTTGTACGAACGCGTCGCCGGCAAAAACCACCAGACCCACTTTGTCGTTCACCATGTTGTCCATCAACTTACTCAGCATCTGTTTCGCACGATCCAAACGATTCGGTGCGACATCCTCTGCCAACATCGAGTTCGATATATCCAGCGCTACGATGGCTTCGATACCTTGCCGTTTCTCCGTGCGCTCACTCTGCCCAAACTGCGGCCGTGCGGCGGCGATGATCAGCAGCGCAAAAGCTACCAGCACGATACTGAACTTAACGGTTGGACGAACCCGACTCGCATTCGGCATCAACTGTTTCATCAACTCCGCGTCACCGAACGCCTCCAACTGACGGCGTTTGTGGCGGGTATATGCCCAATAGGCTGCTGCAAAAACCGGAATCGTCGCCAGCAGCCATAACATCTCTATATTTGCAAAACGAAACATATTAATTCGCTATCGTTCTAATGACAAAATATCGTATAATCAATTCCAATAACAAGCAGATCAGGGCAGCTACCAGGAACGGTGCGAAGTTCTCCGTGTGTTTGGAGTATTCGCGTACACGCAACTTGGTCTTTTCCAACTGATCAATCTGCTCATAGATGCGTTTCAAACTGCCGTTGTCTGTTGCCCGGAAATACTGACCTCCGGTCACCTCGGCAATACCCCGCAACGTGCCCTCGTCAAACTCCGAGTCCATCGTCACGTACTGCCGTCCCATCGGGGTATTCACCGGTACGCGGGTCTGTCCGTAAGAACCGACACCCACCGTATAAACGCGTATCCCGAAGGTCTTGGCAATCTCGGCCGCCGTCTGCGGATCGATATCGCCGCGGTTATTCGAACCATCGGTCAGCAAAATAACCACCTTGCTCTTCGTCTCGCTGTCTTTCATTCGGTTGACCGCATTCGCCAGACCCAGACCGATCGCCGTACCGTCCTCAATCATGCCGTACTCTACGGACTTGAAGAGGTTAACGAGCACCGCGTGGTCGGTTGTCAGCGGACATTGCGTGAAGCTCTCACCCGCAAAAACCACCAGACCGATCTGGTCGTTCGGTCTCGCAATCACGAAGTCCGATGCCACCTGTTTGGCTGCCTCCAGACGATTCGGTTTCAGGTCCTCTGCCAGCATCGTGCCCGATATATCGAGCGCCATCATGATGTCGATACCTTCGGTGCTCTCCGACGACCACCTATTGGTCAACTGGGGTCGTGCCAGCGCCAGACTCAACAAGGTCACTACCGCTACGCGCAACACAAAAGGTACGTGCAGTAACCATATTCGCCAACTCTTCGGCTGCGCCGCCAAGGTCGTGGTGTCCGAGATCTGCACACTCGCATCGCTCTTCCACAACTCGTACGCGTACCAGCCGATAATCGGCAGCAGCAGTAGCAACAAAAACAAATATCCCGGATTAGCAAATGTCATACTTCTTCCTCCTTAACATCATTTCCATCATTTTCATCATTTGCATCATTGACGATCTTCGTCTCATTGACGAAATCGTACGCCGTAGTAAGGGCGCTCTCGTTCTCGTCGGGTGTCGTGTGCCATTTCGCAAACTTCACCAAATCAGCCAGTTGCAGCATCTTGCTTAACCGTCCGTACAGATCCTTGTCGATGAGCGTTTTCATCTCGCGCAGCGTCTCGTCACTCGTTTTCTCCGTGCTGTGCACCTCAAAACGGCGACCGATATACTCGCGCACGACATCTGTCAATTCGGTCTGGTATTCTTTCACCTTACCGTCTTTCCATATCTTCTGTGCTTTGATTTCGTCGAGTTTCTCAAGGGCTACCTCGTCCGCCGGACGCAGTAACTCCGGATCAATCGGTTCCTCTTCCTGCTTGCGGTATTTGTCGTATTTCTTCCACAACCAGAAACCGAGGTCGATCAGCAGCAGAATACCCAGCGCTAACAGAATCCAACGGATGATGCCCCACCACCAGATAGGTGCTTTCTCGATATCTTTGATATCGGTGATCGCATTCGTGCTGTCCACCTCAAAAGGCTGGATCACATTCAGCGCCAGCGGTTCTGTCCAGAACGTGTCCTCGCCGCTCGTCACGTACAGCGGCTCGATGGCGAACAAGCTGTCCTTAAACGACGTAAGCATCAAATCCTGCTTCAACTGCACACGCCCGTCGGGCAGGGTAGTGGTGTCCACCGCCGAGCGATCGACGATCTCGATGCCGTCTTGCAGCTGCTCGCCCAACGCCGGCCACACCACCTGTTCCGACGCGTCATGCGTCACCTCCAGGTGCATCGCCGTCTGGTCGCCCAACATCAACATCGTCGAGTCGATGCTCGCGCTCACTACTATCGCTAATAATAAACTCATCATTGCTTAAACAGTCTCATTAAAGCTTTCACATAATCTTCGTCCGTACGGATCGAAATATTGTGCATTCCCGTCTTCGTATAAATGGTCTCCAGCGCGTTCTGTTGCGCGAGCCAAGCCTGGTTATACGCCTCTCGAACACTCGCAATACCGGTGTCGGCCCACACACGCTTACCCGTCTCCGGATCGCGCAATTTGATTAGTCCCACGTTCGGCATCTCGGCGTCACGACGGTCGTAGATCTGAATCGCGTTCAGGTCATGCTTGCGGGCGGCGATCACCACCGGTGCTACCTCACCTTTCTTCTCGGGTGTCGCGCTGAAAGCCGGATCCATCATATCGCTTATCAGGAACGCCGCACAACGCCGCTTCTGTGCGTTCGTCAGGTACTGCAGCGCCGCGTTGATATTCGTCCCCGTGTGTTCGGGTTCGAAACTCAACAACTCGCGGATAATATGCAGCACGTGCGATTTACCTTTCTTCGGCGGGATGAATTTCTCCACTTGGTCGCTAAAGAAGATCACACCCACTTTATCGTTGTTCTCGATCGTGGAGAAGGCGAGGGTAGCGGCTACTTCGGCCATCGTGTCACGTTTCATCTGACTCACCGTTCCGAAATTCCGGCTGCCGCTGACATCGACGAGCAACATCACCGTCAACTCACGCTCCTCTTCATAGACCTTGATGTACGGCCGGTTCATGCGCGCCGTCACATTCCAGTCTATCGATCGTACATCGTCGCCCGGTTGGTACTCACGCACCTCACTGAACGCCATACCACGACCTTTGAACTGGCTGTGGTACTCGCCTGCGAAGATGTTTCGACTCAACCCGTGGGTCTTTATCTCGATCTTCCTTACCCGTTGTAATAACTCTTCCGAAGTCATTATTATTGTTTTTTATTTTCTTATTTTTAGTGAGGAATGTACTCTGAGGGGGCCTGTTTTGGGGAATGGGTGCCCCAAAACTCGTAGGCATGGGGCCGGTACCCCGAAGAGTAGCATTCCGAACGATCAAGGTACTTGTACCGCATTCAATACCTCGGTGATAATATCCTCGGTCGTAATGTTATTGGCCTCCGCTTCGTACGTCAGGCCGATACGGTGACGCAATACATCGTAGCAAACGGCACGAACATCTTCCGGCGTCACGTAGCCTCTCCTATGAATAAACGCGTACGCACGCGCAGCCTTCGCCAGATTAATCGAAGCACGCGGACTACCGCCAAACGCAATCATCTGCTTCAGGTCCTTGAGCTCGTAGTTCTCCGGCTCACGCGTCGCAAATACGATATCGACGATGTACTTCTCGATCTTCTCGTCCAGATAAACCTCCTCCACGATCTTACGTGCCTTGATGATATCCGCCGTACTCAGAATCGGCAGCACGGTCTTCTTCTCAGATGCGATGTTCTGACGAATGATCGCCTGTTCCTCCTCTTTCTTCGGATAACCGATCACTACCTTCAGCATGAAACGGTCGGTCTGTGCCTCGGGCAGCGGATACGTACCTTCTTGCTCGATCGGGTTCTGGGTAGCCAGTACCAGGAACGGATCGTCCAACTTAAAGGTCTGCTCACCGATTGTCACTTGACGCTCCTGCATGGCCTCCAACAATGCACTCTGCACTTTTGCCGGCGCACGGTTGATCTCATCAGCCAACACAAAATTAGCGAAGATAGGACCACGTTTGATCTTAAACTCTTCGCTTTTTTGGCTGTAAATCTGCGTACCGAGCACATCGGCAGGCAACAGATCCGGGGTAAACTGAATACGACTGAAATTAGCTTTAATCAAGTCACTTAAGGTCTTGATAGCGAGGGTTTTTGCCAAACCCGGCACGCCTTCCAACAATATGTGCCCATCGCTCAACAGACCAATAAGCAAACTCTCTACCAGATGTTTCTGGCCTACAATGACTTGATTCATGCCTAATGTCAAGGCATCTACAAACGAACTCTCGCGCTCCACGCGCTCTTGCAGTTCTCTGATATCCACTGGATTTTGCATAGTATAATGTAATTATAAATTTTCCCAAATCTTTTCCTACAAATTCCGTGCCAAACTAAAATAATGCTCACACCTCTTGCATATGTCAATTTTTTGTTGTACCTTTGCAACCGCAAAGGTTGGATAATAACTATGACCACATTATCGCATAAAGAAAAAGAGGCCATCATGGCGGATATGAAGTCTTTCGATGAGCCAATGCCGGCAGTCGGTATCTTTTGGTATGATCCTCAAGAGCACGACTTTTTCGGCGTTTACAAGAAAGAACTGACGCCCAAGATGGTAGAGGATGCGAAAACGAATGGGATAGAGGTCATTAACTTTGAGAAGCCTGATCATAATAAGGAAACAAAAGGTCGTGTAGCCTGGGCGGTGGATCATTTCGTGGTCTTTGTCGGTAAGTGGGCACAAGATATCGAGGACGAATTGACAGCACTTTTAGAAAAGTACTTTGCCCTGCCGTATTTTGAGTTCCGTTATGACGAACATTGGGACTTAGGACACGGCTGGCCTGGAGATTTATAACCCTTCGCTGCCACCGACAGCGTAAAAAAGCGGTGAAAAACATATAGACGAAAGATGGCAAAGCAAAAAGAAATAATCGTCAAGGATACGACTATCCGTTCGTTTTCGCAGAACGGATGGGACTATATCTGTATTACGGATATTGCAAGGCAGAAGAATGCCATAGAACCAAAAGATGTAGTCAAAAACTGGATGCGACTCAAAAATACTATCGAGTATCTTGGGATGTGGGAAGCATTAAATAATCCTCTTTTCAAAGGGGTCGAATTCGATCCCCTTTTGCGAGAAGCAGGTAGTAATGCCTTCACGCTTAGCCCGTCGCGCTGGATTGAATTAACAGGAGCTATAGGCATTATTTCTAAGAGTGGGAATAATGGCGGTACGTATGCGCAGCGCGATATAGCATTTAAGTTTGCGAGTTGGGTTTCTGTTGAGTTTGAACTCTATTTGATTAAGGAATTCCAACGCCTCAAAGAGGAGGAACAAAAGGCACTTGGTTGGTCTGCGAAACGCGAGTTGGCAAAGATCAACTACCATATTCATACAGATGCAATTAAGGAGCACCTTATACCGCAGGAGATTGATGCTTACCATCGCTCGCTTATTTATGCCAACGAAGCGGATGTGCTCAATGTGGCATTGTTTGGAATGACCGCCAAAGAGTGGCGCGACGCACATCCTGAGGATAAAGGCAATATCCGCGATTACGCAACAATAAATCAGTTGATTTGTTTGAGTAATATGGAGAACCTGAATGCAGTATTCATCAATGAAGGCTTACCACAAGGCGAGCGTCTCCAGAAACTCAACCAAATAGCGATCCAACAAATGACCGTGCTGGAGAACGTCGAAAGCAAGCATATATTGAAAGCATAAAACATCGTCACTCCCTGACGTAAAACCGGAGTAAGCGCGTAGCGACGCGCGATAATAGTGCGCATTTTTGCTCTCTTAACACAATAAATTAGCACAAAAAGGCTACAAAATTAGCAAAAATTGCAGAATTTTCTATAAATATTTGCGTAAACACAAAAAATATAGTACCTTTGCAGCGTCATTTGAGAATGACCGTCTTTAATTGACGTTAAACATGACATATTGATTTTCGCGTTTGCGATTTATTGACCATCTCAAAATGTAGGAAGTTTTGAACTATGTCAGTAAATAAGTCTGCAAGCGTCCATATTGTATATGGGCGTGACTTATCGACATAGTGGGCATTTCCTACAGCCTTGAGATGGGATAGGGAACGCTCATTTTCTTTTGTATTCTCCTTATTCATAAAGCGCAGACGATTCAATAGAGAACCGTCACTCTCCAAACGGGGCAAGACCTGCGAAGCCCAAAGAACAGGAAAAACAATTAATTTTTAATCAAAATGAAAAAGAAAATCTTTTTAGTCGGCGCTTTAGTCGCAATCGCTATGAGCGCGATGTTCGTGAGCTGTAAAGGCGATGACAAAAATCAAAGTAACGGCAATCTTTGCACTTGTACTAATGGTCAAGAGACACATTATGTTAATCCAGCCAGTGAAGGGGCAAGCAGTTGTGCAGAACTGAATTCAATGGCGATCGATGGTGTACGCTGTTGGTAAATTTTCATTGAGGGTGTGACAAATTTTTGACATACCCTCAATTTTTATATATAGCTATGAATAAGATATTCCGCCTAATAGTAGGATTAATATTTCTTCTTTCTGCGCTTCTCAAAGCTATCGATAATGCTGCTTTTGCTGATCTCATGAGCAATTATGGCGCTTTATTGTTCGGCTTTGGCGCGCCTGTAATTGTCTTTGTGGAACTGATTTTAGGTGTTTTGCTTATATTCAATTTATACCCGCGGAAGGTATCTTTAGCAGCCTCTATATTTATTTTGCTCGTTTCTTCTATATTCCTTTATGGAGTACTTTATAAAGGCATCACAGATTGCGGTTGTTTCGGACCATTAACGTGGCTTAATTCAAAGCCCTGGATTACTTTCTTACGTAATGGAGTATTACTTGCTTTGCTAATTCCGTCTATACTGAAATCACTACAAGGTGCTAATCTTTCTATTCCAACCATTGTGTTTATGGCTCTAATTGGGATTGCGGTGATGTTTATGTGCGGCTTCTCAATGCACGGGGCAAAATGCTTGCAAAAGCAACAAAAACAATTTGAACCCATCTTGTTGTCCGAAAGTAAACTATCTGATTTGGTTTCCTGCTCTTCAGACTCTATCTATATGGTATTTGCCTTTTCCTATAATTGTCCGTATTGCCAGAACTCTATCGGCAATGTAAATCAATATCAGCCTATGGGATATGTTGACAAAGTAATCGGAATAGCGATAGAAGATTCCGAGGCTCAAGAACGTTTTGATCGACTTTTTGATACCAATTTTACCATTCAAGAAGTGTCAAAATGGACAATGGCACAACTGACAAATTCATTACCGACAGTGTACTTCATTCGCCACGATTCTGTTATTAACCAATATTCAGGCTTAGTAGTGTCCCCCGCATTGTTAATACCATGATGGTCTGATTGTTCTCGTCTTCCCCGCGCCTCGGTTTTTTCCATTTTCTTTATATTCTCTTGGTCAAAAATTTGCATATATCAATTATTTTTTGTACCTTTGCACTCGATTTCAAACAAAAACTGATCAACTCTTCAGTATTATATACTACGTATATAATACCGACGAAAAAGCAACCAAAATTTAGTGCGTGATAAGTGCGCGATAAGTACGCGGTAAGTGTGTTATAAGTGCGCGGTAAGTGCGTTACAATAGGTATAAAATGCAGTCAATGTAACCCTCTAATAACCATAAACAATGGCTAAAATCGAACATTCCCCGGGTATTGAATCCATGATAGGTGCGCGGGGCAAAAAGCAAAAGCATCCCCTCGTGGAACGCCAAAAACACTTCCGTGACTATGACGGTAAAGTAACCCGCATAGGTCGCCTCGAAGCCTACGAGCCTCGCCGGCGCAACTATGCTGCCGCGCCTGTCAGAGTAGGTGAACGTGCGAACCAGCAATCCTTTGGGAATGCCTCCCATCTTGCCCAGGAATTCATCAATTCCCTCCGTAACAAAACGCCCCTTCCGCCCGAAAAGCAAGCCTTCTTGGACGGCATCATGGCGCGCTTCTATGCCCAACTCAAAGGCAAACCCGATCCGATCGCCCCGAAGGACAAGGAGGGCAATTATACCATCTATGCCCGACCGGACAATTTCATCCGAGCCGTGCTCCGCAAAGAACAACCGAACCTCTAACGGCTCGGTTTTTTCTTTCCTACATTCTTAAAAATGGTGCATTTTGCTAACTCTATTTGGCAACACTCTTTAGAGTGAGGCTTAATAATCGTATATCTTTTCATAATAATCGTTATTGTGTACTTGACGAAATAGCAGTAATTTTGCAGGCGATAAAAAATGGCCCAATTTCGGCCCTAAAAACGTAATAAATTTAATAAAAATATTAAAATGAGTAAATTTTTGAGATCATTATCGGCTTTATTATTAGTCTGTTTCATGCCGGTAATGGCGCAACAACTTCCGGATCCCGGTTTTGAGGATTGGTCGGGAGCACAATTTGCCAGCAACGCGCAACCTAAATATTGGAATTTTTCCAATGTGTCTCAGCTGGGTGTGGATAAGAACTTTGCCCATCAGGCAACCGGTCGTTCGGGTAAGGCCCTGAAGATCCAGGACCAATTCGTAGGAGTAGGTTCTATCGGCGCAACCTCCCCGGGTTATGTGGCTTTGGGTCATCCTTGGGCGTACGTGTCGAGTCTGACCTCCATCAACGATGCAACAGCCGGTACGTACGGCGGTATCAGTTGGACCCACCGTCCGGACTCGATGGTCGTTTGGATCAGACGTTACTACGACAGCAGTGTCGATCAAGCGGCCGGCGATCATACTTCGCAAGAGAATTTCCACTTGCTCTACTATGCTTGGACGGGTACTGCGCAAGGTGCGTCGTATAAGGCTAAGAACGGTTCCTGTACGAACCTTTCTTCCGCCGCACCGCAGTACTGCGTGGATGAGGAGTCGGATATCCGTATCGCGATGAACGGAAATGACTGCGGTACCCCGACGCCGGGCAATCAGATTGCTGAGGGGTGGTTCTACCAAAAGAAAGCCTATAACAACTGGACCCGTATCTCGGTGCCTATCTATTACATGAGCGACGCCGCGCCGCAGAAATGTAACGTCATCCTCTCGGCGGGTCGCTATCCGGAGTTCCGTGCCAACGACGGTATCTATGCCGGAAGTACGTTGGAGGTGGATGATATCCAACTTATTTACTCCAGCAAGGCGCAAAAACTCTATATAGGCGGACGTGAGTGGAAGAATTTTGATCCGAACAACACCGGTGAGCAGACCTATTCTTTGGGTGCGGGCGCAACGGCTATTCCGGAGATCTACGCCGTGCGTGGTGCCGGCTCGTTGACGAACGTACGCGGTAGCAAAGCTACGTTCGCCGGTCGTCGTCTGACCTCGAGCGAGTGTACGATCGTGTACGGCCAGGTGGATGGTGCAGCAACCACCGTCACTATCAAGGCAGGGGATAACTCCTCCACGACCACCTATCGCATCAAGTTCGTCAGCCAGGCATCGAACAACGCCCGCCTGTCGGATATCCGGGTCAACGGCGAGACCGTCAGCGGCTTCAATGCGTACCTGCCGTCTTATAACGTCGCGCTGCCTTACGGCACGACTGCTGTGCCGGTTGTTACCGCTACCGCCCAGGATGCCGGCGCATCGGTGAAGATCACCCAACCGACCTCGGTCACCGGTACGGCTACCATCGTCGTCACGGCGGCAGACGGAACGACCAAGCAGACCTACACACTCTCGTTCTCCGTCGCTCCTTTGACGGACGTAACGCTGAAGAATATCTTCGTGGACGGCAATCCCTTGACGGGTTTCCAGCCTTCCAAATCGAACTATACCGTATCGCTGCCTTTAGGCACCACCGCGGCTCCGACCATCACTTGGGAGTCGGCGTACGCAGCGGGTGTACAGCAGATCAAGTTACTCAATAACTCGCTCGAGTCGGGTGCGCAGATCCAGGTCTCCCTCCCGAACACCTCTCTGAGCAAGACCTACAAACTGACCTACAAGATCGAGGCTTCGTCATACTCCCTGCTGGCCGGCATCACGCTGGACGGTGAGCCGCTCGAAGGCTTCACCCCCGAGCAGACCGTTTATTCGATCACTTTACCGATGGGTACGACGACCCTGCCGACGATCGCTTGGACGGCCGGCGATCCGTACCAGACGATCCAGATGACCGAAGGTGGGGTAGAGGGTACGACCCGTATCGAGGTGACGGCAGCCAGCGGCGCCAAGACGACCTACCGTCTGCAGTTCAGCACGGAGAAATCGACCAACAACGCCCTCGCAGGCATAGCCTGTGACATGGTAGCTATCGAAGGCTTCCAACCGGATAGTCTGACGTACACCATCTCGCTGCCTTCCGGAACGACCACGATGCCGGCTATCAGCTACACCCCGGGTGATGCCTACCAGACAGTCAATATCACCCTCAACCCCTCGCTGATGACCGCTCGTCTGACGGTAACAGCCGGTGACGGCTCTACGCGCCAGTACATCCTCGTCTTCGAGGTGCAGAAATCGGAGAACGCGTTCCTGCAGATGATCTACCTCAACGGCACAGCGCTCGAAGGCTTTGAGCCGACCACGCTCGATTATAGCCTGACCTGGGCTTCCACGCCGATGCCGAAGATCACCGTCTTGCCGAACGAAGGACAGTCGGTGACTATCTCCGCGCCCTCGAGTTACGGTACGGCACGTATCGTTGTGACGCCCGAAGAGGGAACGCCGAACATCTACCTCATTCATTTCGTTTCGCCTAACCAGGTGGTTTTGCCGCCGTTCCCCGTGGACTCTTTCCCGGCTTCGAGCGATGCAACGCTGTCTGCCCTCTATATAAACGGTGAGGCTTATGCGCCCTTCAAGGCGAACCAGTATGACTATAGCTATCCTCTGACCAAGGGTACGCTCCAAGTGCCCGCAGTCGTGCCCGTTGCGGCTTCGACCGGACAGACCATCACCGTCGCACACGGAGTAGTTGATCATACGACCACGATTCATGTCGTAGCAGCTGACGGTACGACAGCCAAGGATTATCGGATTGCTTTTCCGGTTGCTAAGTCGAACAACACGGCAGTCCTGTCCATCGAGATCGACGGTGTAGAGATCAATTTCAACCCTGCACAACATGCGTACAACGATATCGAGTTGCCTTACGGCACGACCCTCTCGCCGAGTATCTCGGTAGAGCGCGCAGAGCCGGTGCAGGCCCTGACAATCACCGAAGCCCCGATCGGACAGACTTCGTCTGTGGTCATCACTGCTGAAGACGGTACGCAAGAGACCTACACCTTCACTTACCACGTAGCTCCTCCTTCGCTGCCGAACGAGTTACTCGGTATCGTGGTGGATGGTGTGGGACTGCTCGATATGACCCAAGGACCGAACTTTAACGTCGAACTGCCGTACGGTACGGACTCGCTCAAGATCGTCTCTGTCACCAAGAACTATAAGGAACAGGAAGTGCAAATCATCAACGGCGGTATCGGTGCGCCGACAACCATCACGGTCAAGTCGCTCAACCCCGCGGAAACGGATAAAGTCTATACGATTACTCCTACTGTCTCGACCCTCGATCCGGCGATGTTGACGGATCTGCAGGTGGGCGGTGTAACGGTGGCTAACTTCCGTCCGGATGTATATAATTATGTTGTTTCTTTGACGGGCACGGGTGCGAATCCGGAAGTGACCTGGACCAAGCAAACGGGTGCCATCGTTTACGACGATGTCAATGCCAAACGGGTTCAGTTGGAGGTGGAAGCTTCCGATATCCTTCATACCTATACCGTGACCTTCTATTTCGCCAACGACCTGTCTTTCGATTTGGATTTTGAAAACTGGATCACCTATACCCAGCACCCGGAAGGAAAGAACGGTGATTATCCGTCCGGTTGGAACGCCACCATCAATGCCCCGACCACCTATCCGTCCGGAGTGTTCGGTGGTACGAAGGGTTATTACAATCCGCAAGATAATGTCAAATCCTCCACTAAGCACACTTCAGGATCCAAATCGGCGCAACTGCAGACGGTGTATATCACCAAGTCCTCGGAATCCATGCCGGGTATCCTGTCGCTCGCGCCGATGTCCATTCAATTGGGCTACTACACCGGTGCCGCTACCGAGATTTCTTACGGTGCGCAACGTGTCTTCCGGAATACACCGGATCAAGTTCAGTTGGATTATAATATCGAGGACTATAACAAAGTAACCGGTTGGCAATTGATCTATAAGGTTAATGGCAATGCGCTGGTTAGCGGTGCCAATAATTTTAGCGGTAAGAACAAAAATCAATGGTACACGTTCTCGAAGGATCTCAAGTACGCAGCCGACTATGTACCGGATCTTTTGGATATCAAGATCGTTTCTGCGGAAACACTTACGCCGAATGACTATCGCATCACAGCCGGTGGTATATCGGAAAGCAATCAGTATTCCTCTTCGATGTATGTCGATAACCTGCGTCTGAACTACAGCTCGGCTTTCGACAGTGTGAAGGTGAACGGCACGATGGCGACTATTAGCGGTACGGCGATTGACGTGACGATTGATGCCGATGCGATAGGAATCCCGCATCTGGTATTGGGTCATGCTGTAGCTGACCAGATGCCGATCGTAACGTGGGGCAACGAAGTCAACCGTGTCCGCACGGCAACCATCCGCAACTATGCAGAGAACCTCTCGTACACCGATTATACGCTGACCGTTACCCGTCCGCAATCGACCAATACGAATTGCAAATTTGCGGTGAGCGGTCGCGACCTGACGGTGGAGAAGGGCTCGCCCTATCAGACGATCGAGGTTGCCGAGAACGATACGGCCTATGTCATCACTGTGACCGCCGAGTCCGGTGCGCAGGCTGTTTACTACGCAGCCTGGGAGCAAACAGCTTTGGAGGCGAAAGTCACCAATATCCCGGCAGAGACCGCTATCAGCGGTGAATCGACAGCCCACCTGATCAACCTCACCAACAACCCTGTGCTCAATTACGAGCGCGAGTATGCGCTGGACAGCGTCTTCATGATCGAGACCGCGCAGACCTATGAGTTACATGTCTTCGGTGCGACCAAGGATACGACCTATATCATCGATCGTAACCCGTCGGACAATGCCCTCTTGGCTTCGATGACAACCAATAATCAATCCGTTCCCGACTTCTACGGCGAGACCTATAACTATACGATCTCCATTAGTTCCCTCGATTCGTTTGAGGCAACGGCCGAAGACCCCGATGCGGACGTAGCGTACACGATCGTGCCTGTTAATGAGGAGTACGCGGCGATATACGTAGAGGTAACAGCGGCGGACGGTGTGAGCAAGAAACGTTACTCCTTGCTGGCGAACATCCGTACCCTCTCTTCGGACGCGTACCTGACGGCTATCAACGCAGATGATGTACTGCTGAACGGCTTTACGTCGAACAAGTACGATTACTCGGTTCAGTTACCGGCGCATTCGGCAATTCCGGAGTTGTCTTCGATCGCCTGTGAGGGTGCGTTCGTGGAGACCGCAACCGTCAAGAACGGCTCGTCGGCTGTAGTGACCTTCACTGTCACGTCCGAAGATGAGAGCGTGGTAAACACCTACACGGTGAATGTCCAAGTGCTGCCGTCGGATATCTGTGCGCTGAGCGACCTGCTCGTGGACGGTGTTACGGTAGAGAACTTTGCAGCTACCGACTTGCAGTATAATGTGGTACTGCCGTACAATACGACCACCTTGCCGGACATCGATTACGTCTTGACCGACAAGAACAGTACGGCTGTCAAGAGCGTGGACGATAAGACGGTGACTATCACCGTAACAGCCGAGGACGGTGTACACACCACCGATTATACGATTGTCTTCACGATTGCCAAGTCGAACAATGCCGACTTGCAGTCCATCTCCTTGGACGACGATCCGCTGGTTACTTTCTTCGCGGACGAGCATGCTTATACGGTCAATATTCCGTACGGTGCAGCCATCCCGACGATCACCGCGGTAGCGGCAGATCCGAAGGCGACGGTAGTCGTGAACGGTACTACGATCACCGTGACGGCCGAAGACGGTGTCACCACGGCGACCTACACGCTGACCTTCACTTACCTGCCGTCCACCAATGCCGAGCTCGTGGCCATTATGCTTGATAATGTCCTGCAGGCCGGTTTCCGTGCGGACTCGTTTGAGTACAAGGATACGGTCGTTTATGGCGGTACCATGCCGGTGATCACTTGGACGGTCGGCGATGCGCAGCAGGTAGTGGATACGACCTGGGTAGGCGATACGGAACTGACGATCCTTGTAACGGCCGGAGACGGCATCACGGTGTCGGAGTACGTCCTTACCTTCGAGCATCTGCTCTCGTCCAACAGCCTCTTGGCGGACCTGCGCGTGAACGGCACGACCATCGAGGGCTTTAACCCCGATACGGTAGCCTATACGATCTCTTATCCGATCGGTTCTTCGGAGTCCGATCTCATCAACGAGACCAACGTCAAAGCGATTACCTCCGATCCGGATGCGACGGTATCCATCTCCATGGACGGCACGACGGTACTCATCCTCGTTACGGCACCGGACGGCTCTCGCAGCGTCTATGTCATCGAGCAGGAGATACTCGTGTCGCACGAGGCACGTCTGAAGATGATCTTCATGGACGATACCCTGCAGGTACGCGGTTTCATCCCCGACACGCTCCATTATACGATCGTGCTCACGCCGGGTTCACCGATGCCGACAATCACTGCAGAACCCCTTGATCCGCGTGGTTCATGGGAATTGGGCTTCCCGGAGAAACAGGAGGACGGTTCCACCACCATGGAAGTGTTCGGTATCGCAGAAGACAGCGTCACCATCCTGACCTACAAACTGACCTTCCGTGAGGCTAACTGGACCGCATCGGCCACCGTAGATACGGACGATTATCTGTTCTTCCCCATCGGTAGCGGTCAGTTCAAAGCGGTCACCATCGGTATCCAGGTGCAGTTAGGTATCTATGACCTGAACGGACACATGTATATGCTGGGTGAAGTGCCGACCGCCGATCCGTCCGATGTGGAGGTGATGGTCGATGCACAGGGCAATAAGAAACTGATCTCTGCTTCTCCGAGTGCAGACGGACTCGTCTACACCGCCCCCGAAGGACTGCCGATGTTCTATGTCTTCTTCGATTCGAAGACCAAGAAGATCGCCAAGGGCGGTAAGTTCGGTTGGAACAGATAATAGAACCTATAAAAAAGAAAAGCAGCGTTGCGCTGCTTTTTTTATCTCCACCGGTAACCGAGCATCAGGCTGATGGACTGCGGATAGATCAGAGCGTCCGCGTCCGCCGTACCTTTCTTCTCGGAGTAGAAGCCGGCGATATCCGACAGACTCACTTTATACTGCGCATGGATCTGCATGCCGAACGGCAGTTCATAACCGACCGTTACGCAGACGCCGAAATGGTTGTCGTGCAGGGTATAGAGACGTGAATAGTCGTAGGTCACCGTCGTGGGCTCTGTCGCTTTCTTGACGGGCAAGGTGGTCGTTGCTTCCGGCAACTCCTTATCCACGTTCCGGTACTTGTTCTTGATGTTGGACGCAAAGGTGAAGTGGGTAAAGATACCGCCGCCAAACTGGATATAGCCTTTCTCGAGGTTACCGAAACGACCTAAGAAATAGATCGGTATCTCCGCGCCGAAGGACCATAAGTCATTACGGGATCCGTCCGCCTCTTTGAAGTAATTCTGGTGGGCGGTAAAGATGACCTGCGGTTGGATACCGAAATGCTTGGTCAGACTAAAATCCAGGAAGCCGCCTAACTCACCGCCGATACGCATATGCGAGCTCATCGGATGGTGATTGCGGGTGATGATGAAATTACTCATGTTTGCCCCGGCCAGTACACCGCCCGATACGGGTTTGGGCAGTTTGTCCTGATCCAAGGAATCAAGCGTGTGCTCGATATCATAATTGACAATCTGCTTCTTTACATCGTCCAGTTTCTGCAGTAAGGTATTGTCGGTCGTCTGTGCCGACGCACCGAGAGACAGTGCCAACGCACCGCCTATAATCGCTAATCGATTGCTAATCGTTCTTCTTCTCATGGTCTTACAAAGCAATTCTTATGGTCAGTTTAACACCGTTACGTCCCCAACCGCCGATCTTACGGCGACCGTGTATCATCACCGGTGAGCCGTCCTCGTTGGTAGCCGGGATATACTGCGTCTGGTTCGTCGGGTCGGGTACCATCTTCTGAATCATATACGGCAATTCATAGTCGTTGTATGTCAGACGACGGATATAATCGATACGGATGAACTTAAAGATATTCTCCAGACCCACCGTCAGCTCCATGTACGGTAACTTACCGATCGGAGAGGAGGTGCGGTAGGCATCTTTGATGTAGCCGTTCTGGTCAAAAGCATTCTGTATATTGCCGTCTTCCCAGGGCGTGTGCGGGAACTCGTATAGTCCCGATCCGGTCTCCAGATAGGGGTTGTTCTTCTTGGTCAAACCGCCGTAGATACCGGCGAAGGACACGATACCGCGCAACTTGAGTTTATTGATACCCGGGATACGGTTGAGGATCCAACCCTTGAAGAAATACGTGGCATACAGCGAGACATGCTCGTCCATGAGGAACTCCATCGGTTTCATGAGGTTGAACGCACGCTGCGCCAGCAGGATACTCGTACTGCTCTCCGGGATAAAGAGCTTCGTGAACGGTGCTTTCTGCCACAACATACCCGTCTGCACGCGCAGGTCCAAGTGACCGAACGCAGAGAACCAGAAACGTTTGTCGAACAGGATCTCCGTGCGGTTATATACAAAACCGTCTCCACCGAAATGGCGGTCATCGAGGTAGCCTACATAGTGGGTCACCTGTACCGTCGGCGCATCTTTCTCCAGTGCGAAGGAAGTCGGTCGTCCCAGACGGTCGATCGTGATACGGCTGCCCGGTGAGTATTGGAAGGTCAGATAGCCCTCGTAGTTACGATAGGACGGGATATTGGTCTGCGTCAGGTTCCAGGTCGAGTCCGGATTCATGGTCCAGTTCATCTTATCGTACCGCAACGCACCCGCGGCTTCGTTATTGGTGAAGTCAAAACTGGTCTTGATGGAGAACTTGTTCGTCCACTCTTTCATGTACTCCAACCGTGCATGGAACACGTACTGGTTAAAACCGTAGGTCGGGGTACTGGTCGGGATGGACATCAAGATATGGTCGCGGCTGATGACATCCGTACGCATACCCGGTTCCTCCACGTCGTACTGCACTTCCGCCAAAATATGATGCCTCAAGCCGTCGTAGGGCTGGTACTTATGCTTGGCGAAGGTGTACATGAAGGTCGCGTTGTATTTGGGCCTTAGGTCTTTGGTGCCGAAAGCGGCATAACCGCGGAAGAAGATCTGCGGGTGCAGATTCGCTGTGCTCGCGCCACCGAAACGCAAACGGACACCCTCCAGCATGTTCCAGCTCACGAAGTTATAGATCGGACCCAAATCGAACAAGCTCTCGTCCATCTCTTTGGAGGGCTTGGTGGGGATGAACTCTGTGGTGACGGCATTGACGAACAAGGCCAGGCTGTTGAACTTAGGCGTGTTGGTGAACTCATTCACCAGGTCCACCACCGAGCTCTCGTATTTCGTCAACGGCTCCGGTCGCAGGTCGTCCCATTTGGCGCCTACCAGACGGACGGCGGTCGAGTCGTTGATATCCACTCCTTCGTCCTTGAAGCCGGAGAAGACCTCCTTGGGTATCGGTGTCTCACGATCCCAGCCGGTGTATATCTTCGTCTGCCGCGCCAGGATACCGCGTTTGTTGTTGAAGATGTAGAACTTGGCGAACGTACTCGTCCGATCCGGTGCCCAGGTGCCGTCCTCTAACTGCTTATAACTGGCCTCGACGGAATAGTTGGATACGAAATTGAGGTTGATATCCGGCGGCACGTTGATCGCATATTTCTTGATGCGGTACGTGCTATCGTTCACGATATAGAGGTGACCCGTAAAACCGTAACTCTCTGAGTTAACCGGCACGAAAGCCAGGTCGATACACGGATAACCGTCCACCATGATCGTGTCCATGATATAGTACTGGTAGAACGTCACGGCGAGGGTAGAGCTCAGCGGCGAGACGAAACGGTTAAAGAGTAGCGTCATACTGTTCTCATTCAGATCCACGTCCTTGAAGATCGCGTTCACGTTCTCGTGGAAAGACTGCGAATCGATGATATCCTCTACTCCGAAGATACGTTTCTTGAGCAGCACTTTCTTCTCACGGTGCGGCTTGCGCTGGTAGTACTCTTCGCCCAAATGCTCACGGATGGACACCGTCACACTCGGATAGACACCCGTCGAGTCGATGTATTTTTGCACAAACTGGAAGTTCTTCCAGAAGCCCTTTTGGAAGTTCATCTTCAGGTTATCCAGCGCAAAGGACATACGGCTGTAAGTCTGCGCCGTGTATTGATCGCCTCCGGTTACGTAGAACGAGTCTTTGCGCGCAATCACGTTCTTGATCAGCTCCACAGCCGGGTTGCCCTTACGTTTGTACTCGCGTTTGCGGTTCTTGGGCGTCACCACGATATCCTGCAATCCGTACACGTCCGGCGTCAGTTTGACCTTCACGTTCTTACGGCTCTGCCCCTTACGGAGCGTCAACATCTCCGTCTTGTAACCGATCATCTGAAAGTTCAGGGTGTTGTATCCGGCGCTGTTGCTGATGCTGAAATTACCGTCTATATCCGAGGTCGTACCTACCTCCGAAGGGATCATTCCTTTGTTGGTGGTCGATTTGAGGAAGTAGATCTGCACGAAGGGTAGGGTCTCTCCCGTATCGCCGTCCACCACTATACCCGATATAGACGTCACTTCCTGTGCCATCACCATCCCGGCGAAGCACAAGAATAAAAATATGTACCTTAAATGTCTCACTTTTGCTGTTTCAAACTTTCTTCGTGAATGATTTCCCAAATACGCAGGGCAAAATCACCTTTATCTTTTATTCGATCAACGATCTCTTTATACCTTTCCGGTTGTAACGGAGCTACGTGGTGCGCTTTCTTCCATTCCCCGATCCGTCGGCTCACGTCCATGCGTGCCGCAATCGTGTCCCATAACCGCTCATCCAACTCGTCAATCTCTGCCCGCAGCCAGTTGAGTTCGGTGTCTTTTAAATCTTCAATCTCCAATCTCCAATCTCCAATCTCATCCGGCCTTATCTGCTGCTTTCTGTCGGAAAGCGCTTGCTCCGGATGAGCGTGCACTTCGATCATTGCGCCGTCGAGCCCCAACTCCGCTACCTTTTTGAGCAGTTCCGGCACTTGGGCGGCATCGCCGCTCATATGACTCGGGTCCAGCAACATCGGTATATCCGGCCGGGCAGTACGCACCTTATGCGCCATCGACCAGCACGGCTGGTGGTTACATCCGCGATGAATAGCCATCACCGGCACACCTGCTTTCTCCAATCGTGCGATATTCCCCAACCACAACTCCGCATCCGCATTCACCGGGTTCTTGATAAAGATTCCTTTTAAATCAAAAATCTTAAATCTTAAATCTAAAATAGCGGAGCAAATAGATTGTACAACAATCGGATTTGCGGAGCTCCTTGCTCCTATCCACAGATAGTCGATCCCAGCTTTCAATGCCGCCTCTACATGTTCGGGGGTCGCTACTTCGGTCGCTACCTGCACACCGTACGTGCGCTTCACTTCCTGCAACCACTCTAACGCAGGCGCACCTACGCCTTGGAACGTGTCCGGGCGCGTACGCGGTTTCCATACGCCCGCGCGAAAGATAAACGACGTTCCGCAGATGTCCTTGAGGGCACCTGCGGTCGCGATCACTTGCTCACGCGTCTCTGCGGAACACGGACCCAATATGTAGATCGGCGTCTTAATAGGTCAACTGCATACGGAAGAAAGCGTCTTCCGGAGTAAAATCATCATAGAAATAATCGGAAATGGTAATGATGATCTCCACAAAACCGACACCGAGGGCATAGTCGATATGCTGCTGGTATTGATACGGACTCTGCGTGCCATCACCATTGTCCTGGTAGATCAACTCGTAAGTCGTCTCCGGCAGCGCTACTTGGAACGCACTCTTCGTGCCATGATGATACTCATGGAAGATGGTTACATCCCCAAAATCATATACGTCCTGTGTCAAACCCTCCACCGGTACATGGACGAAATACTGGTTTGTGTTCGTGTCAAACTGCCATTCGTTCGCTGCCACCGGTATATCCACCGTCATCTTGTGGAACGAACAAGGTGTCTGCGTGTGGTTACACGTACACGGATCATTCTTCTCGCATCCGGCAAACACCATGCTCACCGCTGCTACCATTGCTATAAAAAGATATTTTTTCATACTCCAAAACCTTTGCGGCTGCAAAATTACTACAAATATTTGGAATATGCAAGATTTTTAGCAAAAAAAGAAGTCTAAGCTAGAAATCGCTATACTTACGGGGTTATGTCGGGTCAATAACGCGACCATCACGGGACCACGTCCCGAGAACGACCTAAGGAGAACCCAAGCAAGTCCATTTTCATGCCTCTTGTCTGAGACTTTGACCTAAGTCTCATTCGCATCTCGTTCGCATTACGGACGTCCTAGTCCGGTCCCTTTCCGGCTTTACGTCGTCTATTGTCCCGGCATTTGATGCCGGTGTCATTTATTCTTCGCCTATCCGGAACACTTTCTTCACTTTCCTCTCCATCCGTTTGTTGATTTCGTCATAAATCTTCCGGGTGTACGGATGTAACTTCGCGCAATCTACTGTCTCAAGCGTCTCTTTGCATTCCTCGAACATACCGGCTTCGCGATATAGCTCCGCCTTAAACATTAGATCCTCAGGCCTTGTCATATCAGCTAAAGCAATATATCTTTGTATTTTGCTAACAAAGAATTCGAATTCCTCTTTGGGCGGATTCGGTTCAAACGGAGGTTCAAGGATGAATGTCCCGCTCTCGTCATAAAAACGATAATAGGCATCGTTATACCCATGAATAAGGTTCATTAGAATGATGCATCTGTCGTGATCGTCAATAGTCGCGTCCTCTTTAAATTGTTCATAGGCTTCCTTCCATTGGGAATACGAAAGTCTTCCCCGTTCATCAGACATGCTATCTCCTGTTCGTCCTTCCTGCTTGTAATGCAGATAATACTTGCTGCACCGAGGGCACTTCTGTACCGGCGAGACCCTGGGCATCATAGGACCCACGGTTTTTCCGTCAGACCAACTTGTTGCCCCCATTCCATTACCGGAAATCAGAGATAACAATTCCTTCTCCTCCCCGCAGAACGGACATTTGACGATTCGTGTATTACCTTTTTGCATAAGAGATGTTTAACGTTATTAAAAACTTTGTTCTCCCTTCTATTTTCGCGACCATTTCGCGATCATTACGGACGTCCTAGTCCGGTCCCTTTCCGGTTTTACGTCGTCTATTGTCCCGGATGCCATCCGGTGCCCTTGACAGGCTATCCGCCAAGTCAAATTATTTTACCTTTGAGAAGTGGAATACAACTTTCTTGTAGTCTTTCTCTCGATAGACTAAAGTATCGCTATTGGATAAAAGGATCTTATAGCAATTATGAATAGGCACGTCCACAATATCCATCGTCGCGTATTCGCGCAACTCTTTCTTATTTTTCTCCCAGCGGAACCATCCGTTCCCATGATACTTCAGGTCTTCCTCCTGGACATCTTCTGACTCGTCCCATTCTTTTCCCCAGAACATCTGCGCCTCCTCATCGTAATCATCGTAATAGACCTTATACCATCCCGGCTTATCCGAACTATGCCATTTACCAACTAGCTTCGGATCCGCATGAGGAACATCCGCTTCCATATATCCGACACCATCCGTAGGATATTCATTCTCCATGTGCATCCCGTGTGAACGATGATACAGCACATACCCAACGGTTGCCGCGGCAGCAAGGGCCAAGATACAAAGTATTATAATGACTATTCGCTTCTTCATTTGATTGCAATGATTTGTGCTTGTTGGTTATTCATACCCGGCATGGTCTTTCCAACCCCGGCATTGATATACGTCGGATCGCACACCACATACTTGCGGTTGTTATATCTCAACCAATCGCCGTTGACCTCATTATTAAATGCCACAGCTGCCGCCAGATGCCCCGGATAGTAGAGTAATACCACATCCAGTCCCACTAAATCGCGTACCAGTCGCGAGAACAGAATGGCGCGGTCTTCACAATCGCTATAGGGGTAATAGAGCGTCTCTTGCGGGAAGAAGGCACGGTCATGCCCCCATATCTTATTGTCATACCCATACTCGAATGCAGTCTGTACCCAGTTAAGCAGTATGCCCACAGCCTCCTTTTCATTCATGTCAGCAATGGTCTTCTTCAGTGACGGATAGAGCATGTCCTTCACGGATTTCTCTATCGGTGTATTGACATAAGCAGCCCAGCGAGAGTTAGGACTACCGATGACGCACGACTGCGGATATTCGTTAAAGAAATCGATCATGTTCTTGTTCAGACTCACTGACGCCGTAACTCCCTTATTGGAAGAAAGCGTTCGCTTGGGTGTCGGTTCTTTGCTTAGGAGCGGTAACTGCTTCAACTGCAAGGAGATAGATTTCTCTTTGTTGTAGTTCGCCTTGGTAATCTGCATCTCCACAACTTTGGGAGTCGTCACGTTGTAAAATTTGACGCCATCCAAGATGTAGTAATAGTAATCAAACAGGTCGTACAGACTAGCCGCTAACATATACAGATTCGTTTTATCCATCCCGAGTCGAATGCGATAACCCGATTGTGTCATCAGAAAGGCCTGCGCCAAGACGGCTTCATTCGTTTTGCCGTATTGTTTTTCTGTCACGGCTCGCAACATCTGCATATATGCCCAATCGCAAAGAGCATTCGCTTTGCGTGCATTAAGTGCCGTACTGATTGTGATATCATATCGGCTATCGGATAACTGCTTCCATGCATCAGCTATCGCGTTCTCACTCAGAGCTCGCAACTTGAGATTATCATTCTGAGGGAAGCCGATGGTTACTAAGTTCCCGAAATAACTGATGGACACTTTTTTATACGGCTCCTCTTTCGGTTGCACCGGAGCAATCGGTTCCGGAGCCGGTGGAGGTGTCGGAACAACCACTACTTTCGGCTTCACCGCGATCTCTATAGGCTTTGCATCTATTGTCGGTTTCGGCGTGTCTAATGGTTTGATATCCTCCTTTGGCTGCGGCTTCTCTTCTTCCTTCGGCTGTGGCGTAGGTTTCGGTTCCTCATACACTACCGGAGGAATCTCTTTCTCCTCTTTGGGCTTCTCTGCCTGATGAACAGGGAAAGACTCCCATTTCTGGCGCATGAAGTCAGCATACTCGTCATTGATGCGCTTACGGAACGCATCAAATTCAGCCTGCTTGTCAGCCTTAAACTGATCAAACTGATCCGTTTGCTTTTGCTTGAACTTGTCAAACGCACTTTGCTGCGCCATCATCGGCACGGCACATAGCATGATTCCCAATAAAATCCCTTTTCGCATATGTTATATATGTTTCTCTTTCTATTTGGCTTTTTACTTTGTAATCTGCTCTTTGATGACAAAACAAATTACATCATTGTATATGCTTTGAGTCTCCCTGCGCTATCTTTTGGCCGTCATCAGTTGCCAGTACTTAGTTATGTACTCTCGATATCTAACATGAGTTCTCAAATGTGTGTATTATTGAATTTTATCTTTTCTAACTGCACGAACTCGTGCATTTATTATATACCAAGACGAGTTTTGGCTCAAATGAGTTTGTTCATATGATCCATTATATATATATATCACATACGGATACTTTGTCCCTTTTGATGAGGTCCAATAGTTCGCATAGTAATATGCCGATCCTGGGCGTCCATATCCATCGTCATAATAAGTTTGTACCCATCCGGTGGTTACTTGTCGTGCTATTTGTTCAAGTTCATACATGTCTGGAAGATACCAGTCATCATATCCTGCAAGTGTATAATTTTGACATGTATTTACCGCAGTTTGCCAATCCATTTCGCCGAGATCTTGAGACACATGATACTTATATCCGCCATAACTAACTATTGGAAGTAAAGAGTAAGCATACATTTCTTTAGTAACTAAGACCTGTTCTCCGTATACGGTTCCATTAATGTTAGTTGCATAAGCACGAATGTAATAATTAGTAGATTGTAGATTAATCCCGGTGATTTGACTAGAATAGTATCCACCTCCCGTGCCATCTGAAGTTTTAGTATCGCTTATAGTTGGGTAAGGAAATGTACTCCAACATACACCTCGTTCAGTAATAGGGAAGCCACCATCATCTGTTATATTTCCACCTGAAATTGCTGATGTTCGGGTTATACTCTCTACTTCTAATGTCTCTACAGTTGGTAAACCATCTTTAGTTATAAATGATTTTTGTGCACTATAACTAGTCGCTACATTAGTAGTAGCATATGCACGCACATAATAAGTCGTGTTAGGCTGTAGATTTGCCAAATAACACATATAATCGTTATTCAATTGTTTACCGCCCGCTGTATTTGTTTGATCTTCTATAGTCGGAGTTGGCAAAGTTGACCAGCACACTCCGCTTTCTAATAATTCGGACGCACCGCTTAAATCGGTTACTTTAATTGAAACGGATGCAGTGATCGCGGTAGTATCTGTAATATTACCTAACGTCACGACAGCTTTACCGTCTTTAGTGGCAATTTTAATAACTTGACCATAAGAGGTTCCATTTTCGTTAATAGCATACGATCGAGTAAAATATTCAGTTTCTGGTTGTAAATCTATGATGGTAGAACTGAAAACTCCCATCCCCTTACCATTAGGTATTTTAATATCCTCTGTGGTAGGTTCTGAATTTTGTTGACTATAAACAAAACCACGTTCTGAGACATTGTATCCCCATGTTTCAGTCACTTCTCCCTCAACACGAATAGTTGTTGCTGTGCTACTAACTTGCTTGGTTTTCACAATAGGTAAACCATCTGTTGTAGTGATGCTAATTTGTTTACTATACGTTGTTCCTGTCTCATTGGTCGCAAACGCGCGCACATAATACGTGGTGCCTATTTGTAGATTTCTGACATTTCCTTGATATGATCCTAATCCTCTTCCTACAGAAATAGTGGCATCTTCTGTTGTTGGATATTGTGTGGTAGCATAACAGAAACCGCGCTCCGTAACAGCAATATCACAATCAGAGACAACCGTACCATACGCTGTGAAACCGGTTGCAGTTACGGAGGTTATTGAATCCGTTTTTACTACAGCTAAACCATCCAATGTAGTGATAATAATCTGCTCTCCATAGGTCGTTTTAGTACTATTAGTTGCATACGTGCGGACATAATAAGTTGTATTCTCAGTCAAATCCTTCATCGTGCTGGTAAACTCACCTATACCAGATCCATCATCCGTACAGTCATCATCTACTGTCGGATCCGGACGCTTGCTCCAACATGTTCCGCGTTTAGTTACTGAGAATCCACCATCGCTGACCACTTTACCTTTACACTTCGCTGAGTGAGCAGTGATACGGATAACAGAATCGGTTACAACAACTGCAACACCTTCCTCTGTCGTGAACTTTATTTGTAACGTGTCATAGGCTGTACCCATTTTGTTTGTTGCATATGCACGAGCATAATAGATGGTGTTGTACTCCAAATTTTTCAAAGTACTTGTAAAAGCACCAAGACCAGCACCATCCGTTGTATGCAAGCCGTCTACAGTAGGATAAGGATCCGGCCCATAGCAGATACCGCGAGCAGTAACACGCAAACGTCCATCGGTCATAACTTCACCGCCCATGATAACCTCATCGGCTTTCAATGATTGGATCGGTGTTGTTTTTACGGTTGGTTTAGACGGTCCCTCAACCTCTATTACTCCTAAATCCACTTCAGCTTGGCCATAGCCACCCAATCCTACTTTTTTAGGAATACAGGTGGAATCCCCAGCAAGCAGGTAATATTCTCCATCTATTTCGTTAACTCGTACTTTGAGTGAGAATAATCCTCCTGCATCAGTTTGTGTCTGACAATGGGTGTCCTTTCCATTTGTCACTTTAACAGTCAGATCCGCAAAAGGATTGGTGGTATTTATATACACCACTTGTCCGTGATATTCTACAACATCATTTAATTCATCTTTGTTACATCCAACAAAGAATGTACTATTGCTAATAATAAGTGTGGCTAATAAGCCAAACCAAGTGAATTGTCTTTTCATATTTTTAGTTTAAATTTATTGCGCTATATATTTGCGGACTGCACGAACCCGTTGAGATGAATCCCTGCTAAATTGGTCCATTTCGGTATATTTTTGTTGCGCTTCTCCACTAACTTGTCTTATTACAATATTGAATGTAACTGCACCCCATGAACCATATTCTTCTGATGTCCAATACTGACCCTTTACTTCTATATAATAAGGTGCTTGATTATTAACTACATTCGTCTTCCATCCCTCAATATCTTTAGTTGCAAGATAGCAGGCTTGTATTTCGTCTGGGGAGGGTAGATACCAGTCATCATATCCTCCAAATGAAAGAGCATCACAAGCAGACATGGCATTATCCCAAGTCATAATCCCCATATCAGGATATAGTTTATACGTATAACCTGCATATTGCAATGTTGGTAAATTGGCATAATCAAGATTTTCTTTACTTATTTTTACCGACTCTCCGTATACTGTACCATTGGCATTGGTAGCATAAGCCCGAACGTAATAAGTGTTATTTTCTGTTAAGTCAATTCCGGTAATAGTACTAGTAAAATAGCCCTTTCCTCCTCCATTAACGGTTTTGCTATCTGCTATAGTGGGGTTAGGTAATGTACTCCAACAAACACCGCGTGCTGTAACTGCATATCCTCCGTCATCTGTCACATTTCCACCTCCAGTTGCTGTTGTGCTGGTAACATTCTCCCCTATAACCGTTGTTGTTACCGATGGCATACCATTTCCTGTTGTTACAGAATATACATGACCATAACTTGTCCCTATACTGTTCGTTGCATATGCGCGGACATAATAAGTTGTACTAACAGACACATTTGTTATTATTGATGTAAACGCCCCTGATCCTGTTCCGCTAGAAGTAAATGCATCACTCAAAGTGGGCTCTGAATTGTTGGTGCTATAGCATAAACCACGCGCAGTAATAGGATAACCGCCATCACTGGTAATATTACCTCCTGCAGAGATTTTAACAGATGTCGCGGTAGGCTGCATTGTTGTTAGTTCTGGTAAACCACTGGCCGTAGTAAATGTCCGTTGCGGACTATACGATGTTGCGATATCTGTAGTTGCATATGCTCTGACATAATATACCGTACTTGGATTTAGACTGGATAAATTGCATGTGTATGCTGTATTTACAACCTTTCCGCTTGCTACTGTCTTTTGATTGACTATAGTGGGGTTAGGCGTAGTTGCCCAACATATACCACAACTTTGTAACGTTGCTCCATTTGCATCCGTTATAGTTACTATTCCGGAAGCCGTCAAAGCTGTAATATTAGCAATCGATCCTAATGTAACTTCTGCTGCGCCGGTCTTCGTCGTGAAAGTCTTCTGATCGCTATATGTCGTGGCTACATTTGTTGTGGCATATGCACGCACATAGTAAGTAGTGCCCGGCTGCAGTTCCGACATGTTGCAGGGATATGCGGTATTCAGTGCCTTGCCAGTCGCTGCAGTTTTGCTATCTGAGATAGTCGGTGTGGGATTGGTTGACCAACAGATACCACAACTTTGCAACGTCGCACTTCCGGCATCGGTGACAGTTACAGACGCAGTAGCGGTCAACGCGGTAATATTGGTTATATTATCTAACAGGACACTCGCATTGCCTGATTTTGTTTGTATTGAGATTGGCGCACCATACGCAATACCATTTTCATTTATGGCGTAAGCGCGGATATGATAGGTAGTGTTAGCGGATAAGCCGGTAATAGAAACATTGTATCCCCCATTGCCGCTTCCACCTAATACTTTCTCATCTGTAATAGTCGGTAAAACGTTGGTGATACTATAGCATACACCACGTTCTGTGACAGCATAACCGCCATTAGATGTTACATTACCTCCGGTAGATATCGATGTGGCAGTAGATGTGGCCTCCGCTGTCGTTACTTTTGCTAATCCATCTTGAGTGGTAATTATCCGCTGCTCGCTATACCCAACTCCTATGCTATTTACTGCGTAGGCGCGAACGTAATAAGTGGTGTTAACATTCAACCCAGTTAAACTACCGGTAAACTCTCCCATGCCACTACCAATCACCACATGTGCGTCTGTGTTTGTTGGATATTGTGAGACACTATAACAGAAGCCTCGCTCAGAAACGGTTAAACCGCCATCACCGGTTACATTACCAGTACAAGATACACTATTGGCTGTCGGCTCTCCTATTTGTGAAAGAACAACTACAGGAATACCATCACTCGTCTTAAATGAATATACTTTACCGTATGCTGTTCCGGCATCTGTAGTAGCATATGCTCGGAAATAATAAGTTGTTTTATCTTGAAGATTTTTGAGATTGCTAACAAACTCTCCTTTACCTTTACCTTCTGTTGTATGCGTGTCTTCAGTGGTAGGTTGAGGTTCTGTGCTATAGCATATACCGCGTGCTGTTACGGTTAATGTGCCGTCATCTGTTACTTTTCCACCACATGTTGCTTTTACGGAACCTATGTTAGTTACTACGGAATCTGTCACGACGGAGGGCAGTCCTGTTCGCGTGGTAATTTCATATTGTATAGAATCATAAGTAGTTGCGGTAGCATTAATTGCATAGGCACGTACGTAATATGTAGTTCCATATTCTAAGCCGCTAATGGTAGCGTGGAACGAACCAAGTCCTTTACTAACAGGAGTACGCTTGTTTTCTGTTGTCGGATATTGACTTGTCGAGTAACAGAAACCGCGCTCCGTAACAGCAATATCACAATCAGAGACCACCGTACCATACGCGGTGAAACCGGTTGCGGTGACGGAGGTTATAGAATCCGTTTTTACTACAGCTAAACCATCCAATGTTGTGATAATAATCTGCTCTCCATAGGTCGTTTTGGTACTGTTCGTTGCATATGTGCGGACATAATAAGTGGTGTTTTCAGTCAGATCCTTCATCGTACTGGTAAACTCACCGATACCAGATCCATCATCCGTACAGTCATCATCTACTGTCGGATCCGGACGCTTGCTCCAACATGTTCCGCGTTTAGTTACTGAGAATCCACCATCGCTGACCACTTTACCTTTACACTTCGCTGAGTGAGCAGTGATACGGATAACAGAATCGGTTACAACAACTGCAACACCTTCCTCTGTCGTGAACTTTATTTGTAACGTGTCATAGGCTGTACCCATTTTGTTTGTTGCATATGCACGAGCATAATAGATGGTGTTGTACTCCAAATTTTTCAAAGTACTTGTAAAAGCACCAAGACCAGCACCATCCGTTGTATGCAAGCCGTCTACAGTAGGATAAGGATCCGGCCCATAGCAGATACCGCGAGCAGTAACACGCAAACGTCCATCGGTCATAACTTCACCGCCCATGATAACCTCATCGGCTTTCAATGATTGGATCGGTGTTGTTTTTACGGTTGGTTTAGACGGTCCCTCAACCTCTATTACTCCTAAATCCACTTCAGCTTGACCATAGCCACCCAATCCTACTTTCTTTGGGATACAAGTGGAATCACCGGCAAGCAGGTAATATTCTCCATCTATCTCGTTAACTCGTACCTTCAACGAGAATAATCCTCCTGCATCTGTTTGTGTCTGACAATGAGTGTCCTTTCCATTAGTTACCTTAACTGTCAAATCAGGGAATGGATTGGTAGTATTGATATACACTACTTGACCATGATAGACGATTACATCATTCATGTCGTCTTTGTTACATGCCACAAAGAACGTGCTAATAGTTACTAACAATGTGGCTACAACTCCGAGCCATGTGAATCTTGTTTTCATTGTTGACATTGAATTATAATAAATTTACAACGATTAACCTATACATCGCGAGGTTTTTGATTATTGATTATCAGTCCGATATTTACGGACCGCAAATACCAGCGATGTGGTTAAAAGACTTGTTCCTGATGTACTCCCTCTTTTCCAATATCTATATTTTAGATTATAACTATTGTAATCATAATCATAAATATAAAAAAAGTAAGTCTCGCCACCTGCATCTTTATTCGAGGCCCATATTTCGTGTTCTCCCTCTATAAAAAGTTGAGTTACATTGGGAGTAGAACTATAAGAATATCCATAATATGTGGCATTGCTTCCCCATTTATTATATACATACGTTATTATGGCTTGCACCTCTCCATCATCTGGCATAAACCAATCTGAATAACCTCCATACACCATATTTTCACAAGCATCATATCCTTCTTGCCATGCCATTGGACCAAGTGGTTTTATTTTATATGTATAACCACCATAACTCATTGTCTTTAAACTTAGATATTCAGAACGCTCAGGGGTTACAACAACTTGATCACCGTATGCTGTTCCCAACGAATTGGTGGCGTACGCACGTATGTAATAGGTCTTTTTTGTCGGTGTAATATTTGTAATATTTGCCGAGAAATAACCGACACCACTACCGCTCGTCATATTAGTACTATTTTCCAAAGTCGGATAAGGTAATGTACTATATACAAATCCACGCGTTGAGATTTCAAAGCCGCCATCATCAATTACATTACCAACAGCAGATATAGAAGAAGACGTGATATTCTCTCCCGGATCCAAGGTTTCAACTGTAGGTAACCCATTGCCAGATGTAAAGCTAACAGATGTACCATAAGCCGTTCCTACTTCATTAGTGGCATATGCGCGGACATAGTAAGTCGTATTTGCATCTAACTCAGTCATTAAACTGGTAAATACGCCATTATCCGCCACTTCATTAGTATGGCTGTCATCCGTTGTCGGCGTAGAGGTGATGCTACTCCAGCAGATTCCTCTCGCAGTAATGATATATCCACCATTATTTGTAACATTACCACCACCTAATGCGGACGTGGTTTTAATATTCGTTACTTCTGCTGTCGTTACGGTCGGCATTCCGCTTAATGTGGTAAAAACTTTTGTTTCACCATAATTAGGACCTTTTTCGTTTACTGCATATGCACGAACATAATATGTGGTATTACGTTCCAAACCAATCATCATACTCTTAAAATGACCGGTTGTTGCTACTTCTTCTGTGTGATTACTGCTAGTCGTAGGTGAAGCGGTAGTGTTGCTCCAACATATACCACGTGCAGTGATCGGGTAACCGGAGTTGGCAGCTACTTCACCACCGCAAACGGCTGATGTGGCAAAAATCTCAGACACTGTGTCTGTTGTAACTTGCGGTAAACCGGTTGCGGTAGAGAATGAGAATTGATCACCATATGCCGTTCCTTGTTTATTTGTGGCGTATGCGCGGACATAGTAAGTAACGCCTTGTTCCAAATCTGTCATTTGGCAAGTGAACTCACCTAAACCTTTGCCGTTCTCTGTATGATCTCCGTCAATGGTCGGGTACTCGGATTTTGCCCAACAAACACCTCGTGCCGTTACTTCTGATCGACCGTCTGCCGTTACGTTACCACCGCAAGTCGCTTTGCTATCCGATATGTTGCTGACAGGTTTCGTCGTAACGGTCGGAATTGTCGGGCCCTCTATTTCTATGGTACCCAAATCAACTTTTGCCTGACCAAACCCGGACAATTCTATTTGTTTAGTTATACAACTTGCATCGCCAATAAGAATATAATAACTACCATTAACTTCTCCCACTTTTACTTGTAGCATAAACTCACCGGAAGTGTTCGTATGTTCAATGCAATGGATTTTATCTCCATTGGTCACTTTTACTTCCAAATCGGCAAATGGATTGGTTGTCCCGGCATGCACCACTTTTCCGACATAACAAACCTCCGTATTAACATCTTCATTGCACCCGATAAAACAAGTGCTGATGCCTATAATCATTGTGGCAATGATGCCGAACCTTGTAAAACGTTTCTTCATTCTTTTTTAGAATGTTATTTGTACACCAGCTCCAAAAGCATAAGTAGGTGTTGAATAATCATTTATAGGAATCATTGCGGGAACAAATGCTGTTTTTCCCATCAAATTTTTATCTTTTACATACCATGCATGCACCATGTTTGCGATATGTACCGCGGCTCCAATTCCAAAAGCAGAGTACATAGCAATATCATAAACATTTTTCATTTTTTTTGCATGTTGATAGTTGGCATATGAAGTTCCTGTAGCCTTCATGGTCTTAACCTGCTCTTGACCGAGAAAATAGCAAGCGGCACCGCCACCAAATAAAGCAACTTCACTTACTAAAAAAGCAGCTCCCGTTCCTCCTTGACCTTTTAACATTTGACCCATGCCGGGAATGAATGTAGAAGCGGTTAATGCACGTGCATTACTACTGCGAACAATGCGCAAAGAATCCTGCCGTTGTCTTTCTTTATATGCATTGATCTTATTTTTAATGGCTTCGTACTTCTCGAATTTGAAGCACTCATTGAAATCATCGAATCGAGCACGGTCGGCATAACCGACTTCCGGAATCTGGCATAATATCCAGTAGTTCCAACCACCGATTTCTTCATTGCGGCGTGAAGTGTAACATACCACATTCATAGGAATAGTGAAACGCTGCGACAACATTTTAATGTTGGCTCCGCTAGCAATAGCTTCACTGATGTCCTCGGTGTTCAATGGAATACCTAATTTCAGTGCTACTTGCATGAATGCTTGTGTGTAGGCAGCATTACGGGCTTCTGTTTCAGTCTCACCGACACCTTTTTCTACATGATAATAAAATGTTGTGTTGCTACGCTGCGGCTTCTCGAAAACCCAGTCAGGCAAAGGGCGACGTTTGGCTTGTGCATACAAGTCGTTACTCACTGTTGTAATCATTAGCAACAGTAACATAAAGGGGATAAATTTACGCATAGTATTTATTGACAATTAGTGAAATCTTCAAATCTCGGTTCAAAACGTCCATCGTCAGCAATCTGCCACAGCACGTATATGCGTACTTGTTTTGCAGAAGCAACAGGACGAAATTCCTCCCACCAATCACACACTTTATTGATGGGAATAGTCATGTTCTGTTCTTGTATATTGATAGCATCCGTTACTTGACCTTCTAGTGCGGTTACGTCATCGGACACATTAACTTTTACGCCCAGCTTCCATTTCGCCTCCATAATGGCTTTGGCAAAAGCATTAGCATACGCTTTATCATATGTAGCGCCTTCGCCCATGGTAACACGATAGTAGAAATGTTTTTGCGGATTAGCAGATGGCAATTGCATCACCCATTGTGGCATTTCGCGACCTATTTGCGCGAAAGCCACAACGGGTAAATAAAACAATAGAGATAAAAGAATACGTTTCATGCTACATTATTCTTCCATTTCTGCACGTTGTTGTTTAAGTGAAGCATTTTCCTTAGCGGCATTAGCATCCAATTCTGCCTGCATACGTTTACGGAAGAGTGCCTTATCAATATCTACGTCTTTTACCTCATCCAATATAGTATCCATTACTTTTTTCATTGGAACATACAATGCTTCGTAACATACCCATTGATTGTAACGGTCTTTTCCGAATTGACGACAGTCAACCACATAAAACTCATTGATTGCTTTTTCTCCTGCTGAAAGAACCATTCCCTCTAATTGGCCTTCTGTAACACGGTTCATAGATGGTGTACTAGTGTCTTTATTATAACTCTCCATGGCATTTTTTACTACACCAGCAAAACGCTGACCGATATCATCTATAGCTCTTTGATTGGCAACTTTTTGAGCCAACTCTTGTGTTTGTTGCCCCGTACCAATTCCTTGTGCTGCCATTTGTTCAGGAATTTTATTTAAAGCAAGAAACTCATCCATACAAGGCGTATAAATTAATTGAACGCCACCTTCCATCACTTGTGTCATGGCATTTTGGGATTGCATTTGGGCTCGCTGGCCTTCACGTTTCAAGTCTTTTTTCTCTTTTTCCCATGCTTCGTCCTCTGCTTTTTGTTGTTGAGCCTTTTTGATGCTGTCCATTCTCATTTGGTGAATAAGAGCAGCTTCTTCTGCTTTCTGCTTTTGCTCCATTTCCCATTGAGCTTTAGCCGCAGCCTTTTTCTCTTTACGACTCTGTGCCTGCGCCGGCATGGCAATTGCTAATGACATTGCTACTACGGTAGCGAAAAAGAATAATTTTTTCATTGTTGTAATGATTTAATGATATTTGCCTACTCACTTGGCTTTTCGGCTTACTCCATTTATAATTGTTTGTTATTTTTCCATACACAAAAAGCGTAGACCTCGTGTTGCTTACTTACACACGAGGCCTTCGCATTGCCCTAAAAGTCAAATAAACAACAGGAAACCTACGCCGATATGACATACCGCTTGCTTAGATATAGCAAGACGGGTACTATAGTCATACCCATAGGCATCTACTGCTCACTTTGATTTTGACTTTTAATTCCGAAAGTTGCGAAGTTCCGTGTGTCAAACACAAAGCGTCAATAAACGCTATTTCAATAAATTTTGAATCCCTCTAACCCTCTCCACAAGGAGATCGGCGTAGATAGATTCCGTGATTTGAGCACCTTATTCTTCACGCGCGTCGCGTTCATGCACCCAAATCGGGTGCAAAGATACATAATTATTCCGAAATACACAAGTATTTTTACAAAATTCGTTCAGAAATCTTTCTTTTGTCTCCAATTTGCACATCTTGCCACAAAAAAAGCGCACCTTTCGATGCGCAATATCTGTCGATTATCCCTGCTTATTACTGTCGATGAATGCCTTCTCTTATTGATCGTCTCTGGAGAAGATGATAGCGTTTTATTGATTCTCTATCAATCTCTTTAATTCTTCTTTACTCGGCAAGACCGTCTGATATTTGAGATAGTGCGACCAACTGAGGTAGAAGCGTTCTCCGGTGGGCAATGCAGGGTAATCCGCGAATTGGGGAAATAGTGTTTCCCGAATCTTGTCTTGCGAATAAACGACATAAAACCTACGCATCAGTTTCAGGTATTTATGACCTTTGCAAATTTGCTGCAAAGGTACGACTTTTTTTGCATTTACGCAAGGAAAGCGTTAATTTTTTGCTAATTTTATGACTTCTTCGGCGATGCGGCGGGCGGAGTCGGTTTATCCGGCATATCGGAGAGGGTTAGACCGCTTCGCTGTTAGAAGGTTCTGGCGGACGGGATGATGGTCGCATGAAGACCAAGAATGGCAAATGGTCAAAAAGTAATTCCCCCTCCAAAAAGATAAAATGTGATCTTTGAAATATTGGATTACCGAAGAAACGTTCGCACATTTGTGCAGATAACAAGCCTTTTGTCACAAAAATATAAATAAACTTACATTTTTTTTGCCAAAATCCTTGTATATTTCAAACTTTTGTTGTATCTTTGTGCCGGTTTTTAACTTTTGAAAGTAAAATATGCACTTGTGTGTTAACTTTTGAAAGCACAAAACACCATAGCTATTAACCCTTACAAAGTAAAAAACATGGAGCAATTAATCAATTTCTATTATCGGTTATTGGAGCGTTATTCCGAGTTTACGCAGATGCGTTATTTGTATGATGAGATTAATTGGAAGAACCAATTGATTCTTATCCGCGGACCGAAAGGTTCCGGCAAAACGACCATGCTGATGCAGCATATCTTGCGTACTTTTCCCGACAAAAGCAAAGCGCTGTATTGTTCTGTAGATCATTTTTGGTTTGCCTCCCACAAGCTTCTGGACTTGGCGGAATATGCATATACGCATGATATAACGCATCTGTTTTTGGACGAGATACACAAGTACGGCAATTGGGCGCAAGAGCTCAAAAACATCTATGATGGTTATCCCACGTTACATGTGGTAGTAACCGGAAGTAACGCTTTGGACATCATCCATCAGATGTATGATTTGTCCCGCCGTTGCCGCGTTTATACCATGTATGGCATGAGTTTTTGTGAGTATCTCAAGTTGGAAGGAGTGGCGGATTTGCCGCCTGTGACATTAGAGGAACTAGTGAAGAATCATGAGGCTATCAGTCGTGATATCACCTTAAAGCAGAACATCAAAGTGTTACTGCATTTTGAGCGTTATATCAAGGAAGGGTATTATCCGTTCTATCGCGATGAGTCCTTGAGCTTTGGAGAACGATTAAGCCAAGTGATAGACACTATCATCTTCAACGAGATTCCTGCAGTCTCCAACCTGGAATACGAATCTGTCTATAAGATTAAACCTCTGCTTGCTATCTTGGCACAACAAAATCCGTACACACTAAACATCTCCGCTCTGGGCAAATCGCTGAACGCTTCACGTAATGTACTGCTAAAACTGATTGAACTATTGGATCAAGCAGCCTTGATTCGCCGGTTGTATGCTTCTGAAGAGGGGTGGGAGCAAGTCAATAAGCCGGAAAAGATTCTCTTCAATAACACAAACCTGATGTATGCGCTATCTCCCAATGCAGATACAGGTACAATGCGCGAGACATTTTGTGCCTCTATGTTAGCGAAGGGACACAAGATAGCCATGCCTGAGAAAGGAGACATTGTGGCTGACAAGCAGTATTTGTTTGAAGTCGGGGGCAAAAGCAAAGGCTTTGGCCAGATTGCCAACATTCCGAATAGTTATGTAGTGGCAGATGGCATTGACATGGGATTTGAAAACAAAATCCCACTATGGATGTTCGGTCTGCTCTACTAATCCCTCCGGCAAATACTTTTCAAAAACTCCTCTTTAGTCATGGGGTGAAGTCTTTTTTGCTAATTTTATGACTTCTTCGGCGATGCGGCGGGCGGAGTCGGTTTGGGCGAGGGTGAGGATGTTGGTATGCAGGGTTTGGAGGCGGGCATCGTCGTGGATGAGTTTGAGGGCAGTCGGTACGAGTTGGGCTGCGGCGTCGGCATCGCGGACGAGTACGGCGGCATCCTTGTTGACGAGCGCCATGGCGTTATGGGTCTGGTGGTCTTCCGCTACGTTGGGAGAGGGGACTAAGATAGCGGGCTTGCCAAGGAGGCAGAGTTCGCTGATGGACGAGGCGCCGGCACGCGAGATGACGAGATCTGCGTTGGCGTATCTATCCGGCATGTCGGCAAGGAAATCATAGATTTCCAGACCGGCTTCGCCTGTTAGACCGTTATCACTGTTAGACCGCTGCGCTGTAAGACCGCTACGCTGTAAGATATTCTCATAGTATAACTTTCCTGTTTGCCAGACGACATGGATGCCTGCGGCTTTAAGTTGAGGCAGGCCGGCGAGGATGGCTTCGTTGATGGTGCGGGCACCGAGCGAACCTCCAATTATGAGCAGATTCTTTCCACTTTCCACTTTCCTCTTTCCGCTCGTCAGGTTCTGGCGGACGGGATTGCCGGTGAGGATGATCTTGTCGGCGGGGAAGAAACGCTCCATGCCTTCGTAGGCGACGCAGATCTTGGCTGCTTTGTCCTTGAGGAGTTTATTGGTGACCCCGGCGAAGCCGTTTTGCTCCTGCAGGAGGATAGGGATACCCATGTTGGCTGCCTGCCACATGGCTGCACCGGAGGCGTATCCGCCGACACCGACGCCTACGTTCGGTTTGAAATCGCGGATGATCTTCTTGACCTGGTGCAGGGACTTGAGCAGATCGGTCATGACGGACACGTTCTTCCAGGGTTGGGCACGGTTGAAGCCCCGTACGGGCAGTCCGACGATCTGGTAACCGGCTTGCGGTACGCGCTCCATCTCCATGCGACCTAAGGCACCGACAAACAAAATCTGCGCCTCCGGATCCAGTTCCTTCAAGGCGTTGGCAATACTGATTGCGGGGAAGATATGGCCACCGGTCCCGCCTCCTGAAATTAAATACCTCATATTGATTATGAATTATGAATTTAGAATTTAGAATTTGTTACTCCAAGGTGACGATGGGGGCATCGTCGAGGCTTTGTTCGATGGTTTCGTTGACGCGTTCACGGAGTTCGAGTTGTTCGCGGCTGACCGCCATCATGATACCAAAATAGATGGAGGTGATGAGCACGGACGTACCGCCACGCGATATCAAGGGTAGGGGTTGACCCGTGACGGGTCCCAGACCGACAGCTACGAGCATGGAGATGAGGGCCTGACAGGTGATCATGAGCGCGAGGCCCATCGTCATGAGCATTGCCGGCATGTCGTTGAAGCGGCTAGACACATAGCAGGCTCGGAAGAGGACTGCCAGATAGAGGAAGATGAGCACCGCCGCACCGATAAATCCGGACTCCTCGACGAAGATGGCGAAGATATAATCGGCAAAAGCCAAGGGTAAGTAATCGCGTTCTTTGGAGTTGCCGGGTCCGACACCCAGCGGGGTCTTGCCGCCCCGCGCGATGGCTACGGAGGCATACACTTCCTGGATATTCTCGTCCGTGAGGACATATTTGGATCCGTCGTCCTGATCAAAATGACGGTCGATACGGCTGACCCAGGTGGTGGCACGTTTGAAAGGACCGTGCATCTCGCGGTGCGGACGCACGAATCCGAACTCGACGATGGCATAGCCCAGACCGAGCACGAGGATGGCAATACCTACGACCGACATCGTGTATTTCCACGGGATACGCGCCAGGACCCATAGGCAGAAGATGATCAGGCCGATGAGCACCGCAGTGGATAAGTTCGACGCCATGACAGGCAGCATGACGATGCCCGCGATGATGAGCGTGCGGTAGAAATACTTGCTTTTATCTGCCTCGGTACGGATACGCGCCAGCTGGTCCGCGATGACGATGATGAGGGATAGCTTGGCTAACTCGGAAGGCTGGAAAGTGATGCCGGCGATACGTACCCATCGAGCTGCACCGTTGATGGTGACGACAAGCGGATTGCCCGGTATCATGGTCGAATAGACGAGCAGGGTACTGATGCCCAAGAGCACATAGCCGCCCAGCCGCACCCAGTAGGTGGGGATGAACTGTATGACCCCTGCCGCAATGATGCCCAAGAGCAGGAAGAGCATCTGGGAGCCGATGGGACCCAGTACCGATCCGCGCGAATAGACCAGCGTGGACGAAGCCGAGAACAGGGCGATGACCGCCATCACGATCAGGATGAGGAAGAGCGCCCAGAAGGATTTGTCAATATTATTAAATGACCATTTCATTGTAAGACCGTTTCACTGTAAGACCGTTACACTGTTGGACCGCTTCGCTGTTAGAGGGCTCTTACGGCTGCCATGAACTGTTCACCGCGATCTTCGTAGGACTTAAAGAGGTCGAAGGACGCGCAACAGGGCGAGAGCAGGACGGTGTCGCCTTCATGGGCGGCCTTGTAGGCGCCTTGGATGGCATCATGCAAATTATCGGTGTCAATAATTTGCAAACCAAAACCGCCGAAATGTTCTCTCAGTTTCTCGTTGTGCAAGCCCATAAAGACGAGGGTGTGGCATTTCTCGCGCACGAGCTCGTCGATCTCGGAGTAGTCATTGCCCTTGTCCTTACCGCCCAGGATGAGGACGGTTGGGGTGGTCATGGACTCGAGGGCGTACCAACAGCTGTTGACGTTGGTGGCCTTGGAGTCATTGATATAACGTACACCTTTGACGGTCGCGACATACTGGAGGCGATGCTCCACGCCCTGGAAGGTCTTGAGGGCTTCGCGGATGACCTCTTTCTTGATACCCACCACCTTGGCTGCGATTGTAGCGGCCATCGAGTTGAGGACATTATGCCGTCCCTTGAGTGCCAATTCGTCTTCGCCGACGGGCAGCGGGTTGGGAACAGTGAAGCCGTAGGGGTAGAGGGTGGCGCCCAGTTGGATCTTCTTCATCTCGCGATCGATGACGGGATCTTCCGCCCAGTAGATGAACGAATCCTCTTTGGTCTGATTGCGGGTGATACGGAACTTGGCGTCGATATAGTTCTGGAACTTAAAATCGTAGCGATCCAGGTGGTCCGGGGTGATGTTCAACAAAATGGCTACGTCGGCCTTGAAGTCGTACATGTTATCAAGTTGGAAAGACGAGAGCTCGATGACGTAATAGTCATGGTCCTCATGGGCGACCTGCAAAGCCAGCGAGTTGCCGATATTGCCTGCCAGCCCGACGTTTAGACCTGCATTGCGGAGGATATAATAGATGAGCGAGGTGGTGGTTGTCTTACCGTTCGAACCCGTGATACAGATCATTTTCGCATGCGTATAACGTGCGGCGAACTCGATCTCCGAGATGATGGGCGTGCCCTGTGCCTGCAGCTTCTGAATGAGCGGTGCGGTCAAGGGGATACCCGGCGATTTGACTACCTCGTCGGCATTGAGAATGAGGGATTCCGTGTGCTTGCCGTCTTCCCATGCTACGCCGTTCTGATCCAGCAAGGCGCGATAGGGATCGGAGATCGTACCGCAGTCGGATACGAAGACGTCAAAACCTTTCTCTTTGGCCAGGATGGCGGCTCCGCTGCCGCTCTCGCCGGCGCCCAGTATTACAATTCGTTTGCTCATATTATTATATTAAAAGAAAATATCAAAAATAATTTATCGGATCTTTAATGTTAAAATGGTGATGGCGGCAAGGATGAGGGTGACGATGCAGAAACGCAGGACGATCTTCGATTCGTGATGCAGGTTCTTGCTGCCTTTGAAACGGATGATACAGGTGGGGTCGTTCTTGAGGACCTGCTCCACGGAGGTACGGAAATGGTCGTGCAGCGGTGCCCTTTTCCATACGCGGACGTGCAGCCCGCGTTTCTTGTAAAACTTATAGACCTGGGTCTGCAGGATGACACTCACGCTCTCCATGAGGAAGACCCCGCAGAGGACGGGTACTAAAAGCTCCTTGTGGATGATCATGGCGCAGACGCCGATGATGCCACCGACGGTGAGGCTGCCGGTGTCACCGAGGAAGACCTGTGCGGGGAAGCCGTTGAACCAGAGGTAGCCCACCAGAGCGCCGACGAAAGAGGCGAGGAAGACTACCAACTCTTCGGAGCCCGGGATGTACATGACATCGAAATACTCCGCCCAGACGACACTACCGGAGGTGTAGGCGAGAATGAGCAGGGCAATCGCCATGATGGCCGAGTTACCGGCACACATGCCGTCCATGCCGTCGTTGAGGTTCGCACCGTTGCTGACTGCCGCTACGACGAAGACTGTCAGCAGCACAAAGAAGATCCAACCGAAGCGGTATTTATTGTTCTCGCCCGTCCAGGAGAAGAGGTCGGCATAATTGAAGTTATGATGCTTGACGAAGGGGATGGTGGTCTGGGTGGACTTGATCTCCGGACTCTTCTCGACGACGACCACATTGTTCTCGATATGACTTGTGACGACCTCGTTCATGCTGACAGCAGGGCAGAAACGAAGGGTGAGTCCGACGATGAGACCGAGGGTGATCTGACCGGCGATCTTGACCCAACCGTTCAGACCCTCTTTGTTCTTGCGGAAGGTCTTGATATAATCGTCCGCAAAGCCCAACGCGCCCATGAGAAGGGTCGTTATCAGCATGAGGATCATATAGACATTGCTCAGCTTGCCGAACAGCAGACAGGGCAGCAGGATGGCTACGATGACGATGATACCGCCCATCGTCGGCACGCCTTTCTTGCCCACGTTGAAGGGATCGGTTTTCTCATCGCGTTGGGTCTCCGAGATATGATGGCGTTTCATGAAATCGATGAACCAGTTGCCGAAACAGATACTGGTGATGAGTGCGATGATGCCCGCTACGATGGCGCGGAAGGAGATGTAGGTGAACAGGCGCGCACCGAGTACATCACTGAAATAGGTAAAAAAATGATAAATCATTTTATAATGTTTAATGTTTAATGTTTAGTGTTTAGTGTTTAGAGGTGTTTCTTTACTTGTTCGTGGTCGTCAAAATGGTGTTTGACGCCCTTGATGATCTGGTAGTCTTCGTGTCCTTTGCCGGCGATGAGGATGACGTCGTCTTTCTGCGCCAGTGTGCAGGCCGTCTGGATGGCTGCGGCTCGGTCTTCGATGACGAGGGTGGTGCGCAGTTCTTCTTCGGTGAGGCCGTCCGTCATATCCTTGAGGATGTCGGCCGGTTCTTCATCGCGCGGGTTGTCGGAGGTGAGGATCAGTTGCTCGCTGCCGCGTTTGGCGATCTGCGCCATCATGGGTCGTTTGCCTTTGTCGCGGTTACCTCCGCAACCTACGACGGTTATGAGTTTGGCACTTTCTTTCTTGATCTCGCGAATGGTCTGGATGACGTTATCGACTGCGTCGGGTGTATGGGCATAATCGACGATGGCTGTCCAGCCTTTGGGGCTATGGATGGTCTCGAAACGTCCGTTCACCGGTTTGAGGGTGGAGAGCACGCGCAGGACATCCATCTCGTCGAAACCGAGGCACAACGCTGCGCCGTAGATACAGAGCAGGTTGGATACATTGAATCGTCCTACGAGGGGAACAAAGACCTCTTTGCCGTTGATGGCAAGCATCATGCCGTCGAAGCCTTCTTCCAATATCTGCGCCTTGTAGTCGGCGAGCGAACGGGTGGAGTAGGTATGGACGGCCGCCTTGCAGTTCTGCGTCATGACGAGTCCGTTTTTGTCGTCTTTGTTGGTGACAGCGAATGCCGTTTTCTTCAGACCGTCAAAGAGCCGTTTCTTGGTGTCGCGGTAGTTATCGAAGGTCTTATGGTAATCGATATGATCGCGCGTGAGGTTCGTAAAGAGCGCGCCGTCGAAATCCAGCCCCGCTATGCGTTCCTGCGCGATCGCGTGGGAGGAAACCTCCATGAAGGCGTAGGTACAACCGGCATCCACCATGCGGCGTAGCAGGCCGTTCAGTTCGATGGCATCGGGGGTGGTGTGGGTGGCCGGTACCGCCTCGTCCTCAATATAATTGACCACGGTGGAGAGCAGGCCGGCTTTGTGGCCCAACGCGCGCACGAGTTTATATAATAAGGTAGCGATCGTGGTCTTGCCGTTCGTGCCGGTGACGCCGACGAGTGTCAGCGCTTTGGACGGTTCTCCAAACCATTTGGAAGCTAACAGACCGAGGGCACGGTCGGTGTTCTCCACCAAGATAAAGGTGGGGGATTGGTGATTGGTAATTGGTGATTGGTGATTGGTGATATATTCTCTCTTTGAGAGAACGACTGCTGTAGCACCCTTGGCGACACAACCATCAATGAAAGTATGTCCATCTACTGCTGTGCCTACCTGGGCTACAAACATATCGCCTGTTTCGATCTTGCGACTATCGAAGTGCAGACCGTGGATCTCTTTGTCGGTGCGACCGATTACCTCAATCGGCTCAATCGCGTTTAATAAGTCTTTTAGTACCATTTTCGTATATATAACATCCGGTATAAGCCATTGTTTTTTCTGCTATCACGCGTACGGTGGAGCCGCAGTCCTGTCCGGCATCGTAGGGGAATTGCGGGTCCTCGATCATGCAGATACAGGTGTATTGCGGGTTCTCTTCGGGGAAGTAGCCGACGAAGGTCATGCGGTGGCGTTTGGAGGAGTAGCCGTGTCCCGGGATGATGAGCTGTGCCGTACCGGTCTTGCCGGCGATAGACACGAGGTTGGACTGCGCTTTGCGGCTCCAGAGACGTGCCGCTGCCGTACCCAGGCGGTTGTCCCAGACGACATCGTGCAGGGCACTGCGGATATCCTCCAGCGTGCGATTCGAGCAGATGGAGCTCTTGACGGTCTCGGGTCGGAAACGTTTGATGTTTTCTCCGTCCTGCTGGATGGAGGTGACTAACATCGGCCGTACCATGCGTCCGTTATTGGCGATTGCGTTGTAGAACATGAGTATCTGCATGGGGCTCAGTTCGACCGAATAGCCGTAGGACATCTTACTGAGTGTGACCGTATCTTTGGGGATGTCGATACGCACCTTGTCTGCGCCCGGAATCTCGCAATAGACACTGTCCATGAGGCCCATTTTCTCGATGCGGCGCACGAATTTCTTCGCCGAGCCTTCGTAAGAGCGGGTGATGAGTTTGGCGAGGGCGATGTTACTCGACACCGCGAGCGCCGAACGGACGGTGAGGATGGTGTCCATCTTATGGGCGTCGGTGTGCTTGACCGTGAAATAGCGCCAGGGTTCGCTGGTGATAGTGACCGTATCATCGATATCGATCTTGCCGTCGTCCAGTGCGGCTACGAGGGCAATCGTCTTGAAGGTGGAGCCCGGTTCTACGCGTTGTACGGCATGGTTCTGCGCCTCGTAATACTCGCCGTCTTCCTGACTGCGGTCGAGGTTGGCGATCGCACGCACATAGCCAGTCTTGGTCTCCATGAGAATGGCGCAACCCCATTTGGCGTTCCGCTCCTTGGTCTTGGCCAGCAGTGCGTTCTCTACGATATCTTGGAGGTTGGCGTCGATGGTGGTGACGATATCCAGTCCGTCCTTGGCTTCCTCCACGGTGACGGACTCATTGCGTCCGCCGATACGCTGGATGGAGCTCATACCGTCCTCGCCTTTCAGTTCCTTGTCAAACCGTTTCTCCAGGCCTGAGTTACCGCTACCGCCCTCGCCGTAGATACCGCCGATGGTGCGGCTGGCAAGGATACCGTATGGCTTGATACGACGGTGCTGGTCCTCGAAGAAGATGCCGCTTTTGTATTTGCCTTTCTTGATGAGTTTGTTCTGCTCCAGGGCCTGGCGCTGCAGGTAGTTGATGCGGTGGTCGCAGACTTTATAGCGCTTCTCGTTGCTCCGGTATGCCTGGGTGATACGCGCTTTGTACTCCGCCTGCGAATGTTCGCCGACGATGGTTGCCAGATCGAGCGCCAGGGTGTCGATATGCGCGGCGAACAAGGCACCGCTCTTCTCGCGCAACGCAGGTACGCGGGTATCCATATACATATAATATTGCGGCATACTGGAGGCGAGCAAGCGTCCGTTGCAGTCCAGGATATTGCCCCGCGTAGCTGCGATAGGCCGGTTGGTGGGCACTTGTTTCTCCGCCACTTTGAGCCAGTTGTCGCGCTCTACGGTCTGGATATAGACGATCTTACCCAGCACAGCTCCGAAGCCGAGCATGATCACAATGAAGATGATCGCAAACCGCCACACCGTATTTCTTTGTTCTTCGCTCATGTCAGTTCCGGATTTTGGTGGGTGGTTTGGTGTTCTCTTGCAGATTACTTCCCTGCTCGTGGAGTACTTGTATGACTTGGCTCTGCCGCGTGGTGTTGGTCAGTTCGGCACTGATGGTCATGTAGCGGAACTTGGCATCGAGCATCTCTTTCTTGGTGTCCGTGAGGTGGTGTTGCTGCTTGGCGGACTGGTAGCCGGTCAGGATATACAAAAAGACCAACCCGACGATCAAGCCGATCAGCGGGTATTGTTCGCGGAGTGCTTTGCTACGCAGTTTGTCTCCGTTCAACCAGGATTGTATGTCGTGACTATTAGCCATGTAAGGGTTAGCGTTTAGCGGCGACTCGCAGTTTGGCGCTGCGGCTGCGGGGGTTACGTGCTACCTCTTCGGGTGAGGCTTCGCGGCCTTTCTCGATCAGTTCGAACGGGCTGAGGTTATTGCCGTAGAAATCTTTCTCTATCGTGCCTTCCAGATTGCCGCTGCGCAGGAAGTTCTTCACCAGCCGGTCTTCGAGCGAGTGGTAGGTGAGGATGGCGATCCGTCCGCCGGGTTTGAGCAGGTCTCTGGCGGCTACCAGCATCTCGCGTAGGGCGCCCATTTCGTCGTTCACTTCGATCCGCAGGGCTTGGAAAAGGCGTGCCAGCTCTTTGCTCATCTCCGCCGGGATACGGGAGGCTGCTACGAGGTCTTCGGTGCGCTCGATGCGTTTCTGCGCTCTGGCGCGGCAGATGTTTTTCGCTATGAGACGGCTGTTCTTCATCTCGCCGTAGAGGTACAGCACTTTCGCCAGTTCTTCCTCGCTGTAACTATTCACGATATCGGCAGCCGTCCGTTTGGCGGTCTGGTTCATACGCATGTCCAGCGGGGCACTGAAACGGAAGCTGAATCCGCGTTCGGGGCAGTCAAAGTGGTGAAAACTAACCCCTAAATCCGCCAATAAACCGTCTATCTGTTCGATGCCGTAATAGTCCATCCAGTTGCGTAAGTAGCGGAAGTTACTGTGCACAAAGGTCCAACGGTCATCGTCGATCGCGTTCTGCAGGGCATCCGCGTCCTGATCGAAGGAATATAACTTACCGGCTCCTGCTTGGAGGATGGCGCGTGAGTGACCGCCGCCTCCGAAGGTGACATCGACATAGACGCCGTCGGGCTTGATGGCCAAGCCCTCGATCGTCTCGTGCAGCATTGCCGGTATGTGATAGACGGTGGACATGTTCGATTAGCGATTAGCGATTTTCGATTTTCGGTTTGGACATTTTTGCGCGGAGACGAGCTGCCAGTTCCGTCTGGCTGAGACGTTTGGCCGCGAAGTTCTCCGGTGCCCACAACGCGAAGCGGTTGAGCATGCCTACAAAAAGCACGTCCTGTTGCGCACCGATCATCTCCAGGTTCTTTTTCTGGAGCAGGATACGACCTTGTCCGTCGAGTTCCATGTACTCGGCGTCTGCCATGAACTGCATGAGGATCAGTTGATCCTCGGGATTCCACTCATCCAGGGTCTGGCGCATCTGCTCCACTTTGTCGTTCCAGACTTGCTCCGGATAGAACATCATACACTCGTTGTCCGTATCACGCCGCATGACCATGATTTTCGAGCCGGTCTCGGCCAGGATCTTACGGTAGGCGGCAGGCACGAAGATACGTCCCTTCTCGTCCAAACGAGCCTCTATATTTCCGATAAATGTACCCATATTCACCACTTTGGTTTAAAATCGGGTGCAAATATACAAAAAATAATTCAATTTCCCCACATTTCCCCACAAAAAAATTTTTCAATTGTTTTATTAACATATTTTCGACAGAAGTGCATATGTTATAAAAAGCGTAAATTCATAGGTTTATAGCGGTTATTAACATTTTCGCGAAAATGTGGGGTAAAATGGGGAAAAGAAAGCAGATGGGCAAAAAGAAAGAAGCCCGCCGTGTGGCGAGCTTCTTTAGGAGGGGTGTGAAACGCGTCGGTATCAGAGTTGAATACCGAGGACGTTATACGTTTTGTTACCCTTCTTGATAATCAGTTGGCCGTCGCGGATGAATTTTTCTGCTTTCACGTCGGCGCTGATAGCCTCTACAGCTGTCTGACCATTGATCTTATCGATCTGGAGCACGATATACTTACCTGCCTTACCGAACTTGATGCAATCGCCGATTTTCGGTTGGTCCGAAGCGTAGACATGCAAGGTGAAGAGGCGGTAGTAGGACCAGAGGGTGATCGGATCCTCCTCATCGTCGTTGAGAATCATCTCATAGTCGGCAATCATATGGATATAATCCGGTTGCTGAATATCGAAGAGCCAGGTGCGTTTATCGGCATCGTAGGGCTTGAACGTCGAGTAGAAAGCGAACTCATTGTAATCGGGACCTAACTTAGCGTAGGAAGCGACATACTGGTATCCGCTGCCGTGGTACGAAACCATATCGATAGAGATGGTATCGCCATGTTGACCGATCTCTTCGGGTTGGGTAGAGGAAGAGGAGATATAGTTCTCCAGGGTCGGGTAGATACCGTTGAGCATGATATAGGGCTCTGCCTTGATGGACTTCACGACGCCGCCTTCGTACAGCATTTCGGTCTTGGTGGGATGTACGACACACTCGGCTGCATAGATACCGAAGTTATGGGATTCCTTGAAGCCGGTGATGACTACGCGGAAGGGCTCTCCGACGAGCAGACCTTCGTTCATCAACTCGCCGTAGGCGCTGGTGTCACGGAGGTGGAAGGTAAGCATCTTACCTTTGGTGTAGCTGAGGTTGCTCAAGTCGTTGGCCGTAGCCATCGAAGCAGCCAGTTCGACACCCTGCTCGTTCTGAATACTGAGATAGAGCGTATCCAGTTTGAGGTCTTTGGGGTTGAAGGTGCTGTACTTATCGCTCGAGATCGCCAAGGAGACGCTCTTGATATAGAGCGGTGCCTGCGGCTTGTCATAGTGGGTGGTGATTTTCACCGGGTTGACGCGCGTGTACACCATCGAGTCGGCCGTCATGTCGTGATTCGGTACGGCTGCCGAGTCGATCGTATATTTGGATGAACCGAAGAGGTAGTGTACATAGCCGTCAGCAGCGGTGTATTGGATGAGATTCATGCTGACACCCGATTGATTCGTACTCATCGCGTTGGTCAAGGGCCATAAACCGTCGGAGGTGTTTGCGCTGGGCAGACCGCCGATAGCCAGCGGACAATCCGAGGCTGAGGGGTTCTTCGACGAGCTGAGCATCAGGTATTTCTTCTCCGTACCGTCCAGGAATTTGGTGGTCTGGAGTGGCGTAGCGTTCTGCCAGTAATAGCTTCGTTCTACATCGACATCTGCATCTTTGGCATAGGCATCGAGCAGACCGCCGCTGGCTACAATCGTGTCGCAGAAATTACCCAAGAGGTCGATTTCGTAGTTCTCATCTTCGCAATTAGACGGATACTCCGCGGAGAAGGAAGTGAGATACTTGATGGATTTGTAAGTAGTACGTTGGTTGGTCCATATCCAGCACGGAATGGAATCCGACCATGCGCCGATCACACCGGGGTTCTTGATGAACGTACCCTTACCGGCCTCGTCCATACCTAAGAACAGCGTTCCTGCAGGGTTGAGGTAACCTACATCCTGGGGCTCGTCTGCCTGTGCGGCAGCCGGAGCTTGTGCGGGTAATTGCGGGATGTCGGTGTCATCGACATACACATCCTGACCCATACTACGGGCATACTTGAGCGACTCCAAGAAGAGCTGCGAATGACCGGGGAAGGGCATGGAGGCCATTTTCTGCTGTGCGTTAAGCATCGCACAACAGCCGGCCAATAATCCTATAAGTAATGTCTTTTTCATTCTTTGTTTCAATTAATGTGTCCAACATCCGTAAATTAGTAGATCATCTTGTCTGCGATGACATGGATCGTCCGGCTTTCACCTTTGAGCAAGAGCTGCGTCATGTTCAGCGCCGAGCCCGTATAGGACTCCGGTTTGTACGTACCGCAGAAGATATCGCAGAACAGTTTCGCTGCATCTGTCTCTGTATCCGCCAAACGTGCAAAGAGGGGCTTGAGGGCATCCTCGTGCGACTTGTAGGCGAAGGTCAGTTGCTCATTGGCGTTCTTATGGTTCAAGACGATACGTCCGCCGAAGACTTTACCGTCCACGAGGTAGGATACATAGAGGGCGTATGCATAGGTCTTGGAACCGCGGCTGTCGGTAGTGGTAGTACGCTCATAAGCGACTCCGTTGATATCCGCACCTTTGGCCAGACCGAGTTGACGGAGGGCCTCATAATCGGCTTTTGTCTTCGCATCCGTATCCTCTGCTACATATGCCCAACGGCTGTAGGTGGTGAACTTATGCGCAAAGAAATCTGCAGCCGTATAACTGCTGCTGAGGAAAGCCTTGCCGTCGTCGGTCTTGAGGAGTTGCTTGTCTTCGGTAAGTTTGAAGTCCTTGGCGTAGGTGACGCTGTCGGCCATGAGGAAGCCCGAGTAGAAATGTACTCCAGTGGGGGTGATGATGAATCCGCGCGACAGTTCCTCGCCGTCTTTCTCGTAGGTGAACATACCGTCCTCGTAGGTCATCTTGATCTGCGAAGCACCGTCCCAGAAGAGCATATCTACACCGTCGTTATCGTCGAAGATATCGGCGTTGTAGTCATCAATCATATCGAAATACTCTTTCCAGATGACGCCTGTCTCCAGTTTATTGAGTGAGATATACGCCTGGTTTTTCTTACCTTTGAGGCGGATATGGTCCTTATCCTCGCTTGTGAGCACCACAAACTCATAGTCGCCCGAATAACCGACGCCGTCGCTCAATGGGTCTGAGAAGACGGAGAAGAGGGTGTTGTACGAGTTGAAGGTCAGGATGCAACCCTGGGTACCGTCGATGTCCCACAAACTGGTCTCTTCCATGTAGTTATCCTTGGTGGAGATACGGTTTTTGGCAGCGATCTTAACCGATCCGTCTGCCTCGAACTTCATCAGGAACGCGTAGCCGGCAGCATCCGGATAGGGGAAATAGCATAACTCCCAACCGTTCTTCGCGCTGCACAGGTTGTCACGAAGGGCATCCTCCGTGGCATGCAAACGCTCTGCGGCAGATTGGTCGAAAAGGTCCGCTTCCTGACGGCTGCAACCCATCGTACCTATCAGTACGACAGCTGCAAAAACATATAATAGAATCTGTTTCATAGATCGCTCAAATTATTTGTCATACGAATCATTCATCACAATGTCATAGGTAAGGGCATCCTGACGACGCTGTACTTCGGCGCGCAGCGAATCGAGGGTGTAGTCGTATTTCTCCGACAACCAATCCTTACACATGTTGATCTTCGTCATAATAATCACGGTTCCGGGGTTATCCTCGTCAAAGCTGACGATATGGGTATGGTCAGCAGCCATGACGATACCGCGTTTCTCCCAGGTCTCGCGCGTGTCCGTTATATAAGAGGAGATGACCTCTACGAAATCCTCGTGTGCCTCACTCATGGAGTACGGGGTTACGAAACCGAGCGCGTACGCTTCCTCGTCCGAGCGGTACTGCCAGGACTGCGAGTCATACAAACCTGCGGAGATCTGCTCGTACTCCTTGGGGAAGGACTTGGTCTGGTGCAGAATATGCGAGAACTCGTGGTGCATGACATGGAAGATATACTTGTTGAGCCATTTCATGTTGCTCAGGTCGATATCGTTCATGTTGTACAACGTGATCTTCACACCACCTTCTGCCACACCGAGGGTCTCTGTTTGCTGTGCGGCGTTGATAGCCGGTGAACCGAGCACATTGATGATACGCGGGGCGTACAACTTGAGGAACTCTTCGCCCATCTGAGTGCCGTACACATCCAGCCACAGGTATTTGATGGCATGGGCTACGATCTGTGCTTTGTCGTACGATACCGGCACGAGGTTGTAGTTCATATCCGTGGACTCGTCGTCTAACTTATACTGGAAAGCGATATTATACTTGAGTTGATAGTTTTCGTACAGATACTTGTCAAACTGATAGGTATAAGACGTGCTGTCCAAAACAGGTACATTCTTGAAAATCGATTCTTCATCCAATTTCTCTTTGCACCCCGTCATTCCCAGCGATACGATCGCTGTAAGAACTATATACTTGATATACTTTTTCATATGCTCGTCCAATTTTATTCGTTAGCAGGAGTGGTAGTGAGGTTCTGCATTTCGCTCTGCAACTGCATAAAGAGCTCCAAACCGTTCGGTTCAGTGGTCGGACCACCGGTAGTGCTGACGGCGTTGTTATCGCCTACGATCACGCGCTCGTTAGGTTTCTGACCACCCAGGATAGCTTCCTGCGGCAGCTGAATAGCACGGCGGTCGTCGTTCCATACCAGATGCTTGGTCTCTACCGGATAACCGATCTCGTGCTTGATCTCAATACCGTACCGCTTGATATCGAAGAAACGCATACCGTCATGCAGGGTCTCGATACGACGCAGGTGCAATACGCACCAGATATACGGCATTTGTGCATCCGAGATCTTCCAAGTCGGACACATGTCCTCGTTGTGCAATACCGGCGTGTGCTGTACGTTCTTGCCTTTCTTGAAGAAGCTCGTGATGCGGGAGTCGGTCAGGTCTTTGGTACACAGATAGCCTTTGGCCCATACATCCATATCCGATACGGCAGCTGCTATATCGCCCTTCATGATCTCTGCCTCGGAACGGCAAAGCAAGGTCTCACCCGTTGTGAACTCGCGACGCAGGCTGTGCGGAAAACCGATACCGGCCACCTTGTCCGTGTACTCGAACGGCTCATAGAGTTTGCTGAAGAAACCGCCGAAGTTGGCATCGAAATGCCAGATGCTGGCGCCCGGGAAACTACTATCCCAGCACGGACCTGCACCGTTTACCGTATAATCACGCGGCGCGCGGTTGAAGGTGTAGCGGCATGAAGTGGAGGTGGAGCCGTAGAGGGCAAACGAATAGGTACTCTGGATGAGCAGGTTAGACGGCGAAGCGACGTCCGTCCATGCGTAGAGCTCCAACTCGATGTTACCTTTGTCCTTGCAGTTTGCGGCATCAAACATGACCGAAGCAGCCTCCGAAGCCGTGGTGCCCAGCACTTTGTTCGCATGGGCAATCACTTGGTCGTAATCGCGCTTGAACAGATAGAAACGGGCTGCGAAAGCGTGTGCTGCTTTCACGTTGAAGTGGTATTTGGGAACGGAGTAGTAGTCCTCGCTGACCAAAGGAAGTCCTTCCAAGAGGTCTTTCTCGATCAGGTCATACACTTCGGCTACGCTGTTACGCTCGTAAGCCGGTTTCACTTCGGTCTCGGCCTCTGTCATGTAGTGGATACCTACATCCGACTTGCTCTGCTCGGCATCTTTGTATGCCTGTGCGAAGATGTTGACCAGAATGAAGTGGTTATATGCGCGGCAAAGCAGCGCTTCACCCTTCTCAGCACTCAGGTCTTCGCCTTGCTTCTCCAGCTCGTTAATAGCAGCCAGTGCCTGGTTGGCTACGGCGATGCTCTTGTAGCAATAGTCCCAAATCCAGTAAGGACTGTCCTGCGAAGAGAAGGCGGTTACGTCCTCCCATGCAAAAATCTGGTTGTAACCCTGGTTGAACGGTTGTTTGGTGTTGATATGACCGTAAGCATCCGGGGTGTTGTTATCTACGATATTGTCTGAGCTGAACTCGCACAACGGGCCGTAGTTGGCTGCATTGTATGCGTTAACGAGCAGCAGACGCACTTTTTTCTTGGTGTCTATCTCTGTACGGTTGTCCGGGTTCTTGTCCAAGAAGTTACAGCTCGTCAGCCCTAACACCAGTACCAATACGATATATGCTAAATTCTTTTTCATTGTGTTTCTGAATTTATGGTTAGTACTCATTTATTAGAAGCCAAGGCGCACCGTCAAGGTGAACTGACGCGGCACAGGCGAACTTACACCACCTGAACTGTAGAACTCAGGATCTTGACCGTTCAACTTCTTGTCGGCATAGAGCAGCGCTAAGTTCGTTCCGCTGATCTTGGCGGAGAAAGAAGAAACAGCCTTCTGTCCCTCAAACCATTTCTGGGGGAACGAATACTCGAGCGATACCTCTTTGAGACGGATGAAGCCGCCGTCTGCTACGCGGACGTCGCTGTAGTTATATGCCGAATAAGCGTAGTTCAAACCGTCGATGGTCTCAAACTGACGTTTGGAAGCAATCACCGGAATAGTGGTCTTTGCTTCATCACCTGCTACCATCCAACGGTTCTTCATCTCGCGCATGTTGGCGGAGATATCGTTGTACTCGCTTGCATAGACGTTGCACAGGTCGTTCAGACGGATCTTGTTTCCACCACGGAAAGTGAGGAAGACACCAATCTTGAAGTTCTTGAAGATCGTGAACTCGTTGCTGAAACCACCATCGATCGTCGGGTCAATCGTACCCTCGTACTTGAGGTAATCGAGGTTCTCGAAGTCCTGGAAGTTGATATCGCCGTAGTTCTCCGGGGTGTACAACTCCGTTCCCTCTTTGTTGGCATAGAAAGTGGGCAGACCTTCGTCCGTCAGACCCGCAAAACGAATGGAATAGAGGGCGTACAGCGGACGATCGACTTGACGACCGTAACCGTTCAAGAGCGTGTATGCGCGGTCGTGCGAATCGAGCTTGGTGATCTTGTTCGTGATATGACTGAACGCCAGGTTACTCGTCCATTGGAAGTTCTCCAAGCGGACATTGACGGTCGAGAGTGCGATCTCTATACCTTGCGACTCCATCGTGGCATCGTTGGCATATTTTGTGATCTGACCACCCACACCCGAAGTCTGAACCGGGCCGATCAGGTCGTAGTTGTTACGACGGAAATAGTCGACATCCAGATTGATGCGGTCGTCGATGAAGCCGAGGTGGGTACCGATATTGAACTCATGTTTCTTCTCGTACGTCAACTCGGAGTTCGCCAGATCGACCAGCTCGATACCGGTCTCCGATACGTTCGCCAGCGGTCTCCACGGGTTGTAAGCCTCGAAGATAGCGAGCGAGTTGCTCACGCTCTCCGGACCACGGGTCGCCGTCAACGAATAGCTCAGTTTCAGGCTTGCTGCCGTCCACCATCTGCCGAAGGTCGGACGCCAGAAGCGCTCTGCGTCTGCGTTCCATACACCGCTGACGTTCCAGGTCGGCAACCAACGTGCTTTGGCCGAGTGACCCAACTTGTTCGATCCCTCGTAACGGATGGTTCCCGTAACCGAGTAACGCGACTGGTACGAATAGGTAGCCGTAGCAAAGAAAGCCAGGTTACGATCGTAGTAGTTCACGTTCTCGTAGTACTGCGTACCTTCCTCTTTCATCTGCTTGAAGGCCTTGTAATCGAAGGACGGGATACCGCCGTTCTCATACTGATAGCCCCAGCCCTGGAACCAAGTGTCCTGACGGTCGGTGGAGTTGGACTCTACACCGGCGAAGAAATTGACGATATGATCGTCACCCTCGCTACCGTCATTGGCAAAACCGTGGTTATACGATACCGTTCCGCGGAAGTCCAAGGCCAACAGACGTTTGTGTGTATCCTTGATGATACCGCCGTCCGGCAGTACCGATACAGGCAGCGCACCGCTCACGTCCGGGTCCGTGTACAGGTACTCGTTCGCGTCGCGGATAAGGTCGTTCTCTACATCGCCTTCGTCCAAGCCCAAACCGGCACGGTAAGCGCGGGCCTGGTTGGAGAAGTCCATGATATTGTGCTGTAACTCATCGTGGTTGTAACGCACACTGGCCAGACCGGCAATCTCGAGGCCTTTGATCGGCTTCCATACCAACTCACCCTGGAACTTCACATCCGTACGGGTAACGTCGATATAGTTCTGCTTCAACTCATCGAAGATATTGAAACCGCAGTAGTTGCGACGGTAGCTCTCATTGGGATCCAGCGCACGCGAAGAGTTCATACAGTAGGAGAACGGGTTGATATCGAAATCACGACTGATAGCACCCGTTACAGGGTCGGTCGATTGACTGACAGAACCCGGAGCTTCCTGTTTGATATAGCTGCCGCTGGTGTTCAAACGGAGCGTCAAGCCCTGCTTGCTGCCCTTCGGGAGCAACTCGAAGCTTGCTTTCGCACTACCGGTGTAACGCTGTACGCCCGACTTCTGATACCAGCCCGGATCATACAGCACCGAAGCCGAACTATAGAAATTAGCACGCTCGGTACCCGTTGCGAAAGAGAGCGAGTGGTTCATCATGACGTTTGTGTTGAACAGCAGATCAAACCAATCCGTATTGCGGTACTCTGCCTGACGCAGGTAGTTGTTGATGGCGCTCTCGTTGTTCGGCAGGCCGTATTTGCCCGTCGCAGGATCATAGCTGTCGATGAGGCTGAACATCTTACCGTACACACCCGAGTTCTTCGTTGTGTTCAGGTTCGATGCTTCCAACCAACCTTTCTGACGCAGCTCCTGGTAGATGGCCATCTGCTCTTGCGAGTTACTGATGTTATAATCCGAATAGCTCGGTTTCATACGCATGGTGAACTCACCGGTATAGTTGAGTGTCGTCTTTCCGGCCGTACCTTTCTTCGTCGTTACGACGATGACACCAGCCATAGCACGTGCACCGTAGATAGAGGTCGCCGAACCATCCTTCAGGATCTGGATGGACTCGATATCGTCCGGGTTCAAACCGGCAATTGCGTTCGACACCAGGGTCTCGGCATTTCCACTACTCAGGTCGTCCGCACCCATGTTGGCCGTACTCTCAACGATCACACCGTCCACCACCCAGATCGGGTTTGAGGTACCGTAAATAGAGGTAGCACCGCGGACACGGATTTTCGGCGCCGCACCGAACGTACCACTCACCGTTTGCACCGTCACACCGGCTGCACGACCATCGAGGCTGCGGCTGATATCCGCAATACCGTCCAACTTTGTGTTCTCTGCATCGATCTTCGTCGCTGCACCTGAGAACAAACGTTTGTCCTGCTTGGCCATACCGGTTACGACCACTTCTTGAATCTTTTGTGTCTCCGTCTCCAGAGTCACTTTCATGTTGGGTTTCGCCGGGACTGTCACAGTTCTGTAACCCAAATACGAGATGACCAGCGACTTCTTCCCCTCAGGAACATTAATCTCAAAATGGCCATCAAAGTCTGTCACGGTTCCGATAGTCGTACCCTCGATCATAATGTTGGCGCCAATAACGCTTTCGTTATTCTCGTCGAGGATAATACCCGTCGCCTTAATCTGTGCCAATAAGCCGATCGGCAAAAAGCACAGGCAGACTAACAATACGTAAAATCGCTTCATTTTATATTATAATTTTTTAATATTGATTACACACGTACGCACAAACGCGAAAAATCGCGCAAAGGTACGACTTTTTTTCGATATGACCAAATTTTTAGGGGAAAAAATGCAAAAATTAATCCTTTTGTGTCAATTATATGTCAAAATGTAACGATTTTGATCGCAAAATAGATCATTTGCAACATCTTGAAGCGATTGCGCCGACGTTTGTGCAATTTTGGCAAAAGTCTCTTGCCATTCCGGTGCAGATCCGTGGTACAACATCGACTTGGCCATCGCCAAAGCGGAGTTCTCCTGGTTCTGTGCGGAGATCGCCAACTGACCGCGTAACTGCTGCAGCGCGTGGTGTAAAGCGGAGTCGGATAGGGGCTTGGTGCGAAGGATTTCCTGTTCGTGCGCAATCAGTTCCAGGCTTTGCGTGTAGTCCTCCGGATCACACGCCCAATAGACGCACCAATAACCGGTGTCGCTCAAAGGCGTGTAGGTCGACTCGACCGTATAGACCAAGCCGCGCGATTCGCGCAGACTCAGGTTCAGCCGGCTGTTCAGACTCCCGCCGCCAAGGATATTATTGAGCAAAAAGAGCGCTAACTGTTTCTCGTGTCCCAAGGGGTACGCGCGTCCGCCTAACATCGCGTGCACCTGATGCGTGTGCTTTTTGAAAGACCGCTCCCGTTCAGCGGAATTTATTCCTAGGTTCCCAGGCAGCCTAGGATTCCTCGGATTCCTATTCAGGTTTCCGAATTCGCGCTCTGCGATACGGAATATCTTCTCCGGCTTCACGTTTCCCTGACAGAAAATGACCATTCGTTCCGGGGTGTAGTGTTCCGCCATCCAGCGGCGGGCATAGTCGGGTTTGGAACTGAGATGCCGCAGGGTCTTTCGCGTGCCTAAGATCGGCTGCGCCAGGCTGCTGCCGGCAAACACCAGGTTCTCAAAATCATCGTATATGAGTTCGCTCGGGCTGTCGTTGTAACTCTCGATCTCGTCCAGGATCACCATCCGCTCTTTGTCCGTCTCTTCCTTCTTGAAACTCGGTTCCAGCAGCATCTCGGCAATCAGATGCAGGGTCAGTTGGACGTGTTCGGCAAGGATGGCTGCATAGAAAGTGGTCTCCTCTTTGGTGGTATAAGCATTGATCTCGCCGCCGATACCTTCGATGGCGTGGATGATCTGTCGTGCCGAATGGTGATTCGTACCTTTGAATACGCAATGCTCGATGTAATGCGCCATGCCGTTTTCGGCCGGCTGTTCATCGCGCGTACCCGCACCTACCATCACCCCCACGTACGCTACCGGCGAGGGCGTCCAACGGTGGACGATTTTCACACCATTTGGCAAAATATGGTAAAAAGTTTGCGAATTTTCTTGCATATTCCAAAAAAAAGCAGTAATTTTGCAAAAATTTTTAGCTCGGGAGGACTTCGTGAGTCCGACCGAAGAGTAAGCGAGCGGCATTGGCGGAATTGGTAGACGCGCCAGACTTAGGATCTGGTTCCGAGAGGAGTGAAAGTTCGAGTCTTTTATGCCGCACGTTCCAGCGCTTTGGCTTCTTGCCAGAGCGCTTCCATTTCCTCCAGACTCATGTCCTGCAACTCGCGCCCCATCTCTTTCGCTTTCGCCTCCACGTAATTGAATCGTCGGATGAACTTGAGATTCGTCTGCTCCAGGGCATTATCGGGCTTCAGTTTGTACAGCCGCGCGGCATTGATGATCGAGAAGAGCACATCCCCGAGTTCGGCTTCCGACGGGTCTTGTTCAAACTCCGCCATCTCTTCTTTCACCTTCTCCCAAACATCCTCGCGCTTCTTCCAGTCGAAGCCCACGTTCGCCACCTTGTCCTGTATCCGGTACGCCTTCACCAGACTCGGCAAACTATCCGGTATACCGCCTAACACGGTCTTGTTGCCGTCTTTCTCTTTCAGTTTCACCTGCTCCCACAGATGGCTTACCTCTTCCGCATTCGCGGCCGCCGCTTCGCCGTACACATGCGGGTGGCGGAAGATCAGTTTGTCGCTGATTCGGTTGCAAACGTCGGCGATATCGAACTCGCCTGTTTCGGAGCCCATCTTGGCGTAGAAAACGACATGCAACAGCACGTCCCCGAGTTCTTTGCTGATCTCGTTCATGTCGTGCCGACTGATGGCGGTTGCCAACTCGTAGGTCTCCTCGATCGTATTCTGACGCAGGCTGTCAAATGTCTGTTTTCGGTCCCAGGGACATTTCTCCCGCAGGTCGTCCATAATATCCAGCAGCCGCTCGAAAGCTTTTAGTTGTTCTTCTCTACGGCTCATAGGTGTGCATGGTTAACTGACCTTTATGGTCCAATTTGGCATAGGTCCATTGTTTGAAAGTGTCGCCGAGAATAACCACCCGCGCACCGGTCTCCAATTGTAGATCCAACTCGATATGCCGATGGCCGAAGATATAGTAATCGCGGTGGTTGTTCTGTTTCTCCTGGTCCTTGGCAAACAGCACCAGTTCCTCTTTGTGCTCCCCTTTGTACGGGCAGGGATTAGCCAACTCTTTCAACCGGCTTTTCTTCGCCCAACTGTACCCCAGACGGTTGCCCCATCGCGGCGGAAGGCAACGGAAACAGAACTGCAGGAAGGGATTGCGGAAGACTTCGCGCAGGAACATGAAATGTTGTATTTTCTTGCGCACTCGGCTCGGATAATAAGTCATCCAGTCGCGCGGCAGCAAGCCGTCGCCATGCGCCAGAAAGAGCGTTTTGCCGTATCGCGAGATAGTGCACGAATCGTAATGGATCTCGGCACCCGTTAACTGTTGCAAGCCGCCGAACGTCCACAGATCGTGGTTGCCGGTAAAGATATGAATATGAATACCTTTCTTGGTTAACTTACGCAACTCCTGGCAGAAAGGATGGTATTGGCGTTTGCTCTTGTCGTGCACGAAATACTCCATCCAGAAATCGAACATGTCGCCCAGCATGTAGATCGACACGGCATCCTTGCTCATCTCTTCCAGCAAGTCAATCAACTTCTTCTGTTGCGCATACCCGCGCTCTATCGCCCAACTTCCCAAGTGGGCATCACTCAAAAAATATATCATAAAAATCCTAATTCCAGTTTGGCTTCTTCTGACATCATATCCTTCGTCCACTCAGGCTCAAAGACGATCGTAACGTTCACGTCCTTGATGCCATCCACACTTCCTACTTTCTGCCGGATATCCTCCACGATAAAGTCGCCGGCAGGACACGACGGCGCCGTGAGCGTCATCGTGATATCGCATACTCCGTCATCCTTCACCTCAATACCGTAGATCAAGCCCAAGTCATACACGTTCACCGGTATCTCGGGATCAAAAACGGTCTTCAGCATCTTCAGAATGGCCTCTTCTCTTTCCAAAAACTCATTCATCTTTTTCTTTCAGCCGATAAAGCGGCTGCAAAGGTACTGCTTTTTTTCGAGATATACAAATTTTTCGTCAAAAAAATGAGGGTATGCAGAAATGCATCGCTTCTTTTGTGATCGGGTGAATAAATCCGATCTCCGCCGCATGGAGCATCAAACGTTCACCGGCTGTACCATATAACCGATCGCCCACGATGGGTGCGTTGAGACCTTCGGGATGTGCGGCATGTACCCGTAACTGGTGCGTGCGGCCTGTGAGCGGATAAAAATCCACGAGCACCGTTCCGTTGTCCCGTCTTTCCCGAATCATATACTTCGTGAGCGCCACTTTGCCGTGCTCTCGATCCACCATCTGTCGCGGCCGGTCATAGGGATTCGGTAAAAGGGGTAGGGGGATCTCTCCTTCACTCTTTAATTCTTTCACTCTTTCATTCATTACGCAAACAGCCTCATATCGCTTGGGTATATCTCGCCTTTGGAAATAGGCTTGCAGTTCCTTATAGACTTCGGGGCTCTTTGCCAGCACGAGTAGGCCGCTTGTATCCTGATCCAGACGATGAACCGGTTTGGCGTGAAGCAGACTTTCTACCGAAGGCTCCTCGTTTTTGCCCGGCACAGACAGCATTCCTGCCGGTTTATTGACGACCATCAGATAATCGTCCTCGAAAAGGATCTCCGGCTTCTTCCAATCTTCAATCTTCAATCTCCAATCTTCAATTTCCAATCCTTCCAACATGTGACGAAGGATTGGAACACACTTCCCTGAACAGGGTGCATAGAACGCTCCTTCTTGCCGTATCTCCGTCTTCGAAGGTGCACCTACCCAGAACTCCGCCAGCGACAAGGGTTTCAATCCGTGCGTCAACGCATATTGCAGCAACTTCGGCGCACAGCATTCGCCTGCACCCGACGGCGGCATTCTTAATTCGTAATTTTTAATTTTTAATTTGGAAGAAAACCATTCCTCTGCAGGGATGATTGGTTTTTCTTCTTTGAATATCTCCAGCAGGTTCTTTGTCTCGCCCCTTCCGTTCACAAATTGATAGTTCGCAAAGAGCAATCGCTGCAGCCGTCTTGACTCCTCTTTGCTGGTGCCGATCGGTTCTTCCGTCATCTCATAGACCGGTGGCACGAAACCCTCATGGTGATACGAGCCGTCCAGTTTGGCGGAGAACGCCGCCAGATATCCGCCATCATACACCAGCACGCCGAACATCTTGCCGCAACGATGTAACTCGCTCTCCGGGTGCATGATCATATAGGCATGCACCTTCTCGATGAGCTCGTTAGCCGCTTCTTGCGCCTCCGGACTCGGCGGTATGACAAAGGGGTTGACCATCATTAGAAAAGACGTAATTGGCGGTCTTGGAAGATCTGATAACCCACCTCGCAGTTGATGCACTCGTGGTGCTGGCAGTAGTTCTGATACAGATGCAGCAGCGCCTGCGTGTCGGCAGCGTTGTGGATGGTTTGCCCCAACACACGCCATTGGCGAACGATGGTGTTGTTCTCCGGCGCAATCTGCTCCATGAGTCGCATTGCCTCTTCCGCTGCAGCGGGGTTATTACGATGGCGCGCGTACGCGTATTTATAAGGAATGACAGTGTTAATCAACAGAATATCAATGCTGCTGCGCCCCACCGGTTTAGGAATAATCGTTCCGTTAGGATAAGAACCGGAGCAAGCCATCCATTCGGGTGATACCTCAAACAGCGGCACAAGTTCTTTCAGATCGTCGGTGTCGAGTATTTTACTGAGCAGCGATTCCGATTGGTATAGCAACTGCGCAAACTGGCGAATCCGCAACTCCGGACTGTTTTGTGGCCGTAAGCGGGCGTGCTTCCAAATCGACCCGTCCATCGGTGTCAAACTGAACTTCGTACGTAAAAACTCGTACTCCTTGGCGAGTGCCGTGTCGTCGCCGATTAAGCCTGCTTGACCCAGTAACAAAGCCGTCAACTGAAACAGATTATTCCGGTGTTTCTGCAGATAGGATAGGGGCGTGTTGATCGCTAGTTGCTCGAACGGCAGGCTGTTGGTGTGAAAACCGAAATTGCGTGCCAACGAGATATAGAGTGCGTGCTCCCAGCTGCCCTTGGTGATCTCCAAAAGCCTTTCAATCGAAGCTCGTTTGCATTCCAAACGCTTGTGCAGCAGGCTCTTACGCCAACCTTCCGTCAGCAACAGCGGATCGCGCAATAACTGCTCCGCACAACCGATTCGGCTGATTGCACTATCCATCTGTTGCGCCGCTGCAAACAGGTCCGTTAGGTAGTCCTTGTCACTCGGATACTGCAACTCACATTGCGGCACGAGTTCGCCGCGGGAGTTGTAGATCGGTTTGTCGGCCGTGCGCACGACGTGCAGGATAACATTGTCGTACGCGCTGTCCAGATGGTGACGATGGCGCAACCAATCGCCGGAGCACACGTGGATCTCGATGTTGCCGATCCATTCCTTTCCGTCTATCCGCACTCGCGCATGGCTGTAGTCAGGTCCCGCATCGCGGTTATGCTCCCCGACCGACAGAATCTCCACCGTCCGTCCATCCGTTGTTTGCTGTGCAAATCCCGCCCACAGACAATGCTCCCATATGTAATGTAAAACAATCTCCGGCATAGCGATCTTTCTTTTCGGCTGCAAAATTACAAAAAAAATCCCACATATGCAAGATTTTTGCAAAAATAATCGTGCCCTTGCGGCTTTCTTTCTCGCGGTTTACCGCACCAACAAGCCGCGAACGAAGAGAGCACCTTATTAAAGGGGGAAAAGCTTAATAAACAAAGTCCGTGAGTGTAACGAAATCCTTATGGGGAAAAAGCAAAAGAAAAGGTAAAGACAAAAAGTTGTGTGAATCTGTGAATGTGTGAATCAAGAAAAACACCACGCTTTTGGTGGCGTGGTGCTCAACGAGATTCTTTAATTCATTTCTCGAATAGTAGAAAAATTTTTCCAACCGGCGGTCTTTTTATAAACCGATGCAGAGCCCTTAGGGACATACAACTCGCAGTTGGTAATTGTAAATGCTTCACAATTACTGCCCTTCGAAGTAATAGTTGGAGGTTCTGTTGAATAACAATAAACATAAGACTTTGAGGTTGGATAATTTCTTCTTTCGAATGCAGCATAGCCAATTTGTTTTACACCACTCTCAATATTCAGTCTCGTCCAATAGTAGCATTCTTCAAATGCACATTCGCCCATCTGTTCAACACTTCCCGGTATGGTGATAGTCGTACACTTTCTACAACCGCTAAATGCATGAGACTCTATTTTCTTTATTCCGTTGCACAAAGTCATTTTCTCCATATTGTAGCACATACGGAATGCATTGAATCCTACTTTCTCCACGCATCCCGGAATATAAACTGACTTCACGTTTTTATTATAGAATGCGCTTTCGCCTATAGCAGTCACAGCAAATTCAGCACCATCATATGTTACAACGGCAGGGATTACGACCTCACCTTCGTACGGTGAGTCTGCATTATTTTGACTTGCAACTCGTTTCGGAACTGCAGACGATGATGCAGTATATCCCTCCTTCTCAAGTTCCACCGTGTAGGGGTTAAAGTTATTTGTGATTTTGTAATAATAACCGTTGATGCAAATTACATCACCGATGTTGCCGTGTTGCACGTTTGCAGACGGCTCTGGGTCATTGTTGTCATTACTGCCAGGCTGGCAACCGAACAACACTAATGAGAGTGCTACTAAACCAAATAATCTAAATGTTTTCATATTATATGTTTTTTTAATTAACTATCAAAACCAAGATTTTCTTCTTCCGGATTGTTTGAAGAGGTTTGTACCATTCTTCTTTCTCCACCCTGCCGGATCATACTTTTTAATCTTCCAACCGGCTGTTAAGCTTCTACCTCTTGGCACACTCCAGAAAGAATATCCTTTGGAGCGCCTACCTCTGCTAGAAGAATATGTCTCTCCATCCCCATATTTTGCGGAAAAATATCCTAATGGGATAAAAATAATTGCAAATATTATATATGATATTGCAAACCACGTAGGAAATTCTTCAGAAGTATCACCAACACTAAAAGCAGCGAATAAATATGCTGGAATAATTACTATAAATAAGCCCACAATGATTGCGGTTGCAAGAAGGCATCCATTCTCATCTAGTTCATTTTCTACAGCAAGAGTAGATTCTGGTTGACCGATTGACTTTGTTTTTAATTCTACATCATATACAGCTTTAACTATACGAGCTTGTGCTAAACAGTCTGTTACTGGTTTTCTGCACATATAATCAAAAATCCTTAATTCAGATTTGTCGCATATTTCAATCAGTTTCCATAAGTCGTAGTAAGGACGATATTCTTTCTTTCTAGAATACGAAAAGAATTGGGCTATTACATCGCTTTGCATATGCGTGTTAAGTAGCATAATACCAATGTTTGTGTCCTTAAACTCCTCATCAAACTTACTTAAGTCCATCTCTGCGGCAACTACATCTCCAAGTGTTACATTTAGAAGATTCTCCCACTCTTGTTTAAGTTCTTTGAGATTAGTTAAGAAGTTTGTAACATACATGGGACAGTTTATGTCGTATATATTTACTTCTCGGAAATAGTATTCAAATACCTGCTCATATAATTGATAGAATTTGAGCAAGTGCGCTTTTAGTTCCGAATAATTGATTTTAGTTGCCATCGTTCAAATTTATACTTTAATATATCAACACCCAAATAGCACAGCGAATGGATCATCCTTATCTATACCAAATGGCGGAGTCTTGGTTATAACTTGTGCAATTTCATCTTCATCATCGCAAATACATCTTGCGTCAATTTCTATTGAGACGCAATCAAATTCTTCGCATGAAAGACGAAAGCTTGCGCCTTCAATCGCGAAATCCAACAGGTCTACTTCAGTTTCGAGATCATCTACTACAATTGATATTACATCATTTCGAATCTCAATATATGTGCCATCTTTTAATTCTCCATCAACGAGTTTATACAGACGCGTGTCCTCATTGCTAAAGTCAATCATTGCGTTGAATACTTCCTTATTTCCACCTTCAAAGTCAATGACTACATGGTGCGTTGCAGCATCATTGCTATTATTTGCTTTCTTTTTCGTCATAACCTGGAGTCACTATTGGTTCTCAATTATTATTTGGCATTTAAGACTTTTCTCCTTTTCTATCAAACGATAGATAGTCTCGTTCGGTACGTATATAATGGATAATTTCTTGCATTTAAGAAAAGCCTTATCTTCAATCTTCTTCATAGTATCCGGTAGGCGCAATTCGCACAACGATTCGCACCCTGCCAAAGCATATGTTCCGATAGTTTGAATTCCTGTCGGTACATCTAAAGTCTCTTTATCTTTTCGACAATATACTAATTCCTTATACCTTTTATAAAGTACACCGTCTTTGTATTTATATGTTTTATTCCCTATCGCAATGTTAATCTCGATGGGCATGATAGCGTATAACACAAAAGGAGTTGATATAAAGTTACAACATGCCGGTATATCGATTGTTTTAAGAGTAGGTATTCCCTTATATGGATTGAGATAACACGTTGTATTACCTTCGGCATATGAGAGACGTTGCAAAGATGTATCAGCGAACGGATTATCGCCTACCCAATGAACAGATGCAGGGATAGTAACTTGCGTTAAAGACGTACATCCTAAGAATGATGCATAATCTATTTGACCAACGCCCTCTGTAATAGTTAAATCAGTCAATGAAGTACAATGTGCGAAAGCCGCCTCTCCGGTACCTTCTACTTTGCTCGGTATTATTATCGATTTTAAGGACGAGCAATGGAAAAATGCTCTCGGACCGATTTCTTTCAACGATTGAGGCAACGTGACATTCTCTAATCCTTCACAACGAGCGAAAGCACTCATTCCGATAGTTCTTAATTTCGCGCCAAATGAAACAGAGCGCAGATTATAGCATTTTTTAAACGCAGCATTCCCAATGCTGGTCAAACTATCTGGGAAGGTGATTGATTGAATATTGCTACATCCCTCAAAAGCTAAGTTACCTATTGAAGTTACTCCATCCGGTATCACTAAATCTATTATATCCATGCGTTCTCTATATGAACATGATGGTATCACCTTTATTCCTGAAGGAATAGGATATTCTTTTTGCGGAACGATAATCTCGAAGGTTAGCTCATGCTTGGATAATTTATTATTTTTAGCCTTCTTACTTCGCTTTTTTATTATTTCTTCTAAAGTTAAATAGTATTTAGCATTATCATTTTCAAAAAGTCTATAGAATATATCATCAATTACTTCTGCAATCTTCTTGTTTTTTAGTGCCGCAAAATGGAAATCTTCTATCTCGATAAAACTATACTCATTCTCGAAGTCTGACCTACTAACTTGTTTAGTCCTTAGTTTTTCCTTATCTACTTCTCCATCGTGCCGAACTAACAGACAGAACGGTTCACTCTTAAGGCGATACAATGTGTCAGCAAATAGAGGTTTGTAGGCGATACATGAAGATGCATACCGCTCCCAATTCTTATAAAAGAGGGACTCCAATTGATCTGTAAGGTATATCTTCTTGGATGTAATCCATCCCTCTTGAATTGCCTGATGAAGCGTTAACATCATAATGGCTTTATTGGGATTGGGTACATCGCCTTTTCGAGAAATGCGTATATATTCAAAATCAGAATAAATTACTGACAATATTCGGGCTGGCTGGTATCTTTCTATTGCTTCTGAAACATATTCCACATCTCTACCGAGTTGATAGCATTTCGGAGAAAGAATATATACTCTCAGATGTTTATATTTCCTTTCATCAATTGAATATCCATGATGCCAATCTGCCTTAAATGGTAAAATGTTATTTCCTGTACAGAGATTCCCCGTGGTATTAAAAAACTTATTTTCAGTATAGTATATGCCTGAATTTTCGTCCATACGAACTACTGCGGAATCACCTTGTGAAAGCAAAGACTTAGCCGTGTATTCTATGAATGACTGAAGAGTCGGCCATTTGCCATTTGAGGCCATCACAAAATCTGCAGTTATACAATAGAATGAATCCGGATCAATATTGAAATTAGTAGAATCTTCCGATACTATCACCTGTTGCATTGAGAATGGATGTTTATCGCAAGGCTCCAAACCTAATAATTGGTCATATGAATCCTCACTTGGAAGAGAATAGATTGTATATGCTACTTTATTTGAGATTTCTTCCTCGTGATACAACGCATATAACTCGTTTAAATGATGAAGCGTGTCTTGTTTATATCCCCATCTATTATAGTCAAAATACTGTTTATAAAAAACGGTTCGATAATACTCATTTTCACTTTCCCACCTCTGAATTTGATTAGGTTTTAAAAATGGGAACGATTTCCGTGCAAATTCACAAAATTGCTCCGCTTTATCTATTTCTCCCTCAAACCACTTGACTTGTTTTCTTCCCTCAATGGGTTGTAAGAACTGTTCTTTGTTCGGTAATGATTGTATATACTTGTCGTACTTATTCAACTCCTTATTCGCGAAAGAACCAAATACCTTTTTTAAAAGATTTAATTCGTTGCGATAACAACACCAGTAGTAATAATCCTCGTTATAATATTCATTGTCGACATGTTGTTGGATGCGCTTATCAATGGCTTTGCTAATATATTTGTAATGCTCAAGGAACTCTGGCAATGCGAATACCTCATCGTCCCTGAGCATATACTTCAAGTCATAATAAAACGACTCACGAGCATAATCCAATAATTCTCTTTGAGATAGCTCGTTTATTTTCCTCCCATATCTGGTGTTAATGTCGAAATACATATTTAATGCTCTCTAAGTATTAGAATTTTTAGTGCGTCAACAATCACAAACTTTGTATGAATTCGGGTTTACTTTGGCGGAATTTAATTAAAAACTATCATGTTCCGCCAAAAATAGTTTATGCGCTTATCAAATCGTCAAGTGTTATATTCTTGTTTATCAAGCCATTATAATGCATGTTTCGTACTGCATTTTGATTTGAAATCAGCACGGTTTCGATGGTTCTGCGTGATTTGAAGCTTTGTAATAACACGTCTATACGGTTAGAAAGCAGTTCTGCTTCTCGTTTCGATAGTGCATAAGGTCGATCCGTGAATTTGATTTCACAAAGATCTACAACTTTATCGCTACGCTCAATCACCATATCTATCTGCGCATTCTCCTTATAAAGCGCGTACGTCTGCGTGGAGACTCCGGCTATACCCAAGGCCTGCTTAATCTGCGGTATATGCGCGAAACACAGACGTTCAAAAGCAAGGCCACACCATGTAGCGTACCCGGAAGTGAGCATTTGTTCACGCCAAACAATCTGTTGTTTCTTCTGTGTCGGCTGAAGGAATTGGAAATAGAACAGCGAATAGAAATCCACAAGTTGGTACAATGCCTCTACTCGTCCGTGCGCATAATATTTATTGACGAATCCGCACTCGCACAGATCTTTCAAACGTCTCGTTAGACTACCTCCGTCCAAACGTTTCGTTTGAGTTAGAATCTCATTGCGCGTAAGCCCCATCTTCTTTTTGCTGAGTGCTTTGACAATCTCCACATACTCGTCAGAATGGGTGAAGAGCGAAGCATATAAGTGTTGGAACTCATCTGCCAATAAGGCATCATCCTTGCAAAAAAGCCTGTCTATATTTTCTGATATGCCAACGTTCTTATCCAGCAAATTGAGGTAATACGGTATGCCGCCCATGGTCATGTAGCATTGTGCTTCTTTCGCAGCATCCCAACGGATACCCTTATAACGCAGGAACAAATGCGTCTCGTGTAGTGAGAATGGGAGGATTCGCATCTTTGCTGTCAGCCTGTTATGCAATCCGCCTTTATTGTCTTCGATATTCTTCACCAGCCAAGATGCAGCACTACCGCAAACGACGAGCATGATGTCGGGTCTTGCACTTGCCCAATCATTCCAGAAATGTTCCAAGGCGCTCACAAGATTCGATTTAGGCGTGTCCATCCAAGGCAGTTCATCCAAGAAAACCACTTTGCGCTTCATCTTAGACTGCTCCAACAACGTGCGTAGTTGCTCGAATGCATCAAACCAATCAGCCGGTGTGCTTTTAGCAAGACGCTTGCTATAGCGCGCTAACGTACGTTGGAAATTGAGCAATTGTTCCTCCCGTTTTTGTTTGGCAAGTCCGGTCATGGCAAAGCAAAAGTCCCTGCCTAATGTCTCGCGAACAAGAAAGGTTTTTCCGACACGGCGTCTGCCATAGATCATAACAAACTCAGGGTTGCCGGAATTCAAAAGCCGCTGCAACTCCATTTGTTCGTGCTCTCTACCGATTATTTTCATACTACCTGCAATTTATTTCTGGCGGCAAAGGTACAAAAAATATTTGATTCCGCCAAAAATAACTTAATAAAAATGTAAAAAAAATGATTTTTGATTCATTTTTGTGTGAATCTGTGAATCTGTGAATTTTGGTATAGCAAAAACGACCGCAGAGCGGCCGTTCTTGGAAATCTCGAAACTATCATTTCGAGCAGCGAACAAAGACTATAACTTGCGGAATTGGGCTTCGCCGATTTGCTCGATCTTGTGGTTGGTGCGCCAGCGGTTGAGGACCATGCAGATAGCATTGTTCTTGACTGATTGACCTTTACGCGCACGGAGTTTGATGAGATCGGCAGTACTAAACTCAGCAGGCAGCAAAGCCAGAAGTGAAGCGGCTGAACCTCTTTCGCCGGAGAGCACTTCGAGAGCGCCGGAAAGTTCTTGCTCCATCTGTTCGCCCCAGAGTTCCATCTGATTGCGGAAGACATACTCGGCAACCCATTCTGCGAACTGACCTACGGTTTTGGTGAACTTGCGGTTTTCGAGCAAGTAGCACAACATGCCAGCACGGAATCCCATCACACCTGCACGACGACGGAGCGTATCCATAGCGTGCGAGTCGGCTTCCATCGCCTGTTGCCGTTTCTGTTCGAGCCAGTTGGCAATAACCGTGTTCAGTTGCGGACAAACGAGTGTGCCTTGTTCGGCATCGAGCCGACGCGCCCAACGGATGATCTCCTCTTTCTCCGCTTCGGTGTATGGAGCGAAAACGGGAATTTCGGTGAACGAAGTGTCAGGCAGTTGCGCAAAGCAGACACGTGTTGCGAGACCGTTTTCGAGGTCTTTGAAGAAGCGCTTCATGGAGTTGGGAGTTCCAGTCAGAAGCAGGTTATAATAGACCTTGATGTGTGCATTGAACGAAGCATCACTCATGTACGCCTGTCCGTACTCGGCATTGTCGAAAGCCAGACGGTAAATATCGCTCTTTTGGCTCCACACTCCGGCGCGTTCACTTTTCACAAGCGTGTCCATTTCCTCGCCGATACCGATGAGGTGTTTGCCTTCGGCATAGGTGAGCAACTGGAGCAACTTCGCGATACTGATAGCCACACCGTTATTTCTCGGACAAGCGTGCGGATCTTCCGGTTGGTTCTTGCTGTTCTTCGAGGCACGGAGTTTGTCCTTGTACGCCTGTTCTTTCTCACGCTCAATCGCGTCTTGCTCGTTGATGGGAGTGAGCAGCAAATCCAGCGGTTTGCGGATGAACGACTTACCGGATGCTGCCGGAGCGGTGATACACGAGAAGAATGAAAGCGATTGTTCCTGACGGTCGAGATACTCGAAACGGATGCGTGTGGCGAGTGTGCCGAGGACAGGGAGCGAAGCAATGATCATCGCAGCACGATAGTCTTCGGGCAAACGGCGGCATACCAGTTTGAGCAGACGCGGCAACTCGGGCAGATGTAGCGAAGTAGATCTTTCGACTTTCGACTTTTGACTTTCGACTAAAGATTCTTTCTCACAGATAGCGATAGCCGATTGGAGCACCATGGGTTTCTGCGACTTACGCGGTCTTCCTATCGCCGACGAAATAGCCTGTTTTCTCTCCTGTTCGCTTAATCCGAAATCCGGCAACACCCGCAACAACAACACCGCATCAAAATCGCAGATATACCGCATATAATTCGCCAAACTGAAATACACCGTATTTCGTTCTCCTTGCATTGCGCCTTCAGCGGCTCCAATCTCGATCATCAACTGCTTCACAATAGCCTCATACGCTATCCCTCTATACGTAGGAGCGTCCTCATGGCTTGTATCTTTTTCTTCTTGATGCGGAGGTAATGCTGGTAAAAAAGATACAAGCTGCATCAAATCCAAGCGTTCTTCTTCCGAGAACAAACCTGCCTCATATATCCAAAGGATATAATCACGCGGAACCACATAGCTTGCTCTCGCTAAGTCCTTCGTCACCGCGTCATACTCGCTGATACCCAGCACTTTCGCCATCCGCATCTGTGCCGCCTCGATACGCTCCATGGTTCCGCTCTCGCGGTTAACTCCGCGAGCACCGATCACCCTGATCCCATGTCCGCTTGCCGTGATCGCAATCAGGTAGATGCCGTTTTCTGCAAAAAAGTCTTTCAGTCCGTAGGACGGTCTTTCAGCGTAAGCGGTCTTTATTCTTTCAGCGCAGCGGTCAAACCAGACTTTAGGCTGGTTTATATGATCCACATCGAGCATGGCGAGACCGGACGGGATTGCATCTGCGCTGACGCGCTTGCCGTTCTTGAAAGACGCTGCGTGCGGGATAATGATCGGCAGACGCCTCTTGAGTGCTTGCTTGCGGTCGTTGTAGTCTGGTGCGCTCGTGTCTAAGGCTGCGATCTGGTCGCAAACGGACTTGACTTCGGGACTGTCGATGAGTCGGTCCCAGATTTCGGGTGTACATACTTGCGGTACACCGGCATTTACTTTGTCTTGATATTGAAACATAATTCTAACAATTTAACAGTTTAACGATTTAACATTTTAACGTCTTTAGACTTCTCGGCATTCCATTTGCCTTTTGATCCGAATGGCTGCTCGTCTGCGGAGACTCTCCGCCGTGTCCATTCACAGCCTACGGCGTGAATCTCCTCGTGGTCTTCGGGATAGAGTTTGCGTTGCTTGATAGCGCGTTTCTTAACCGCTTTGAGCATCGTCTTGAACTCTTCTTCTGACACTTCCACCTTGTGAATGTTGCACGGGTTGTACACATCGCAATCCACCATCCACGGGTTCATCGTCATGCGGCAATGCGTTTTCAACGGCACTCCACGTACACCGGTCACTTTGCCTGTCTCGGTGTAGAACGGGCAGGCGCTACTACACTTCACGCCGCCCTTTCTAATCGCTATCAGCAACATGCCGCAACCTCCTCCTTGAGGTCCATGTCGCACAAGGTCTCACCCATCGTCTCGATCTCTGCCGCCAGCAGGTCCGCCAACTCGCGTCCATTCTTGTAGTCATCGTGCGACACATAAATCTGTACCATCACATGCTGCGCATTGTACTTGATCTTACCGTGCTTTGTTCGATCTAACAGTCGCCAATGCAACTCCGGTCGTGTCTCGTACGTACGCACGCCTTTTTCAATAAAGGTGAACTTGTCCTCATCTGTCCGATGCAACGTTCCCTTACGGCTGTCCAACACTTGAAGATCGCTCTTCTTCATCTTCGTAGTCAAATCTACGCATAAATAATTTTGCTTTTTCTCTGCCACAAGGGCGCGATTAACTTCGTTTTTCATCTTTGCAAAAGTTTTGTGCTTAGTCTCGTATGCGAGTGGCCACTCTTTGCACGTGCGATTCACACTCAACTTTCGCGATTTTTAATAATGTTTATAACCGGTCTCTTACCGATTTCTTAGCCCAAGAGGGCACGATTAACTTGAGTTTTTCGACTGCAAAATTAGTACAAAAAAAGCAGCTACGAAAATCGTAACTGCATTTCGGAACTACTTAGAACCGGATTTCTATTATTTGGAACTAAATGGAACTACTTGGTACTTGTTCCGTGGAACTGAATGGAAATAATCGTTTGAGCGATTGACCGCGAAATAAGAACTATTGTGTGCGGTACTTGGAAAGATTTCTCGGACCAAACTTGAGGTGGAAATGCTCATTGAGCAAACGATGTAGCGTGCTCGTTTGTAAGTTCTTTGTGTCCACATAGCCCAATGCCTCGTTTGTGTTGATGCATTTCATCAGTTTTGGAGCACTGACACAAGCGCTTTTTAGTTCGTTTTCCACTTCTTGCGCATGACCTGATATAATCGCATACTCTGTGATACACGAGAAATACGGATTGGTCGTCGGAAGATCTTCTTGCTCTTTTTCTTCTACGATCGGTTCTTCTGTTACTTCAACTCCTAAGTTCTTTTGCAGATATTTAATAAAGAGCCGTTCGTATTGTAACAACATTTGCTGCACGTCGTCAGGAAAAGCTTTCCAAAGTTTGGACTTGCCAAGTTGCTTGCTCTGTGCTATTTCGATGTTCAACATCTTGCGCATTGTGTAGCCCACTTCGTGTTCGTATTCTATGTCTTCAAACTCCAACTTCTCTCGTAAGCAAGGCAAAGCAATATCCAAATATGTAGCAAATAAGAGCTCTCCTGGCACATGAAGGTGTTTAGGCAAACAATCATCATTTAGAATTTTCATATGAGGAGAAGTGAAGCAAACCACGGTAGCCCAATTCTCTTCATACCAATCTATACTAAAAATCTGTCTCCGTACGGCATCCTTGAACATAGCATTGATGACCGATGCCATGAATCCATATATACCTAATGGTTTGGTGTAAGCTTCAGCTTCTTCATCGTATTCCTCCAACTCATTGTGATCTTCATCTTCATATGGTTGAAAAACCTCTTCCAAACGCATTAAATCAGTGCCCTGACGAGGATCCTCTAGATTTAAATCATCTGATAATAAGTTGGATTTTGCGACAAACATAATCTCATGTTCTCCTTTCTTCGGAAAGTAATAGAAATCTTCTTTCCAACCATCCCATAACGCATCGGGAGTAAACAGAATATTGGGAACAACACCACGGTTCATCATCTCCGGATGAAGAAAGGTCTCACCATCAATACAGAAATCAGCGCTTATGTTCTTAATCACAAAACACGCCACTTCAACTCCGTGTACATCATAATCATAATCCGCTAACTTTACTGTCCCAAAGACCTTTCCTCGATCGTCTTCATCAATCGATAATATATACGGCAACGAATCAATCCAATCTTTCACCACCTCATAGCGCGAATCCAAATCATCCACGTCCACGAATTTCTTTGCATACTCCTTTGTAAACACATGATGAATGTCGATGGTTTTATCTTGCACCGACTTCACAACGGCTTCAACAATGCCGTATAGTTTCTTCTCTTTACGTTGCTCTGTTCTTTCTTCTTCTGTCATTTGTTCATGTCCTAATGAGCCAAAAATCGCTGCAAAATTACTTCTTTTTTTTCACATACCCAAATTTTTGAATGTGTAAAATTCACAAATTCACACATTCACACAAAATTTTGAGAGATCATTTTGCTCATAATAAATATAATATTAATATTATTATATTATTATGGAGATTTTTCCAACCTACACAGATGTGTGAATCTGTGAAAATGTGAATTTTGGTTCTGTCAAAATTCACTTTATCGCATTTTTTTTCATTTTTTTGCGAAAAAAATTTGCAAACCCCAATTTGTTCATCGTATCTTTGCATCGGATTTCGAGATAAGCCCCTGCTAATCTCCTTCCAAACAGCCACTCTCGCGCCACTCCGGCGCCACTCGCGCGAGAACATTGTTAAACCATTAAACCTAAGTATTAACTATTAACCCCTCTCACGTGGCTTAGAGGGCATCCGAGTACTTCCTACCAAAACGAAATTTTGGTACATGTACGAGGATAGCCACACGCGAATGGCAAAGTATGAACCTATTGACATGGTGAATCACTACCGTGGTAAGATCTGTTCCCATTCGGACACCTACTTCCAGAAACGTGGTAACACCCTTTGTACCGGTCGCATCTGCAACCCCCGTGACCTTTCCAAGCACCCGCTCTCAGCCGATGAGATCGCCGCGCGACAGAAGTTCACCCAGGCACGTGCTGCCGTCAAAGCACTCACCTCCGAGCAGAAAGCAGCCTATGCGCTCGCCTTCAAAAACCAGAAGAAATACGCCACCCTCCCTGGCTACATCTTCGCTCAGGAGTACGCAAAATTGGGAGCCTAATGTTTAACCCTTAAAACCTTAACTATTATGGCAAAAGTACAATGGAGTTCCGGTATCGACCACGTTTCCGGAGCATTGAGTAAACCGAGCAAGAGCGGCCAGCATTCTTGCACCAAGATGTTGCTGGCAACCCACCGCGTAAAGCCTACTGAGAGTGCGGATTGCAACCGTCTTTACCTTCGCAGAAAAGTAGAGCGTTCCACCGCTCCGGGTGAGGATGAGCTCTGGGCACGTAACCGCTTCACCGCGGTAGCAGCAGCGGTCAAGACCCGTCGTAAGGACCTGAGCCACATCGCTTCCGACATGCAAGCGTTCGAGGCACAGAAGAACACCGCCGGCGGCAAGAAGACGATGAAAGCCTACCTCTGGCTCGTCTGCGGTCAGGAGTACGATCAGGCTCACCCGCGTAGCTAATGAGAGGAGGTGTGATCTATGACGAAGCAACAGATCATTAAGATTATCATCTCTGTGCTGATTGCAGCGCTGACGGCGCTGGGAGCGGTCTTCGGTTTGAGTTCGTGCAACGTAACGCGCACGATCACCACGAAGAGCGAGTACAGCCAACGAGGCGACACGACCGTGGTCATCCAGACCAAAACGATCGAGACCTACGATGCATCTAAGAAGCTACCCTACTGACAAAGAGAGAGACGACCATTTGGCCGTCTCTCTTGGTTTAAATCCCAAAGGAATGATTACTCCTCTTTTTTGGTTTTCTTAGCAGCTGCTTTCTTAGCCGGCTTCTCTTCTGCGGGCTCCTCTGCGGGGGCTTCTGCCTTGGCAGCTTTAGCAGCCTTGGCGGGTTTCGCCTCTGCTTCGAGGGAAGCCTTCAGTTCTGCGAGTGCAGAGAGGTCACCGAGGGTGGTCTTCTCTACCTTCGGCAGGTCGAGAGCGGGTTCTTCAGCCTTAGCGGCTTTCTTAGCTGCCTTCGGAGCTGCCTCCTTGCGCTCCTCCCAAGTGCGGAGGTGCGAAACGAGGATACGCTTAGCGTCACGGTTGAACTCAATCACCTTGAACGGCAGTTCGTCACCAACAGCAACCGGCGACTTGTCTTCCTTCTGGAGGTGGCGGGTCGTGCAGAATGCCTCAACACCATCCTCGAGCGAAACGACAGCGCCCTTGTCGGTCAGTTCAACCACCTTACCATCAACGATGGTATCTACGCCGAACTTAGCCTCGAGCTCTTCCCACGGGTTCTCCTCGAGTTGTTTGTGACCGAGGGAGAGACGGCGGTTAGCTACGTCGATGTCAAGCACAACAACCTCGATCTGAGCACCGATCTGGGTGAACTCATTCGGGTGTTTGATCTTCTTGGTCCAGCTGAGGTCGCTGATGTGGATGAGGCCGTCAACGCCTTCCTCAATCTCAACAAAGACACCGAAGTTGGTGAAGTTACGAACCTTAGCCCAGTGGCGAGTGCCAACTGCGTACTTGGTCTCCACGTTAGCCCACGGATCCGCCTTGAGTTGCTTGATACCGAGGGACATCTTACGCTCAGCGCGGTCGAGTGTGAGGATGACAGCATCTACCTCGTCGCCGACTTTGAGGAAGTCGTTAGCGGAACGGAGGTGCTGGCTCCAGCTCATCTCAGATACGTGAATAAGACCCTCAACGCCTTCTGCGATCTCCACGAATGCGCCGTAATCAGCCATTACGACTACCTTACCGTGAACCTTGTCGCCTACTTTGAGGTTCGGATCAAGCGCATCCCACGGGTGCGGAGTCAACTGCTTGAGACCGAGCGCGATACGTTTCTTCTCCTCATCGAAGTCGAGGATAACAACGTTGATCTTCTGGTCGAGTTGCAGGATCTCGTGCGGGTCGTTAACGCGTCCCCAGCTGAGGTCGGTGATGTGGATAAGACCATCCACGCCTCCGAGGTCGATGAAGACACCGTAGTTGGTGATGTTCTTAACCGTACCTTCGAGTACCTGACCCTTCTCGAGTTTGCCGACGATCTCAGCCTTTTGAGCCTCGAGTTCAGCCTCGATGAGCGCTTTGTGGGAAACAACGACGTTGCGGAATTCCGGATTGAGTTTGACGATCTTGAACTCCATGGTCTTGCCGACGAGGATGTCATAATCGCGAACCGGCTTGACGTCGATCTGGCTGCCCGGGAGGAATGCTTCCATGCCGAGTACGTCCACGATCATGCCGCCTTTCGAACGCCATTTGATGTAACCGGTAACGATCTCACCTGCGTTGTAAGCCTCGTTGACGCGGTCCCAAGCGCGAGCGGTGCGTGCCTCATTGTGCGAAAGCACGAGTTGGCCCTTCTTGTCCTCCTGGCTCTTGATGTAGACTTCTACTTTGTCGCCTACTTTGAGCTCGGGGTTGTAACGGAACTCAGAAGCCGGAACGATACCGTCCGACTTGTAGCCTACGTTAACAACGACTTCGCGTTTGTTGATACTGATGACGGTACCCTCAACGACTTCATTGTCCTTGATGGCGCTCAGGGTGTCATTATACTTTTGGATTTCTTCTTCGTTTTTTGTGCCTTGCTGTTGTGCTTCATAGGCATCCCAGTCGAAGTTCTGGAGAGAAAGATTTTCTGCCATGTGGTAGAATTTGTGGTGGGAACTAGGTATTCCTAGGTATTCCTAAGTCGTCCTAGAAGTCCCGTTAAAGGGTTAAACATGTTAGCCTTTTCTCGCCTCTCAGCGAAAAAAGCGTGCAAAAGTAGTGAAAAATTTTGATATGTGCAAATTTTTTTGTAATTTTGTGCCGGATTTTTGAAAATTGATCAATAAACTATATATTATGGCTGGTTATAACTGGAGTTTTGCGAATGTGGGTGGTGTGACCCGCGTGCGTATTCAATCGGCGGAGGATATCCGTCATTTAGGCGAGTTGGATAAGAAGATGTGGACGGTTCTGAGTTGTCCGACCACAGGCCTGGAGATCAGTAGCGATTCGTTGAGTCTGATGGATCTTGACGGCGACGGTAAACTGCGTGTGAAAGAAGTGATTGCGACGGCAGATTATCTGTGTGCGACGCTGAAAGATGCGAAGAGTCTGTTCGAGCAAAGCGATTCCATCGATATTGAAAATATCGCAGATGAAGCCATCAAGGCAGTTGCCGAGAAACTGGCAAAGGATGGGGTAGTAAGTCTGGCAGCTGTGCAGGCAGCGATTGATGCGGTGAGCATCGAGGAGCAACCGATTCCGGCAGCACCGTTGGAGGCAGATGTGATAGCGGCTTATAAGGAGAAGCAGGCAGAATACGCCGCTTATTTCGAGCAGGAGAAACTGCAGAAACTGGGTCTGGCTGCTATTCCGGAGGACGCTCCTAAGCCGGGAATGACGGAGAAGAAGTTCTTGGAGATGGGCGCGCAGATAGCAGAGTGGGAAGCCGCGAAGGCTGCTGCAGAAGGCGCCAATGCTGCGGCTTTGGATGCAGCGAAGGCGGAGTTTATGCCGCTGCGTAAGTTGCTGTTGATTCACCGTGATTTCTACAGATTGTTGCGTAACTTCGTGACGCTGGAGGACTTCTATGACCGTGATAGTGCCACGATAGCATCGTTCGAGGCCGGTACACTCATTATAGATCAACGTGCGTGCAAGCTCTGTATGCGTGTGAACGATCCGGCGAAGCACGACAGTCAGGCACCGCTGAGCGGGATGTATTTGATTTACTGCAACTGCATCAACCAGAAGACGGGTAAGAGTCTGCAGATCGTGGCCGCAATGACGCAGGGTGAGGTCAATAACCTCAGTATCGGTAAGAATGCGGTGTTCTACGACAACGACGGTCTGGATTACGACGCAACGGTGACGAAGATCATCGACAACCCGATTTCGATTCGTCAGGCATTCTGGACGCCGTATCGCAAGTTCTCGAAGTGGATCGAGGAGAAGATCAATAAGTCGGCGGCGGAGAAAGATGCGAAAGCGTTTGGTGATCTGACGGCGAAGGCAGATGCGGCCATAACCGATCCGAAAGCCGAGCAGAAACCCGCGTTCGATATTGCTAAGTTTGCCGGTATCTTTGCGGCAATCGGTATGGCTCTTGGTATGATCGGTACAGCTTTGGCAGCTGTTGCTACAGGTATGAAGGGCTTTGCATGGTGGCAATATCTGGTGGTGCTGGCATGTATTCTGCTGGTTATCTCGGGTCCGAGTATGGTGATGGCGTATCTCAAACTGCGTCGTCGTAACCTCGCTCCGGTACTGAACGCAAACGGCTGGGCCATCAACGCTGACGCGATCATCAGTGTGCCGTTTGGTCGCACGCTGACCGAGCAGGTGGCATTCCCGATCGTGAAATTACCAAAGGTAAAGAAAGGCATGGCATCATGGAAAAAATGGTTGATTGCTATTTGTAGTATTTTATTCGGATTAGGAATTATATGCGTTATCTTACATCTTTGTGGATTCTGCTGGCACTGTCTGTGCTTCCATTAACAGCAGATAATATTTTTAGTGAAGACTTGGGTTTGACCCCTCCTATCGACTCGACGGCCGTAGATAGCGGTGATGAGTTGGAGGAACTGGATGATATCGACGTGCGGGCCTCGCAGTTGCCGGAATGTCTGGCGGGTTTGTTCTCGCACGATACTTTGATTTTAGGCTGCGACCTGGACCTGCTGCCGCAGAAGATCGTGGTGCGCACGAAAGAGGGCGACGTGGTGTATAAGATCGCTCCGCAGTTCATGCTGGACACCAACCTGATCAACCATCACCCTGCGGACAGTATCTATCATTTTGTCTGGACCGATGAGCGCGTGAACCCCTACGGCACGATGTTCGACAGCCTCAAAGAGGATGTGCGTATTCCGATGGAGGGCTTTGTGTTGCCGGCTCCGGGTTATGTGACGAGTCCGTACGGTTGGCGTAGAAACCGAATGCACAAAGGTACGGATATCAAGGTGCAAGTGGGTGATAGTATTCGTTCGGCTTGGCCTGGACAGGTACGTATCGTGGGCTGGGATCCGAGAGGATACGGTTATTTTGTGGTCGTTCGTCATGACAACGGTCTGGAGACGGTCTATGGTCACCTGAGCCGTCCGATGGTGGACGAGTACGAGCCGGTGAAAGCAGGCTATGTACTGGGCTTGGGTGGTAACACCGGTCGATCGACAGGTAGTCACCTGCACTGGGAGATCCGTTATCTGGGTGAAGCGATAAACCCGGCGAACGTAGTGGATTTCACGACGGGACAGTTGAAGAACCCAGACGAGTACGTGATCGGTATCAAGGCTATGAAACAGGCGCGTGCTGAGGCTGCGGCGCGTAAGTACCATAAGGTGCGTAGCGGTGACACCTTGTCGGGTATCGCGAAGAAATACGGCACGACGGTCAAGAAACTCTGCCAACTGAACGGCATCAAGGAGACGAAGATCTTGCAGATCGGTCAGAAGATCCGCGTACGGTAAGCGCTGATGAAGGTGACCCTGCTCATAGTAGGTAAGACGACGGACGCGCATCTGGACGCACTCATTGGCGAGTACGTCAAGCGTCTGGGACATTATATCCCGTTTGCGCTGCAGGTGATTCCGGAGTTGAAGCAGACCAAGCATCTGACGACCGACCAGCAAAAGACGCAAGAAGGGGAGTTGATCCTCAAGGCGGTAGGTACGAGTGCGGACCTGATTCTGCTGGACGAGCGGGGACAGGAGTACACGAGCATGGCTTTTGCGACCTACATGCAGAAACGGATGTCGTCGGGGAAGGATGTGGTGTTTGTGATCGGTGGTCCGTACGGTTTCTCGCAAGCGGTGTACGACCGCGCGGCAGGGATGGTGAGCCTGAGTAAGATGACGTTCTCGCATCAGATGGTACGGCTCTTTATGGTGGAGCAGTTGTACCGCGCGATGACGATCCTGAACGGCGAGCCGTATCACCACGAATAAGTAAATTTAAAAACGAAAAATATATGGACAAACAAGAATTACGCAAGCTGATTGCTATTTGGTTTGAAGAGGATATCCGCGACGGTGATCACACCTCGCTCAGTTGTATTCCGCCCACGCAGATGGGGTGCCAGCAACTCATCATCAAGGACACGGGTGTGCTCGCCGGTGTAGAGGTGGCGAAAGAGATCATCAACTATTTCGATCCCGAATGCCGCTTCGAGCAGTTTTTGCATGACGGCGATCATGTGAAGCCGGGTGACGTAGCGTTTAAGGTGTACGGCAAAGAACTGAGTCTGCTGCAGATTGAGCGCACGATGCTCAATATCATGCAACGGATGTCGGGTGTCGCGACGACCGCGCATAAGTACCAGAGCCTGATTGAGGACACGGGATGCCATGTGCTGGATACGCGTAAGACGACTCCTGGACTGCGTTATCTGGAGAAAGAGGCGGTGGTTTTAGGCGGCGGTATGAACCACCGTATCGGCTTGTTCGACATGATTCTGCTGAAAGATAACCATGTGGACTTTGCTGGTGGTGTCACGAACGCGCTCACACGTGCACGCGATTATTGTAAGGAGAGTGCTTCCGAGCACCCCGAGAAAGCGCAGAAATTCCTCAACATGAAGATCGAGATCGAGGTGCGTAATTTCGACGAGATCAATGAGGCGCTGGCGACCAATATCCCTGACCGTATCATGCTGGATAACTTCACTCCCGCAAAGACGAAAGAGGCGGTGGATCTCATTCGTGCGTGGGAGAAGACAGCCGGCAGACATATGGAGATTGAGTCCAGTGGCGGTATCACGATCGATACGCTCCGCGACTACGCGATCCAGGGTGTGGACTTCGTTTCGGTAGGAGCTCTGACGCACAGTTACAAGAGTCTCGATATGAGTTTCAAAGCCGTTAAATAAAAATAGCGCTCAGCTGAGGTGACCCCAAAAAGTTGGACGGATTATTAAATCTATTTGACTTGATTTTGA